>JAIPCX010000001.1 GCA_021737945.1 Polynucleobacter sp.
GGATCATCCCCCAGATACTCAGCCCATGAAAGTGCTAATCCACGCTCGGATAGTAGCTCGATGATTTTGGCCAGATGCTTGTCGTTACGCTTACCTGACAAGATTTCGTCGCCAATGATGATGATGCCAAATGCCATAAAGTTCTCGTTAAAAAAAGTCAGCTAATTAATTGATGTCGATGACGCGTGTAGGGTCCACGTCAACTATCGGGATACTTCTCAGACCCGCCAGAGTATCCAGACAATAAAATTGAAACCACAAACCACTAAAAACAAAAATCAATAAGTACATCCAAATCGCTGCGGCCGCAAAGATGGGAAAGAAAATAACTGAGGCCACACCACCTAGCCACAACAAGCCCGGTGCAGCGCCCAGACTGCCCGTCACTACACCAATGATCAGCATGGGAAACTGCTGCTTTCGAATCAGGGTTAACTCATGTTCGTCGGCAAACGACGATAGAGCTTCATACGACATCACTCGCGCCGTCAACCATCCCCATAATAAAGGCTGTACTAAAACAGCAAACAAGGGAACCAAATTCAGCGGGAGAACAATCAACCACGCGAATAAATAAATCACAAACGACGAAAAGGATAACCACAGGCCGGCTTTGATCGATCCACCCTCACGTCGTTTCAGCTGCGGGTAAAAACGATCACCGATGTAATTGGCAATCACGGGCATGGCCATCACATTCACCAACAGCAAAGCGCTAAGCACCATCAAAGGCAGTAGCAACCACATCGCAATCAAGGGGACTAATAAAGTTCTCAACGAGGCAAGCCCTAATGAATCGAGCATATCGCCAGTCCAGCGAAATAATCCGTAGTCAGAGAACCAGGCCTGCAATTGATCGATCAAGGGCTGCAGACCCAACCAGAGCGCCACACCCCACACACCTAGCGCAACGATAAATGGCAACAAGGTCAGCAGCAGCATGCGCGGATGTAGCTGCGCCATTAGCGCACGAAAGAACGAAGTAAAAACGGTCATCGACATTTCCTCATGCGTGCATTATAGATTCTGGCCGGCTGTTAAAATGATGGCTGCTAATAAATCGAGGGGAAACCATGTCTCAAACCACTACTGCCTCTGGCTTGCAGTATGACGATCTCACGCTAGGAAGCGGGGCCGAAGCCGTCGAAGGTGATTACGTCAGCGTTCACTACAGTGGATGGCTGCAAAATCCTGATGGCAGCGCAGGCGAACTGTTTGATTCCAGCGTAGAACGCAATGAGCCCTTTGAATTTCCGCTCGGCGCCGGCCATGTAATTAAAGGTTGGGATGAAGGCGTGCAGGGAATGAAAGTCGGCGGAAAACGCAGACTCATCATTCCGTCATCGCTGGGCTATGGTTCACGCGTTGCTGGTGGTGTTATTCCACCGGATGCAACCTTGATTTTTGATGTCGAATTACTGTCTGTCTAAAACGGCGCATCGTTGTTCCAACCGCTGAACTACGTAGAGAACACCTTTGCCATATTTTTGGTCACTTGTTCTTCTATTTTTCGAGAGAAGCCTTTGAGCATAATCCCTAGGCTAATCTCGAGTTCAGCGCGACCTGGCGTTAACGCCAGCGTGCCAGAAAAACCCGTGCGCTTAAAACTCAGCACATCATCCTGCCACTCGGCGACCATTTCGTAATCAATGACCATTTGGTCAGCGACTTTTTGTGCCGCAGCACGCGCTTCCTCCATGGCCATTGCATGATCTTGAACGATCGTTATATCGGCCATCTTTTTCTCCCGCGCTGTGCAGACCTTACGGTCTTATTTTTAAGGCTTGAATGTTTCTGCATTCAAGAGATTAGGTGGTCGCTTAGCCGACAAGGCAGCGATTAAATTATCGGCAGCACAATAGGCCATCGCATGACGCGTGGGCACAGATGCACTACCAATATGAGATGTCAACACCACATTTTTTAGCGATAAAAAATCGGGGTTAAACGCAGGCTCATTTTCAAATACATCCACACCCGCCGCCGCAATCTGACCAGCTTTAAGTGCATTAATTAATGCTGCATCATCAACGATGCCACCGCGCGCGATATTCACTAAAGTCGCAGTCGGTTTCATGAGCGCGAGCTGCTCAGCACCTATTAAATGATGCACCGCTGGCGAATAAGGTAGCACCAAAATCACATGATCAGCGGTTCGCAATACTTCATCACGACTGAGATACTGCGCATGATTCGCTGCTATCTCTAACTCAGGCGCCAACCGAGTTCGGTTGTGATACACCACCTTCATGTTGAAACCCATGGAACGACGTGCAATCGCTTGCCCTATTCGCCCCATACCAATCACGCCGAGTGTACTTCCATGTACATCAACACCTAAAAAATCAAGGTAGTGCGACTTCTTCCAAAGGCCCGCACGTAAATAATGCTCAGATTCAGAAACACGACGTGCAGCAGCCATCATTAATGTCCAACCAAAATCAGCGGTGGTCTCATTTAAGACATCAGGCGTATTCGTCACCATCACGCCAGCAGCAGTAGCGGCAGACACATCGATATTGTTGTAGCCAACAGCCATATTGCAGACCGCTTTCAGGCTTGGACACGCAGTAAATAATTCTGCTGTAAAGCGATGAGTGGGGTTGGCAAACACGCCCGCTTTGCCCTGCAAACGCTGCACTAACTCGGCATCGTCGTAGCCCGCGTCATCCTGATTATCTTCAACATCAAAATGCTCAGATAAATACTGAATGACTTGCGGAAAAATTGCGCGTGTAACAAGAATTTTTGGTTTCATTGAGATCGTCTAAGCACAACTTAAATTCAGTTATCTCGTACTAATATCAGATGCACTCGATACGGTCCATGTGCACCAAGCACGATGGTCTGTTCAATATCACCCGTACGCGAGGGGCCAGAAATGAAATTCGTCGCACGCGGTAATTCACCTCGTTCTTTTTTTGCGAGATCAAAGGCATCTTCAATCGAACGAAGGATACGCGACGTGGGCACCAAAACGATATGTGTTTCTGGCAGTAAGGCTGCGGACGCGTAGGTTTGCGCACCTGAGAGCAGCATCAGCGTACCGGTCTCGGCAACAGCGCAGAAACAGCTAGTGATGCCCACCATGTCTTCATTGATTGGGGGACGAAATTCAACGTGCAAACCGGATTCATTCCATGGAATGTCGGACAAGGTTTCCCAAGCGATTGCTGATCGGGCTACGCCTATGCTATCTAGATAGCGTGCGACGGCAGCAGGCGCATCACTCAGCGTCGCTATTTCATCTACCGTTTGCGAGGTGCGCTCGGCTTGAGTACGAAATCGATGAACTAAATCGGTACCGATGTCAGGTTGTGGGCCAGCATGACTTGAGGCGAGATATTTTTGAACCTCATCAAATTCGGCGGCGCTAGGCTCGGGCGGGCGCTGCTGAGCTTTACGAATCCGACCAAAAATAGCCGCGCGGGCTGCAGATGTATCCATGATGTCCTCTTATGTAGTAGTTTGATTCTATCTCAGCAACCCCAAGCACAGCGCCTGCTATGCGTGAGTAAATTTTAGGCCGTGAGCCCAAAATAATTCACCACCAGAGGCCAGAAGACCGCTTTTATAACAGGGACATGAGTGATTTAATTTATTTGCTTATTCAAAAACCATCTAAACCGGGTTTGTAGAGCAAGGTAGTTTGTCTTAAAATACAAAGCTTTGCGATTCAAGCCGTGAATCTGGTAAGGCGCCACGCAGTCTGAAGATCAAGAGCGCTTTGCCATAATTTCAAAAATAGATACAGATAGGATTTTTATGACTCACGTTGTAACCGAATCGTGCATTCGCTGCCGTTACACCGACTGCGTGGATGTTTGCCCGGTTGATTGTTTTCGCGAAGGCCCGAATTTTCTGGCGATTGATCCTGATGAGTGCATAGACTGCGCGGTATGTGTGGCTGAATGCCCTGTTAACGCAATTTTTGCGGAAGAAGATGTGCCTTCTGATCAGCAGCAGTTCATCAAAATGAATGTTGAGCTCGCGCGCAAATGGCCCTCAATCACCAAGTCAAAAGCGCCGCTTGCAGAAGCCGATACTTGGAAAGATACGAAAGACAAACTCGAGTATCTGGAACGCTAGTCTTTGAGCAGCACCACCCTGCATCAGGTTCTATTAACCCCGGCTCCCGCCGGGGTTGTTGTTTTAATCGGCATCTCCCTACACCCTAAAAATGCCGATCCCGAGATTATCTTGTGTTGAACTAACAAGCCTTTTTCACATAATCGAATCAATATTACTAAAATAAAAATATTCGATGCACTGATGGGCTCTTATCTCGCTGCGCTCCCAAGAAAATTGTCAATTATTCATAAAAGACTGGCTTTTACACTCAAAAAGGCAGGACTGTTCTGGGGCTAATCTTGTGTGCTATCGTTCTTCAGAGTAATGTCAGTGAGCACTTGCGCAGCTAGTTAAGCTTAATGCAGCAAGCTGCCATCAGCCTTTGATTGAAATTAGGCTTGGTCGTGACTATCTTTCAATTTTGCATTTGCTGCATTGCGGAATTTATCGATTGGCGTCACAATTCAGCGTCGTGAATAAGAGGTCATCATGCTCTATCAAATGCACGAAATGAACCGAACCCTATTAAGTCCCCTGATTCAGTGGGCCGAGGCTTCGTCCAAGTTATTTACCAATCCCGTATCCCCCTTTGCTCATACCCCCTTTGCCCAGCGCATAGCGGCAGGGTATGAACTCATGTTCAGGCTCGGCAAGGACTACGAAAAACCCACATTTGGAATCACCTCAGTAGACATCGACGGACAGCGCGTTTCGGTGATTGAAGAAATCGAACTTGAAAAACCTTTTTGTAAGCTGCTCCACTTCCGCAAAGAGAGTCGAAACAGTAAGCAAACAAAGCAACCGAAAATTTTGCTGGTAGCACCACTCTCGGGTCATCACGCCACGCTACTTCGCGACACGGTAAATACACTGTTGCCTGAGCATGATGTCTACATCACCGATTGGACCGATGCGCGTATGGTGGCTTTAGAGCATGGTGCTTTTCATCTGCATGATTATGTCTATTACGTACAAGATTTTATTCGCCACCTTGGCCCGAATTTGAATGTCATTTCGGTATGTCAGCCAACGGTGCCAGTTCTGGCAGCCATATCACTCATGGCTAGCAACAAGGAACCCAATCTTCCCAAAACTATGGTGATGATGGGTGGCCCTATTGATCCACGTAAAACACCTACACAGGTGAATGATCTCGCCACCAACAAGCCCTTCTCGTGGTTCGAGAATAATGTGATCTATAGCGTGCCACCTAACTATCCGGGTTATGGCCGTCGTGTTTACCCTGGGTTTTTGCAACATGCTGGATTTGTCGCGATGAATCCTAAGCGACACGCGCAAAGTCACTGGGAGTTTTACCTGCACTTGCGTGAAGGTGATAACGAATCTGCTGAAGAACATCGTAAATTTTATGATGAGTACAATGCCGTCCTCGATATGCCCGCAGAGTACTACCTTGAAACCATCAAAACCGTATTTCAAGATCACGCACTACCGTTGGGTACGTGGGAAGTCGAAGGCCAACTCGTTCGTCCGCAAGATATCAAAGACGTTGCTCTACTCACCATTGAAGGTGAATTAGATGACATCTCTGGTTTGGGTCAAACTCGCGCTGCGCATGAATTGTGTGCGCACATTCCCAAAGAAATGAAGCAGCATTTCACTGCGCCGAAATGCGGCCACTATGGAATTTTTTCTGGTCGTCGCTGGCGCGAGGTGATTGCTCCAAAAATTGGTGAATTCATCCGCGCTCATCACTAATCAGTTTTCATTGATTAGTCACTGACTATAACAAAGACCGCCTGAGGGCGGTCTTTGTTATTTTGCGGATTGACATTGATGCTGGCGAGCTGCCAGCGAAATGCCGGATAATGCATAGCTATGCGCGACCCTGCCCGCTCACTTGCCGATCAGATTGAAGATCTACTGCCACAAACTCAGTGTACGAAATGTGGCTATCCTGCTTGTCGTCCCTATGCAGAAGCCATCGCCGAGGGCGCAGCAAACTACAATCAATGCCCACCCGGTGGCGCAGAAGGCATCGCGCGTTTAGCGGCATTACTTGGGAAACCGATCATCGCATTAAATCCGGTCAATGGCATTGAGCGAGAACGCCCGGTCGCCTTCATCGATGAAGCTGCTTGCATAGGCTGCACATTATGTATTCAAGCCTGCCCCGTGGATGCGATTGCGGGAGCTGCCAAGCAAATGCACACAGTGATTCCCGAACTGTGTACCGGTTGCGATTTATGCGTTGCACCCTGCCCGGTCGATTGCATTGCTATGATTCCCATCACAGAAAATAAAACAGGATGGCATGCCTGGTCAGCAGATCAAGCCGACGCAGCACGTCAGCGCTTTCATCAGCGTGAGCGACGACTACGCATAGAAAAAGAAGAACAAGATGCGCGACTCGCTGCCAAGGCAGCCGCAAAATTAAATGAAGTGAACAACGAATCTGCTCTCAGCCCGGAAGAATTAGCAGAAAAAAATCGTAAACGCGCAATCATTGAAGCCGCCATCGAACGTGCCCGCTTACAAAAAGCCGCTCAGGAACAGAAAAAATCATGAACGCGGAAAAGCGCAAACAAATCTTCGAACGCTTGAAGACAGCCAATCCCAATCCCACTACTGAGCTGGAATACACCACACCTTTTGAGCTGTTGATCGCCGTAATATTGTCGGCGCAGGCAACTGATGTGTCCGTCAATAAAGCGACACGAAAACTTTACATCGTTGCTAACACGCCAGAAAAAATTTTTGCCTTAGGCGTAGATGGCTTGATACCGTATGTGCAAACGATAGGCCTGTATCGCAACAAAGCAAAAAATGTGATCGATACATGTCGCCTGCTACTCGAACATCATCACGGTGAAGTGCCACGAGATCGCGAATCACTACAAGCTTTACCGGGTGTGGGACGTAAGACTGCAAACGTCGTTCTCAACACCGCATTCGGCCAGCCCGCTATGGCGGTTGATACACATATTTTTCGTGTCTCCAATCGAACTGGCCTGGCTCCCGGTAAGAACGTTGATATCGTTGAACAAAAGCTGATGAAGTTCGTGCCGCCCGAGTATTTGCTGGATGCACATCACTGGCTTATCTTGCATGGACGATATACCTGCCTTGCACGAACACCGCAGTGCTGGAATTGCCCGATCGCTGACTTATGCGAATTCAAAACCAAAACACGTATGCCTGAAAAAGGGATCTGACAGATTAATGGAAGCATTTATCAACACAGCCGCCGTGGTCGCCTTAGGTGAAATGGGTGACAAGACCCAAGTACTCGCTTTGTTACTAGCGGTTCGCTATCAGCGTACTTTACCTATTCTTCTTGGCATCTTAATCGCCACACTACTTACCATGAGCGTGACCGCACTGGTGGGGACAACCTTTTCCAGCCTGATTCCAGACTCTATCCTTCGTTGGTTATTGGTAGTGATGTTTTTGGGCATCGCTATCTGGACACTCATTCCCGAAGATGACGATGATGATGATGATTTACCACTCAAGTCATCAGTCAGTCTGATTTTTACAGCTTTCCTTACTTTTTTATTCGCCGAGCTTGGCGATAAATCGCAGATCGCGACCCTCATCATGGCCGCTAAGTATGGCGATTTCACGAGCGTGATGGCGGGATCAACTGTCGGGGAAATGCTAGCGATCACTCCCGCTGTCCTATTAGGTAAAACAACCGCCCAGTGGATCCCGTTAGCGTGGATACGCATCGCTGCGGCAGCTATCTTTGCAGCGATGGGTGTTTGGATACTGATCGTTGGATTAGGATAATCAAGCATGTTTAATCCAAGTAAAGACGAGGTACGACTTTTTTTTTGTGAGACCTGGAAAAAATCAGTGTCGGGTGCGGTGCTAACCCCCTTGGAAGCCATTGCATGCGACTGGATACAACAGCATCCAGAATATGAACACGACTTAACTGATAACGAACACGCCTTAGCGGCTGACTATGATGCAGCAAAAGGGAAATCAAATCCCTTTCTTCATCTCTCCATGCATCTGTCGATTGCGGAACAAGTATCGGTGGATCAGCCTTCCGGCATAAGAGCAGCGTATGAAACATTGGCTATTAAGCTAGCTTCCGAACATGAAGCGCATCACCAGATCATGGAGTGTCTGGGTGAAATGCTCTGGACTTCACAACGCAATGGCACTCCACCGGATGGTTTAGCCTATATTGAATGCATCAAACGACGAGCGCACGCATAAAAAAAACCGCAGCAAGCTGCGGTTTTTTTTATGCGTGATGCACTAATTATTTACGAGAAACTAGACCACCAGGCAAGCTTGCAAGATACGCAGAAATATTTTTAATATCTGTCTTCGAGAGTGGCTTGGCCATACCAGCCATAATGGCATTACCACGGCCATTAGCAGCGCCAGCGCCACGCTGATAAGCAACCAATGCGTGCTCTAGATAATCCGCATGCTGGCCAGCTAGCTTAGGGTAGCTAGGATCAATCGGGCTGTTAAAGTCAGCGCCATGGCACGATGCACAGTTATATTTTGCGGCAGCAGCCTTGCCAGCTTCTGCATCAGCCGCCAACACATTCATCGAAACGCAAGCCAGTATAGCCACCAGCAGTGAATTCATTTTATTCATGGTGACTCCTTATTTCTGTTGCGCGTAGTACGCGGCAACGTCAGCGATGTCCTGATCCGACAGACCTTTAGCAATACCCACCATCGATGGGTGCGAACGCTCACCCTTTTTGTAGGCAGTCAGCGCTGCGACGATATATTTTTCCGACTGACCGCCCAGCATGGGCACGCGGTATACCTCAGGATACGTCGCTTTATAACCAGGGATGCCATGGCATCCTATGCACATCGCAACCTTATTTTTGGCGGCACTCGCATCGCCCTGGGCGTCTGCAGCAGCAGATACCTGAGCTACGCTCGCCAACACGAGAAGAGCAAAGATTTTTTTCATGATAGCTGGGTAGTTAATTCGACACCGAAAAGGCGGCCGTGAAATTCTGAAAAACACAGAATAATTTGTCACAAGACCGCTTAAAAAAAAGCCATTAATGATAACCGATTCACATTTCAACGTCTATTTTGAAGATCCGATTACCGACAAAATTAGCCGAATCCAGTCTATTCACTCGTTTATACTCACTCTTATTTTCTTTGACTAATCAGTACAACCATGAATACCCCTGCACGCTTTGAAGGTTCCGAAAATTACGTTGCCACTCACGATCTCAAGCTAGCCGTCAACGCCGCACTAACGCTACAAAGGCCCTTGTTGATCAAAGGCGAGCCGGGAACCGGTAAGACTATGCTGGCCGAGGAAGTCGCCGCTGCGCTAAAGATGCCACTTTTGCAATGGCATATCAAATCGACCACCAAAGCCCAACAAGGTCTGTATGAATATGACGCAGTTTCGCGCTTGCGCGATTCCCAGCTGGGTGATGAACGCGTCAAAGATATTCACAACTATATTGTTCGCGGCGTGCTTTGGCAGGCATTTACCGCTGACGAGCCCGTGGTTCTGTTGATTGATGAAATCGATAAAGCCGATATCGAATTTCCCAATGACTTACTGCGGGAACTTGACCGTATGGAGTTCTATGTTTATGAAACGCGCGAAATGGTGCGTGCCAAACATCGCCCTCTGGTCATCATCACATCGAACAATGAAAAAGAATTACCGGACGCTTTCCTGCGTCGATGTTTCTTTCACTACATAAAATTTCCTGAAAAAGAGACGATGCAGCAAATCGTCGACGTACATTTCCCGAATTTGAAAAAAAACCTGCTGGCGCAAGCCATGCAAACGTTTTATGACGTGCGCGATATTCCCGGCTTAAAGAAAAAACCATCAACTTCTGAATTACTCGATTGGTTGAAACTTTTGCTGGCTGAAGACATTCCTCCAGAAGCGCTGCGCAGTCAGGACCAAAAAGCGATTGTTCCACCTTTGCACGGAGCGCTTTTGAAAAACGAACAAGACGTACATTTATTTGAGCGTCTGGTTTTCATGTCGCGTAACAACCGCTGATCGCGAGCATTTACTAAAATTATGCTGATCGACTTTTTTTTCACGCTCAAAAGCGCGAAGATTCCCGTCTCGATCAAGGAATTTCTAGTGCTGCTGGAAGCCTTAGACCGTCTAGTGATTACAGCGTCACTGGATGATTTCTATTACCTCTCGCGCACTACCTTGGTTAAGGACGAAGCTCATTTTGATAAATTCGACCAGGCATTTGGGAGCTACTTCCATGGCGTTGAAACTCTGTTTGAAAAAAATCCAGAGATTCCCCTAGACTGGTTGATGAAACGTCTGCAACGTGAATTGACGCCAGAACAAAAAGCACAATTGGAAAAATTCGGCTATGACAAGCTGATGGACCGATTGAAGGAACTGTTAGACGAGCAAAAAGCGCGGCATGAAGGCGGTAACAAATGGATAGGTACCGGTGGTACTTCACCCTTTGGTAATGGCGGACAAAATCCCGAAGGCATACGCATCGGTGGCGAAGGCGGCAATCGCAGCGCAGTCAAAGTATGGGAGTCACGCACCTATCGTGATTACGACAGTGAACGTGAATTAGGTACACGCAATATCAAAGTCGCGCTGCGCCGACTACGTAAATTTGCGCGTGAAGGCGCACAAGACGAATTGGCTTTAGACGACACCATCCGCGCCACCGCCAATAATGCAGGCTGGTTAGATTTGGTGATGCAACCAGAGCGAAAAAATAAGGTCAAAGTACTGATGCTGATGGATGTAGGCGGCAGCATGGATGATCACATTGCCCGCGTTGAGGAATTATTTTCAGCCGCAAAGACAGAATTCAAGCATATGGAATTCTTCTATTTTCATAACTGCTTGTATGAAACGCTGTGGAAAAATAATCGGCGCCGTCATGCGGAGCGCTTTGCAAGCTGGGACGTTCTGCGTAAGTACCCTGCCGATACTAAATTGATTTTTGTCGGCGATGCCACCATGAGCCCGTATGAAATCGTGCAAGCTGGCGGCTCTGTCGAATACCACAATGAAGAAGCCGGAGCTGTTTGGCTACAGCGCTTCGCGCATCAGTTTCCAAAATTTGTCTGGCTCAATCCAGAGCCTGAAGGACTATGGCAGTATCGCCAATCCGTCACCATCATCAAACAGATCATGGGCCAGCGGATGTACCCTATCACTATGGAAGGGTTGGAGCGGGCCATGCAAATGCTGTCGAAATGATGCCTGTTCATACATGCTGTCTTACCCCTAGCCACCGGCTAAACCAACAATTTTTAGCTTAATTCAAACCGAACGAGGAATAAGCCCGAAAAATTCATTAGAATGCCGGGGATTTTTTACGTTTGGCACTTACGTCTATCACACTCACTCTTAGTCTACGCATGGCAAGCAAAAAACCTGAATACAGCGAATCATCTATCCGTGTCCTGAAAGGACTCGAACCCGTCAAACAGCGGCCCGGTATGTATACCCGGACTGAGAATCCGCTGCATATCATCCAAGAGGTGATAGACAATGCCTCCGATGAAGCCCTAGGTGGCTACGGAAAAAACATCATCGTCACACTACATAAAGACGGCAGCGTCAGCGTTGAAGATGATGGGCGTGGTATTCCGGTTGGCATGCACCCCGAAGAAAAAGTACCTACGGTCGAGATCGTATTTACCCGACTGCACGCAGGCGGCAAATTCGACAAAGGCTCGGGCGGCGCATACGCTTTCTCAGGTGGCCTGCATGGCGTTGGCGTGTCGGTCACGAATGCACTGTCTGTCAAATTAGAAATTACTGTCTGGCGTAAAGATGATAAAGGTCAGGGTGTACACACACTCGCTTTTTCTGGCGGCGACGTTACCTCGAAACTAAAATCACGTGCTGCAGGCAAAGACGATAAAAAATCAGGTACACGCGTCACTGTCTGGCCTGATCCAAAATATTTTGATTCCTCCGTGATTCCTATCGGTGACTTGCAACGACTACTGCGTTCAAAGGCAGTGCTGCTGCCCGGAGTAAAAGTCACCTTCATCCAAGAGAAATCCGGCGATCAGCAAACGTGGCTATACGAACAAGGTTTGCGCGGTTATTTAAATGAAGCCTTGGCACAAGGCGGTAGTAGCGATACCTTAATCCCACTCTTCGAAGCCGAGCAATATGCACTCGGTGATGCAGAAGGCTTTGCCGAAGGTGAAGGCGCTGCATGGGTTGTGGCTTGGACAGAAGACGGCGCGATTGTGCGCGAATCGTATGTGAACTTAATTCCTACACCAGCGGGTGGAACGCATGAATCCGGTTTGCGTGAAGGCTTATTTTCAGCAGTGAAAAATTTCGTTGAAATGCATTCTTTGCTGCCTAAGGGCGTCAGGCTTTTACCCGAAGATGTCTTCGCACGCGCTTCCTTTGTGTTATCTGCCAAAGTGCTCGACCCACAGTTTCAAGGACAAATTAAAGAGCGACTGAACTCACGCGATGCGGTGCGCTTAGTCGGTGGATATTCGCGCACCGCACTTGATCTCTGGCTGAATCAACATGTCGATTACGGCAAAAAGCTGGCAGAACTCGTTATACGCCAAGCACAAAGTCGGCTGCGTTCAGCACAAAAAGTCGAAAAGAAAAAATCGTCGGGTGTTGCTGTTTTACCTGGCAAGCTCACCGATTGCGAATCGACCGATCTCACTCGTAATGAGATTTTTTTAGTCGAAGGTGATTCCGCTGGCGGCTCTGCCAAGATGGGCCGCGATAAAGAATTCCAAGCCATTCTCCCCCTGCGCGGCAAAGTATTAAATGCATGGGAAACCGAACGCGATCGATTATTCGCCAATAATGAAATTCACGATATTGCTGTAGCAATTGGCGTCGACCCACATGGCAAATCGGATAATCCTGATTTATCTGGTTTGCGTTACGGCCGCATTTGTATTTTGTCTGATGCGGACGTCGATGGCTCGCACATACAAGTTTTGTTGTTGACGCTGTTCTTTAAACATTTCCCCAAGTTGATTGATCACGGACATATACATATTGCCCGTCCACCGCTGTATCGCGTTGATGCTCCTGCACGTGGAAAAAAACCTGCACAAAAAATTTACGCTCTGGATGAAGGCGAACTACATGCGGTGGAAGATAAATTACGCAAAGACGGCGTAAAAGATGGCGCGTGGAATATCGCGCGCTTCAAAGGTCTGGGTGAAATGAGCGCAGAACAATTGTGGGAAACCACGATGAATCCCGATACTCGCCGCCTGCTACCCGTTAGCATCGGTGAACTCGGTCTAAAAGCGTCGGAAGATCGATTCACTATGTTGATGGGCAAAGGTGAAGCCGCTGCTCGACGTTCTTGGTTAGAAGAACACGGCAATGAAGTTGACGCTGATATCTAAGCCGACTGCAGATAACCTACGTCATTAAAAAATATTACTCGTCTCGGATAGTTAAAAAATACTATGGCTGACCAAACCAATCTCTTTGAAGCTGCCGCTGATAACGGCGGAGAATCTCTGGCACTCGCCACCTTTGCTGAGCGCGCTTATCTCGATTATGCGATCTCTGTAGTTAAAGGTCGTGCGCTACCCGATGTGTGCGATGGACAAAAGCCCGTACAGCGTCGAATTTTGTATGCAATGAATCAGCTGCGCTTAGACCCAACCGCCAAACCGCGCAAATCGGCGGCTGTCGTCGGTGATGTATTAGGTAAATTACATCCCCATGGTGATCAATCGGTGTATGACGCCATGGTTCGTATGGCGCAAAAATTTTCATTGCGCTATCCCTTAGTTGATGGTCATGGAAATTTTGGTTCACGCGATGGCGATGGCGCAGCAGCGATGCGCTACACCGAGGCACGATTAACACCGATATCACAATTGCTGCTCGATGAAATCGATATGGGCACGGTAGATTTTTCGCCCAACTACGATGGATCGAGTGAAGAACCTAAGCTCCTACCAGCACGACTTCCATTCGCTCTCCTCAACGGTGCTTCAGGTATCGCAGTGGGTATGGCGACTGAAATTCCTTCGCACAATCTGAATGAAGTCGCTGCAGCGGCGATGGCAGTCATCAAGCAGCCCAAAATTACGCATGACGAATTAATGGAGCTGATACCCGGTCCGGATTTCCCGGGCGGTGGTCAAATCATTACATCAAAGACGACCATCTCGGAAATTTATCAATCGGGACGCGGCAGTATCAAAGTCCGAGCTCGTTGGAAAATTGAAGATCTCGCTCGTGGTCAATGGCAGTTGGTCGTGACCGAACTACCACCGGGGACGTCTTCGCAAAAAATTCTGGAAGAGATAGAAGAGCTTACTAATCCTAAAGTTAAGCTCGGTAAAAAAAGTTTAACGCCTGATCAGCTGGGGAATAAACAAACCATTCTTTCTGTATTAGATACCGTACGCGATGAATCCGGACGCGAAGCTGCGGTGCGATTGGTGTTTGAACCCAAATCAAAAAATCAAGATCAAGAAGAATTTAGCAATCTTTTACTGGCTCACACCTCATTAGAAAACAGTGTGGGCGTAAATTTTGTGATGATAGGAGCTGATGGTCGCCCACGCCAAAAAGGGATAGGCGAAATTCTGCGCGAATGGGTGGGCTTTCGCTTTGACACCGTCACGCGCCGAACACAGCATCGCTTAGGTAAGGTTGACGACCGTATTCATATTCTCGAGGGCAGAGAAGCGGTTCTGCTCAACATCGATAAAGTCATCAAAATTATTCGCGAATCGGATGAGCCTAAACCTGCGCTCATGAAAGCGTTTAAGTTATCTGAGCGGCAAGCAGAAGATATTCTCGAGATCCGCTTGCGCCAGCTGGCACGACTGGAAGCGATTAAAGTACAACAAGAACTCTCCGAGCTACGTAAAGAAAAGAAAAGTCTGCAAGAGTTACTCGACAACCCATCGTCGATGAAAAAACTCTTGATTAAAGAGATAGAGACGGATGCAAAAACCTACGGCGATAAACGCCGCACCTTGATCAAGGTGGCTGAAAAAGCGGTCGCTGAAGTCAAAATTATTGACGAGCCTGTCACTGTCATCATCTCTCAAAAGGGTTGGGTGCGCGCACGTCAAGCTCACGGACATGATGCTGCACAATTTAGCTTCAAAGCCGGTGATGCGTTGTATGCGACATTTGAATGCCGCACCACCGACAATGTATTGGCTTTTGGTTCGAATGGACGCGTGTACACGATCGCTGTTGCTCAATTACCTGGTGCGCGCGGCGATGGCGTTCCACTCACAACGCTAGCTGAAGTCGAGGCTGGAACACGATTAGTTCATTATTTTGTGGGCTTAACGGATACCACGCTGTTACTGGCATCCACCGGCGGCTTTGGATTTGCGGCCAAAGTCGGTGACATGATCAGCCGCCAAAAAGCCGGCAAAGCATTTATGGCGATGGATGAAGGGGATGAACCTGTTCGACCCAGCGTGATCATCAAGGGCGCTAGCGCTTTAGCTTGTCTTTCCGAGCAAGGTCGGATGCTGGTGTTTGGTTTAGACGAAATCAAAACGCAATCGGGTGGTGGTCGAGGTGTGACCTTGATGGATCTCGACCCTAAAGAAAAGTTAATCGCGGCACAGCCTATCAATCAAAAAGGTGTGCGCATACTAGGTACGGCACAGCGCAGCGGCAAACCACAAGAAGTGATCTTGACTGGAAAAGATCTGGCACATCATTTTGGCAAACGTGCGCGTAAAGGTAAATTACTCGCATCGCGTCTACGCGCAACTAGCTTAGAAGCGAACTCGTAGTTGAAAAATCATCATGACAAAAAATCAAATCGCAGATTTGATGGGGTAAATTAGCTTTTATTGAATTGAAGTAAGAGAAGGTCATCTTTAGAATGGGCATTATTGCCCTACGCTAATATTTTATGACCTTCCTCGACTTCAAACGTTTCGCCCTCCTCGCAAAAATGACGGGGCTGAGCCTTCTGGTTATCGTAGTCAACGCTAAGATAGCTTCTGCAGAAGCTTTGGATTCGACTATCAACGAACAAGTCATCATGCTGCCGGTGATTGAACATGGCAACGAATTTCAATTTGAAACCACTATCTTCAAACCACCGGGGTATGGTCCCTTCCCTCTCTTGCTAATGAATCATGGCAAAGAGATTGGCGATCCTCATAAACAAAAACGTGATCGCTTTCTGGCTATCAGTCGTGAATTTGTCAAACGCGGCTACGCGGTTGCCGTACCCATGCGCCGAGGATTTGCCCGATCAACCGGAACCTATACAGATCACGGTTGCAATACGGCTGACAATGGTCATTTGCAAGCCGATGATATTGAAGCTGCACTCGTCGCATTACTTAAGCAAAACTGGGTTGATCGCGAACGCATCATTATCGGCGGACAATCCTATGGTGGGCTGGCTGCTATGGCCTTTGGAGTGCGTCAATTTCCGGGGGTACGCGCGTTAATTAATTTTGCGGGTGGACTTCGCGTGGATGGCCGCGGCTGCGACTGGAAAAATTCGTTGATCAAGGCCTTCGCAAGTTACGCAACCAATACCTCCCTACCCAGCCTCTGGTTTTACGGCGAAAACGATAGTTATTTTGATCATCCATTAGCAATGCAATTACTAAACGCCTACCAATCTGCAGCCGTTGTGCCGGAATTATCTGCCTTTGGAAAATTTAAAAATGATGCACATGGCATGGCAGGAAGTCGCGATGGAGTCGCTATCTGGCTACCAGAAACTGAACGCTTCTTGCAAAGATTAGGCATGCCAACGTCACCAGTCGTTGAAATCGCAGAGATGGCCCGACCCGCAGCGACTAATTTTTCACCTTTAGAAAATATCGCTGCTGTACCTTACTTATCAAGCGCCGGACGTATGGGCTATCGCGATTACTTGAATAAATCGTCTCCGCGCGCGTTCGCATTATCAGCATCGGGAAGCTGGAGCTGGGCCTCTGAGGGGGATGATCCCTCCGATCGTGCACTAGTCAGTTGTCAGAAAAAAAGTGCCGTTCCATGCAGACTTTTTTCCATTGATAATGACATCGTATGGGTCGACTCTATGGCACCCATAGCTAATTAAATTTGAATCGCGTTAGTCTGATTGGTTGTTGGCGTACTTCAAGAACACTTACTGTGTGATTGACGGTCTAATCAACACACTGCGAACAAGGCTGCTAGCAATCCTTAAATCTACGCCAGACTCACGATGATCTAAACTCGCCTATTTTTCAATATAGCTCCTACTTATTTTCATTGCGCACTGGCTATGCCCAGCGCAACAATGGTACCTACTGCGATCACGACCCCATAGGGAATCAATAAACTTTTATTCTGTGGAATAAATTTTTTCGACCGATGTGATCGACGTAGAGTTCGATGACGCAAACAGACACCAAATGAGTCGTTATGATTTTCAACTGACATCTCACGATTAAATAAAATAATTACCCACAGACCACCGATAAGTGCGCTGACTAAGGCAATATCGACTGTCAGTTGCGGGCCTGCGTAGAGACCGATAACGGTCATTAATTTGACATCACCCGCTGCCATTCCTTTGAGTATGTAGAGCGGCAAAAATATAAGCAAACCAACCGCTGCACCCAACAATGATAAATATAATCCCTGCGCTCCAGGAGCGTAGTTGGATAGCATCAATGCTGCTGCGGCGCTCGGTACTAGCAGTCGATTCGGTATGCGCCATTGCTGAAAATCTGTCCAAGCTGCAGCAACAACGGTTAGCAAAAGAGCTGCTAACAGACTATTCGCAGGAAGTTCATTGGCAAGTAGTTGCATAGTTACTCCATCTAGCGGGTAGTCAGGGCCTCTAACAACTGGCATGCTTCTATCCAGCTGCCAGAGGTTTTTTGATACGGCATAGTGCGTCGAGCTAGAAAACGTAATTAAAGCGAAGTCGTTTTCCTCACTACATGTCGTTGGGCTTCATACTTTGCCCCATTGAGGTCAGACTTCCGCTCTGAAGGAGTATCTTGAAGACCACACCTTGCTCTGCCCGACAAATATTGCTTATTTGTCAATTTCAGTTTAGGTACAGTGTGGCTAGGATGAAATAGTACAAACGCACTAATAAATGTGTATTTTTAGTAACTACTTAATTTCTTGCTTGTTTATGGCGCGAGTAATTACTAACTAATTGATAAATTTGTTGTGAGTTTTCAACCATGACAGCCGCGTAGCTTGCGCGGTGCAGCCAGCCGCCAAAAGAGAAAGAGTCAACCCATGAAATCCCAAGAAATCAGCCGTCCCCGCTCTGCTTCGGCAACGGTCAGCCCACCTGATGCACCCCAAGAAAAGCCTTATACCGATCCGGTGTGTGGAATGAAAGCGGCGGCTAATGCTGAAAAATCAGCGACTCACGACGGTCAGACCTACTACTTTTGCAGCAAGGGCTGCGTGACTAAATTCAACGCTGACCCTCAGCGCTACTTGTCACCTGAGACACGCTCGGTCAAAACGGGGCCTGTCGATGCGCTCTACACCTGCCCTATGGATCCCGAAATTCAGCAAATCGGACCTGGCAGTTGTCCCAAGTGCGGTATGGCACTCGAGCCCATGCAAGCGACGATGCAAGAAGACACGCATGAATTAGATGACATGACACGACGTTTCGTGTTTAGCCTGTTGTTGTCGCTACCTCTTTTGCTGCTCACGATGGGCGACATGCTGGGTATGGATATTTCTGGTCAGCTCACGCCAACCACCAACGGATGGCTACAGGGTTTACTGGCCACTCCCGTCGTGCTGTGGTTTGGTGCTCCATTTTTACAGCGCGCTACGCAATCATTTCGGACCGGTCACCTGAATATGTTCAGCCTGATTGGTGTGGGTGTGATGGCGGCGTGGCTGTTTAGCTTGCTAGGACTGATGGCACCTGATTTCTTACCTGTTGCATTCACTATGGATGGCATGGCGCCACTGTATTTTGAAGCATCGGCAGTCATTGTTACGCTGGTTCTTCTTGGACAGGTGCTTGAATTGCGCGCTCGTTCACGAACGAATGCCACGGTGAGATCTTTATTGGCACTGACACCGAACACAGCGATACGACTGCAAAGTGACGGTAGCGAAAAAGAAGTACCACTAGAACTGGTTCACAAAGAGGATCAACTACGAATCAAGCCGGGCACGACGATTCCAGTGGATGGTGTGGTCATTGATGGTCACTCGACGGTCGACGAATCGATGATCACGGGTGAGTCTATGCCCGTAGAAAAAACTCCTGGAAGTAAGGTGGTTGCTGGCACCGTCAATCAGCAAGGTTCATTAGTGATGCGTGCTGAAAAAATCGGTGCTGACACCCTGCTCTCAAAAATAGTCAATCTCGTCAATCAGGCAGGTCGATCACGCGCTCCGATACAAAAACTCGCTGATCGTGTATCAGGATGGTTTGTTCCTACAGTGATGGGCATCGCCATTTTGAGCTTCATACTCTGGACCACACTAGGACCAGCACCCGGTATGGCGCATGGTTTAGTCGCTGCAGTATCAGTACTCATCATTGCTTGCCCGTGTGCGTTGGGATTAGCCACACCTATCTCTGTGATGGTGGGTATAGGTCGAGGTGCGCGCGATGGTGTACTGATTAAAGATGCAGAAGGCCTAGAATTGATGGAAAAAGTCGACACGCTAATCGTCGATAAAACCGGCACCCTCACCGAAGGCAAACCTAAGGTACAACAGATCATTGCCAACGAAGGATTTGCACGAGCCGATGTTCTCGTTCTTGCAGCCGCATTAGAAAATCTTTCTGAACATCCTCTGGCGAAAGCCATTATTGAACACATCAAAACACAATCACTGCCGATACTCGCAGTGAGTGACTTTAAAGCGATGACCGGCAAAGGTCTACAAGCCGTGCTTGATGGCCAACCAGTGCGCCTAGGTAATTCACTCATGTTGCAAGAGGCAGGTATTGATAACACCTCGCTGCATGACAAGGCGAATGAATTACAAAATCAAGGACAAACTGTGATGTTTGTAGCTGTAGGTGAGCGCTGCGCGGGCTTAATTAGTGTTGCCGATAGCATCAAACCTGAAAGTCGTGAAGCGATTCGCTTGCTGCACGCCGAGGGCGTGAAGATCATCATGATCACTGGCGATAATGCAAATACTGCGCGCGCAGTTGCCGGATCGTTGGGCATTGATTCTATCTATGCGGATGTTCTGCCTCAAGATAAATTCAAACACGTACAGACTTTGCAAAAACAAGGTCACATTGTTGCGATGGCTGGCGATGGTATTAATGATGCCCCTGCATTAGCCGAAGCCAGTGTCGGTATTGCGATGGGTACGGGGACGGATATTGCCATGCAAAGTGCGCGCATCGTTTTAGTCAAAGGTGATTTGCGCGGCATCGCTAAAGCACGACAGTTGTCACGTGCGACTATGCGAAATATTCGACAGAATTTATTCTTTGCGTTTGCCTATAATTTTATCGGAGTACCGATTGCCGCAGGTGCTCTGTATCCTTGGCTAGGTCTATTGTTGTCACCGATGATAGCGAGTGCAGCGATGAGCCTCTCATCCGTGTCCGTGATTGCTAATGCACTCAGACTTAGAAATGTGAAACTGTAGCAATAGCTGAGTTAGTTAATTTAGTAACTTACTTATTTAGTTAACTTTCTCAGCCAGTTTGCGCAGCACCAGACCGGCAGCAACAAATCCAAAGCTAGCTGTCACGACGACGGCTGAGCCATAGCCTGCGCAATTGAGTCCATTAAGGCCTTCATTACTTGCCTCGCTGGTTTCGTCATCCGTTACACATAACTCTGGATGACGAACCGGTTCGGTGGAATACACCGCATCAATACCAAATTTATTTTTAGTCCCACGCGGAAAACCATGCAAGCGACGCAAGCGCTTACGCACGCGCGCCAATAAAGGTTCTTGTTCCGTACGCGATAAATCGCATACCGCTATTCGCGTAGGATCAACCTGTCCACCGGCACTACCTATAGTGACTAAGGGAATGTGATTCGCGCGGCAATGAACAACCAGCGCGGTTTTAGCCCGCGTGTTATCGATCGCATCAATCACATAATCAAACTGACCTACCGGAATCAGCGTTGCGACATTATCAGGATCGATAAATTCTTCTACCCTCGTCACCACGCAATAGGGGTTGATCTGTGCAATGCGCTCCGCTAAAGCATCGACTTTCGATTGACCCAAGGTATCCGTGAGTGCGTGCAGTTGACGATTGATGTTTGATTCAGAGAGATGATCGAGATCAATCATGGTGATCTTGCCGATAGCGCTACGCGCTAGCCCTTCCACCGCCCATGAACCCACACCGCCCACACCAATCACGCAGACATGGGCTTGTTTAAAGGATGTCAGCGCTGATTCGCCATACAAGCGCGCTATGCCGCCAAATCGACGTTCAAAATCGATCGCATCGGAATCCGGTGGAATTAATGGGAGTACAGTAGCCATCCCTACATTTTAACGGACAGTGCGTACCAGTATCCTCTACACTGCTACCTTCCCAGATAATAATGAGTCAACTGCTGAATGCAGAGCGAGTAATTTTTTTACAGTGTCTTTATCTTCCCCACTTTTTAGGCTAATCGCTGTCGCCGTCACGGCGCATGTGGCGCTAGGTGCTGCACGTGTAACAACGGCGCTGTATGCGCTGTCGCTGCATGCTTCCGCATTTACAGTTGGAACATTGATAGCGCTATTCGCTCTGTTTCCCATGATGCTAGCCGTACCTATGGGTCGTGTGATTGATCGCACAGGTATGCGTAAGCCATTGATGGTTGGCTGCTTGCTCGCCACAATAGGCGTTTTACTGGCAGCGTCGATTCCGGGTCTTACCGTTCTGTATCCAGCGGCCATACTCATCGGTACTGGCTTCATGGCGATCTTCATCGGCACCCAACATGCGGTGGGCGTGGTCTCTGCACCTGAGCAGCGAACTGCTAGCTACAGTCGGCTCTCGCTAGGTTTTTCTATTTCATCATTTGCCGGACCATTGATTGCTGGATTCATGATCGATCATGCCAGCTTTTCATACGCTTATTTGAGTTGCGGTATGTTCACACTCGCTGCATTAGCGTTGACTATGGGTGGTGCAATTTCACTCGTGACTGTTCAAGCTGTCACACATCACCAAAGCAAAGGCAGCCCTCTACAGTTACTTCGCGATCACGAACTGAGTGGCGTTTACTTTATCGGCATTTTATTAGCTGCGGGCTGGGATATGTTTACCTTCGTCACACCCGTTCATGGAACACAACTCGGCTTCTCTGCTTCAACCATAGGGATGATTCTTGCCAGCTTCGCTGCGGCCACCTTTGTTGTTCGATTAGCCATGCCCGGTATTGTTCAGCGCTATCGAGAGTGGCAAATACTAACGGCCGCACTGAGTGTGACCGCACTCTGTTACGTAGCATTTCCTTTTATGGATACACCCATCTCACTCGCCGCCACCGCCGCAGTACTTGGACTCGCCCTAGGTACCGGTCAACCAAATGTACTGGCCTTACTGCACACGATGGCTCCTGCGGGGCGGGGCGCTGAAGCGATTGGAATTCGTGCGACCATAGGTAATGCGAGTTCTATCATGATGCCGATTGCATTCGGAGCCGCTGGTGCCGCACTGGGACTGTTTGTCGTATTCTGGAGCCTGAGCTTAGCCATTGCTACTGGAATACCGCTAGCGGGGAGCAAAGCAAGAGCGCAGTCTCGAAAAAAATTATCGATTTCAAAGGAATAAAAACGTATGTCTATTGCTGATTTACGCCGCGATTACAGTCACGCGACTTTGTCTGAACACGAAGTAAGCGCTGATCCCATACTCCAATTTGACGCATGGTTTACACAAACCTTAGCTGCTGAAGTACCCGAACCGAATGCGATGAGTCTGGCTACTGTCGGTTCTAACGGACGTCCCTCCTCACGCATTGTGTTGTTAAAAGATTTTGATCAGCGCGGCTTTACTTGGTACACCAATTACGAAAGTCGAAAGGGTCACGATCTCGCGACCCATCCTTTTGCAGCTATAACGTTTCATTGGGTAGAACTAGAACGTCAGATACGTATCGAAGGATCAGTGGAACGTGTAGCTGAGGCTGATAGTGAAGCATATTTTCAGATACGTCCTATCAAGAGTCGCTTAGGTGCGATTGCTTCTGCACAGAGTCAACCTATCGATAGTCGCGAGGATTTAGAAGAAAAATTTGCGCAAGCAGAAGCACATTACGGCGACACACCACCACCGCGTCCTGCCCACTGGGGTGGCTATCGATTAAAACCTAACTGGATAGAATTTTGGCAGGGACGTCGCTCACGTCTGCACGACCGTATTGTTTACACGCTAGAGGCAGATGGCCAATGGTCACGTCAGCGCTTGCAACCGTAGCGCATTGACAGCACTTATTTTTTGCGTAGCTTATCCGTAAACACTTTTCTGAATTTCGCGACCTTAGGTTCCACCACAAAAGCGCAATAGGATTGCAGCGGATGGTTAACGTAATAGTTTTGATGATACGACTCTGCCGCATGAAACACAGGGGCTTCAAGTAATTCCGTCACAATCGGCGCATCCCACACATGAGCCATTTCTGCCATTACTTTACGTGCAACGCTCATCTGCTCATCGCTGTGAGTGTAGATCACTGATCGGTACTGAGTACCCACATCATTACCCTGACGGTTCAATGTGGTGGGATCGTGAATCGTAAAAAATACTTCGAGCAGTTCACGATAAGTGGTTTGCTTGGTATCGAATTCTATGCGCACCACTTCTGCATGCCCGGTCTGTCCGCTACAAACCGACTCGTAATCTGGGTGAGCTGTTTGGCCGCCGCTATAGCCTGACTCGATGCTAAGTACGCCGCGCATCTCTTGATAGACCGCTTCTAAACACCAAAAACATCCACCACCTAGGGTTGCGATTTCGGTTGTCACGATTTACTCCTGTTGATTCGATAAATGAACTGATGCTATTTTTTCAATCGCTGAAAAACGCAGCGTCTGCATATCACGCAATGAAGGCAGGATTATGTTTGTTAACGATTCAACATCAAATATCGAACCCGTTACCCATTGCGATGAAGCTCTAGGTGAAAGCTTAACGCATAATTCACTCAGACTCAGGTGATCGATTACCCCGGATGCGGAAGGCAGTAGCAACGACTTTGCTGAGGGATTTTCTTCATTCACTTCCGGTTCGAAATGACACCAATCCGCTAGCAACTGCGGCAAATAGTGCGTAGTCCCACCAACTACCGTCGTGTGATCATCCACCACAACGTGCGATATCTCAGCTTGCTGCATGAATGACATGGCAGCCTGGGTGGATATACCTTCCAACGGCATGAATGCAGCGCCAAGACGAAGTAAGGCAGCATACAAAACAACTATATCGGGATGCGATGCGCCTACATACGCAATCGTCTGACCTTGTTGTACACCCCACTCACCTTGCAAACGCGCTGAGGCGCGTTCAATGCGCGACCAAAACCGGCGGTAAGTAATCAAGCGCTCAGGTAACCAGTGACACAAGAGATCGCCATGCTCGTTCGCATGCGCCGATAACATCGCAAGTAATCGGGAAGATTCAATCATGGTCGAGAAAAAGCTCAGTCAAATCGGGACAACTCCGCAAGGAAACGCTAATTTGGGCATAATCTAGTTTAATCATCCTACGTACACTATGTCTAATTCAACACTGAACACCCCAGAAACAGGATTTAACGACGCACACTTCCGTGGCGCCTTGTCGCAGTTTGCTACCGGAGTCACCATCATCACTACGCGCGATGAAAGCGGTGGCTTCGTTGGATTAACTATCAGCTCGTTTAATTCTGTCTCACTAACACCGCCGCTGGTGTTGTGGAGCCTGTCAAATAAAGCTAGCAGCATGCCGTTGTTTACAAATAATTCGCATTATGTGATCAACGTACTAGCCGCTGATCAAGCATCATTAGCAGAACGCTTCGCAAGCCGACTACCTGATCGTTTCGATGGTGTGAGTTTTGATCTATCACCTACTGGGCAACCGGTATTGCAGGGTGTCGCTGCTTGGTTCGAGTGTCAGAACCGCAGTCAATATTCTGAAGGTGATCATACTATTTTTGTCGGTGAAGTTGAGCGCTGCGCTTATGAGACCAAACCTGCTCTGGTATTTCATGGCAGCCGCTTTGGTACGATCGAAGGCTTAGCTCCAATTAAGTAAATTGATTTTCATCGCTTCAGCAGTCGCTCCACGATATCGCTTGAGTCAAACGCTGCACGACGCAAACGATCATTAACTCCTTGCCACTCATCGCCTGTCGGTGGACGCTCAATCACAATCAACGCAGTATTTTGTGTATCCAAGATTCTCAAACTCGCATATAAGCGATGCGCATACGCATACGCATCATCTGGCAACTGCTCATTAGCTACGGCGTGTTGCTGTTCACTTGCCAGCGATGAGTACAGCGATGAATACTGCATCAGTCCATAAGTAACACCCGCCGAATCTAATCGCTGTAAAAGCGGCACTAGCTCTGCAGTATCAATTAACACTAACGGAGTCTTCGGCGCGTAATGCGCTTCAAGACTGCCTGATACACGTGGTGCTGCTACATCAGACGATGTAGGTAGCCCTGGCATACGACCCAGACACTGCGCTAGTTGCGTGACACTGATCTGCCCTGGCCGTAAAACAACCGGGCCGACAGTATCTAACCGTGTGAGGTCCACAATCGTGGATTCAATACCAACATCGCTTTGTCCGCCATCCAACACACACGCAATCAGGCTGTCAGTGGTGTAACCAAATTCATCCAACACATGCTGCGCAGTGGTGGGACTCACATGACCGAATCGATTCGCGGAAGGCGCCGCAATACCACCTTGACCGTGACGAAACTCTGCCAACAAGGCACGCGCCATTGGATGCGCAGGACAACGTAAGCCGATTGAATTTTGACCACCAGCGACTGCCGCAGGGACGCTATCAGCACGCGGCAAAATTAAGGTTAATGGCCCCGGCCAAAATGCATTGATAAGTAAATGAGCTTCTTCAGGAATATGACTTGCCCAACGCGTTAAATCAGCGTTGTGCGCCACATGAACGATGATGGGATGATTCGATGGCCGACCCTTGGCCGTGAAGATTGCAGCAACAGCTTGCGGATTCGAAGCATCGGCACCCAAGCCATACACCGTCTCAGTAGGAAATGCGACCAACTTGCCCTGCTCCAGCAAGCGCGCTGCTCGCTGAATTTCTTGAATATCCGGCATCATGGTATCAAGCGTGAATGCCAAGTATTTGACATGCAGTGAGACACTGCTTCTGTGCCTCTTCGAGATGCTCCGCAACAAAGCTTACGTGACCCATTTTACGACCAGGACGCGGATCATCTTTGCCATACAAATGAAGATTGGCACCTTTGATCGCTAATAATTTGTCCCATGCAGGCTCAGTAGGATACTGTGAATTCTTTGTAAACCAAAGATCACCCAGCAGATTCAGCATGACGGCATACGAATGCTGACGCGCATCACCCAAAGGCAATCGCGCCATCGCTCTGACTTGCTGTGCAAACTGACTCGTGATGCACGCATCCATCGTGTAATGACCGCTATTGTGCGGACGTGGCGCCATTTCATTCACCACTAATGCACCATCACTCAGCACAAAAAATTCTACACACAGGACACCCACGTAACCTAGGCGATGAATAATTTCTAGTGCAGCGGCTTGTGCACGTTTAGCGCAATCATCACTCACATTCGGACTAGGAACCGTCGTGGTAAACAGTATGCCGTCACGATGCACATTTTCTGCAATCGGATACACCACCGCTTGACCATCCGCACCACGTGCCGCTAACACCGAGACTTCGTAAGCCAGCGGCAGCATTTTTTCTAAAACGCATTCGACATGATTCATACCTTCAAAGGCCGCACGCACTGCTTCTTTGGAAGTAACGCGTACCTGCCCTTTGCCATCGTAGCCAAGGCGTACTGTTTTTAAAATTCCCGGAAACAGTGAGTCAGGAAGCGCATCGATATCCGCTGATGAAGCAATACGCTGGTGCGGTGCCGGCAGCACACCTGAGGCCTTAGCACAATCGATGAAAAATTTTTTCTCAGCCAATCTATCTTGCGCAATTGAGACACACGCAGCCGTTGGCGCTACAAAGGTGTGCGCAGCTAATGCCGATAAACTTTCTGCAGGGACGTTTTCAAATTCGGTAGTGACCGCAGAACACTGCGCGCCAAGTTCCGATAGCGCGTTAGCATCGGTATAGGCCGCAGCGAGCAAATGATCCGCTGCATGTCCGGCAGGGCAATCACTCGAAGGCTCAAGCACAGCGACTTTATAACCCATGGCCTGTGCCGCATGCGTGAACATGCGGCCGAGTTGACCACCACCCATCACACCTAACCAGGTGGACGGTGAGGCTGAGGGTTTACATGAATTTTCTGGCGAAGTCGACGTGCTCATGCAGGCAAAGTCATCGCTTTGGCAGCGTCTGTTTGTTTGGCGCGGAAACTGAGTAATTTGTCAGCCAGTGCTAAATCATCAGCCGCTAACATCGCTATCACGGCTAGCGCGGCATTCGCAGCACCGGCTTCACCAATCGCAAAAGTCGCAACGGGTATACCTTTGGGCATTTGTACAATCGACATTAGCGAATCTTCACCACGCAAATATTTCGATGGCACCGGCACACCCATCACCGGCACAATGGTTTGCGATGCCAACATACCGGGTAAATGCGCTGCTCCTCCCGCACCCGCAATAATCGCGCGTAAGCCACGCTCGCGCGCTGATTTTGCGTAGTCAAACATTTGGTCAGGCATACGATGCGCAGAAATTACTTGGGCTTCATGCGCAATGCCGAATTCCTTGAGCATCGACACCGCATGCTGCATGACATCCCAATCGGAGGATGAACCCATAACGACTCCAACGACAGGCTTAGTTTGGCTCATCTTAGTCTTTCAAGGTTTGTCCGGTTAAGCGTTGTAGCGCCTCGCGATATTTAGCGCCGGTTTTTTCAATCACATCAGAAGGTAGCGCAGGTGCAGGTGCAGTCTTGCCCCAGTCTTTTAGTGTTTCTAAATAATCGCGCACGAATTGTTTATCAAATGAAAGAGGTGACATTCCTTCTGCATACGAATCCGCTGGCCAAAAACGCGAGGAGTCAGCGGTCAACACTTCATCCATCAAATGCATCACGCCGTTATCGTCTAATCCAAATTCGAATTTAGTATCCGCAATAATGATACCGCGCGTCGCCGCATAATCGGCCGCCGCTTGATACAGCTGAATACTGACATCACGCATTGTTGTAGCCAGCTCGCTGCCTATGCGATGTTCCATTTCATCAAAGCTGATGTTTTCATCGTGCTCGCCTAAATCTGCTTTGGCTGCAGGAGTGAAAATAGGCTGAGCAAGTTTTGCTGCCATCTTCAAGCCCGCTGGTAAGGGAATACCGCACACTGCACCCGTTGCCTGATAATCCTTCCAACCCGAACCAATCAGGTAACCACGCACAACAGCTTCCACCAATATCGGCTTGAGTCGCTTCGCAACTACTGCACGCCCACGTACCTGATCTGCCTCTGCAGCGGACACCACTGATTCTGGTGTAACACCCGTCAAATGATTAGGGACGATATGACTTAATTTCGAAAACCAGAAATCCGACATCTGATTCAATACTTGCCCTTTGGTAGGAATCGGTTCATTCATCACCACATCAAATGCAGAAAGACGGTCGGTAGTGACGATCAAGATTTTGTCATTACCCACCGCATAATTGTCACGCACCTTGCCACGCCCTAGCAAAGGCAATGAGGTAATCGTCGATTCGTAAAGGCTGGTCATAAAATTTGGATGTGATGCAACGCGGCTGGAGTGTTTCTGGCTTATCAAATTAATTACTTACTTAATCACTTAACGAGCGACATTAAAAAATTAATTTGCCAGGCTGTAGACATAATTATCGCGTCTACAGCGTCTGGCAAATATACAGTTTGTTTACTTTATTTAACTACCTGCGACAAGTCACCTTTGGTGTATTTGTCTGCCATTTTTTCTAGTGGCATTGGTTTAATACGAGCAGCCTGACCTTCGCAACCGAACGATAAATAACGGGCTTTGCAAATTTGCATAGCCGCTTCACGCGCCGGCTTGAGAAAATCGCGCGGATCAAATTTCGATGGATTTTCTGCCAGATAGCGGCGCACTGCTGCGGTCATTGCCAAGCGTATGTCAGTATCAATATTAATTTTTCGTACGCCGTGTTTAATACCTTCTTGAATTTCTTCTACAGGTACGCCGTAGGTTTCTTTCATATCACCGCCAAACTGACGTATCTCTGCCAACAATTCTTGCGGCACACTGGAAGAGCCGTGCATCACCAAGTGCGTATTCGGAATGCGCTGATGGATTTCTTTGATGCGGTCAATCGCCAAAATGTCACCGGTCGGTTTGCGCGAAAATTTATACGCGCCGTGGCTGGTGCCAATCGCAATCGCCAATGCATCGCATTGTGTTTGACGTACAAAGTCGGCAGCTTGATTCACATCGGTGAGTAACTGCTCGCGCGTCATCGTACCTTCAGCGCCATGACCATCTTCTTTGTCACCCTTCATGGTCTCGAGCGAACCGAGTACACCCAGCTCTGCTTCGACAGTGACACCAATCGCATGTGAAAACTCAACCACTTTACGCGACACCTCAACGTTATATTCGTAGCTAGCGACGGATTTTCCATCAGCCATCAGCGAACCATCCATCATGACCGATGAAAATCCTGATTTGATCGCCGCCATACACACCGCAGGTGACTGACCATGATCCTGATGCATCACTACTGGAATGTGTGGATACGCTTCCACGGCTGCTGAAATCAAATGACGCAGAAAAGCTTCGCCTGCATATTTACGCGCACCTGCTGACGCTTGCATGATGACGGGCGCACCGACTTCATCGGCCGCTGCCATGATGGCGGAGACTTGCTCAAGATTATTGACGTTAAAAGCCGGAAGGCCATAATTGTTTTCGGCAGCGTGGTCTAGCAACTGACGAAGTGATACGAGTGCCATGTCAAAGTCTCCTGAGAAAATTCAAAAAATAATTGTAAAAAATAAGCGTAAAAAATCAGCGATCACCGATCTTGGTGATCTTCAAAGCATTCGTGCCACCGGTCTGACCCATAGGCTCACCCCAGGTCATGATGACCATGTCGTCTTTTTTAACCAAGCCGCGTGCCAACAATAATTCTTCGGCAGCTTTCAGCACTGACTCACGATCATTCGCATCGGTTTTGAGTTCAAACGGCTGCACATTACGATACAAAGCGACTTTTCGTTGTGTGGCACGACTGGTAGTCATGGCGTAAATTGGCATGTCGATATTGTGTCGGCTCATCCACAACGGCGTTGAACCCGATTCAGTCAAGGCCACGATGGCACGTGCACGCAAATGGTAGGCGGTAAACAATGCGCCGTAAGCGATCGATTCATCAATACGAGAAAAAGTCACATTCAAAAAATCAGCATCGAGCGACATAGCCTCAGCTTTTTCAGCTTCTGCACAGACGGCCGCCATCATCTCAACCGTTTCAACCGGATATTTCCCGGCCGCTGTTTCTGCCGACGTCATCACCGCATCGGTACCATCCAAAACCGCATTCGCCACATCCGATACTTCAGCACGCGTTGGAACCGCGTTTTGTATCATCGACTCCATCATTTGCGTGGCTGTAATTGCCAGCTTATTCGAATGACGAGCCATACGAATCATGCGCTTTTGCAGCGCGGGCACCATGGCATTGCCTACTTCAACGGCGAGATCACCGCGCGCCACCATGATGCCATCGGACGCATCGAGAATTTCTTGCAGCACCGGAATCGCTTCAGCTCGCTCAATTTTCGCGATCATCAGTGGTCGATGGGTGTTGTGCGCTTCTGCAGCAATGTTGGCCAACTGACGCGCCATGATCATATCGGTTGCGCTTTTAGGAAATGAAACAGCGACATAGTCAGCCCCCAACTGCATGGCCGTCTTGATGTCTTCCATATCTTTAGCAGTTAACGCCGGCGCAGATAAACCGCCACCCTGACGATTAATACCTTTGTTGTTAGACAGCTCACCACCCACTTTAACTGTCGTAAAAATCTCGCTGCCCTGTACACGATCAACGATCAGCACGATCAAACCATCGTTCAGTAAAAGAATGTCGGCAGGTTTCAGATCACGCGGCAATTCTTTGTAATCTAAACCAGCGCGTGTTTGATCGCCCATCTCGCAGGTCGCATCGAGGATAAAAGGCGCGCCTTTAACTAACTCGATTTTTCCATCCTTGAATTTACCGACGCGAATTTTTGGCCCTTGAAGATCAGCCATGATGGCGACTTCGCGGCCGCACGCAGCGGCAGCATCACGTACCATTTGCGCTCGCAGCACGTGATCTTCAGCTTTGCCATGCGAAAAATTTAATCGCACTACATCGACACCTGCTGCAATCATTTGTTGCAGCACTTCAGGCGTATTTGATGCAGGGCCTATCGTGGCAACAATCTTAGTGGCGCGTTGTTTTAGTTCAGTAGTCAATCAGTGGGCTCGCTGTTCAAGTATTTCAACGGCAGGAAGAACTTTGCCTTCGAGGAATTCAAGGAAAGCACCACCGCCAGTGGAGATGTAACCCACTTTGTCCGTGATACCGTACTTGGCAATGGCAGCTAGCGTGTCACCGCCACCTGCAATAGAAAAACCTTTGGAGTGTGCAATTGCCATGGCGAGTGTTTTCGTTCCTTCGCCAAATTGATCAAATTCGAACACACCAACGGGGCCATTCCATACGATGGTGCCGGCATCCATCAGTTGCGACGCTAACAGCTTGGCGGTTTGTGGTCCTATATCCAAAATCAAATCATCGGCCGCAACTTCATTCACAGCTTTCACTGTTGCTGTCGCGCTGGCTGAAAATTCTTTGGCACACACCACGTCAGTTGGGATAGGCACGCTGGCACCGCGCGCACTCATCATATCGATGATGGCTTTAGCCTCTGAAACCAAATCAGCTTCAGCCAATGACTTACCAATCGGCAGGCCGGCGGCCAGCATGAAGGTGTTCGCAATACCACCACCAACGATCAGTCGATCGACTTTGGCAGCTAAGGTTTTAAGAATCGTAAGTTTGGTGGAGACTTTAGAGCCCGCAACAATCGCTGCGAGTGGACGGGCTGGATTGCCAAGTGCCTTGCCCAGTGCATCGAGTTCAGCAGCGAGTAATGGACCCGCACAGGCGATCGGAGCAAATTTTGCGATGCCATGCGTTGTTGCTTCAGCGCGATGCGAAGTACCAAATGCATCATTCACATACACATCACACAGCGCAGCCATTTTTTTAGCGAGCTCGTCGCTGTTCTTTTTTTCACCCGGATTCACGCGGCAATTTTCAAGTAGCACTACCTCACCCGGAGCGACGTCCACACCATTAACCCAATGTTGTTTCAGTGGCACGGCACAGCCTAGTAACTCTGACAGTCGCTTTGCAATCGGTGCGAGCGAATCTTCTGGTTTGAACTCTCCCTCAGTCGGACGACCCAGATGCGAAGTCACCATCACTGCAGCACCTGCTGCCAGTGCCGCCTGAATAGCTGGCACCGATGCTCGGATACGCGTGTCTTCAGTAATATTGCCCACATCATCTTGCGGCACATTTAAGTCAGCACGAATGAAAACTCGTTTGCCACGCAGTTGATCGTTCTGCGTTAGATCGCTAAGTCGATTGAATCGCATGATGGACTCGGATGAAGGTTGGAAAGCCGGGTATTTTACCGCAGCACACCCTCACAAAAACCATTGCCAGACCGGCATGTCTATAGCGCGGGAGCAAACAGCCTGAGTAGCGTAAAGACCGCCATGCCAAAGGCCAGCGTACTAATTAAATGACGTGTAAGCAAAAAGAAAATAGTCGCTGCAATACCCGCCAGCAGCTTCGCATTGGAGGGGTTAATCGCCAGCTGCCCGCCCGACATCAGCAAATCGGGAGCGATGATCGCCGCCAATGCAATCGCCGGCACATAGCCCAGCGCATGCTGCAGCCAGGGCGGCATGCGTGAATCGGCCAGCAAAAAGAAAAAACTGCGCGTAACCGCCGTCGTCAGCGCCATTAAAACCATCAACCAAAGGTAATCGATCACACTCATGATTTGCCCCGCTCTTGGTCAGTGGCCGAGCCAGTTATGCGATCAATGGTTACTGAAGCGGCAATACCTGCCAACATGGCAACCACTAATCCAAGGCGGTAAGGTAAACCTGATGCTGCCACCGCTACCCCGCTCGCAACAATCACCCCCGCTAAGGTGGCTCGATTAACTATTAAAGGAATGGTCAAGCCCAATAAAACTAGTGTGCCGGCAAAACCAATGCCCCACTCCCTAGGAATCTGACTGGCCAACAAAATGCCAATCAAACTACCCAACTGCCAAGAACACCAGGTAGGCATCGCCAACCCCATGAAATAGCCCAGCTTGCCAGTCGGCTTAGAGAGAGTTTGCTGAGGAAAACGCTGCGGGAAGAAAGCCATCACCAAATCCGCATTGAAGTAGCCGTACCAAAGTCGGCGAGTCCAATGCAAATGGGAAAAATGGGGCCCCACCACCGCGCTAAAAATGATGAATCGAAAATTCACCAAAAGCGCGGTCAGAAAAATCAGCCAGACCGGCGCACCCGCCACAATTAACGGCAAAACTGCCAGTTGCGCTGAGCCGGCGTACACCATCAAGGTCATGACGATGGCTTGCCACAGACTCAAACCTGACTGAACCAACACCATGCCAGTGACGGCTCCCCAAGCGACCAAGCCGGGCATGGTCGGTGCACTGATGCGAACACCATCCCAAAAAGCGGCTTTTTCACGAGCGGCCTGCTCGGCTTGTAAAGAATCCATGGATTAATTGGTTGAGCAGGGCTGATAACTAGCCCGCGAGGTGCTTATCTTATTGCTCTGGTTGCAAAAAGGCGTGTGGGTGGCGAATTTTATAGCGGGGCTGCATAACTGTCCGAGCCAGAATGTTATCGATGAATGCAAACCAGGTCGCCTTATTTTTTACAAAGCGGTCGAATTTATTTATTCCCGGATCACCGAGGCTGGCCTAGCCAGCGACCGAATCCGCTAAAATCACGCCTTTGCACTATCCATTGGAGAACTTGACATGTCTATGGCTGACCGCGACGGAAAAATTTGGAAAGACGGCCAGATGGTCGACTGGCGCGACGCCACTCTGCATATGCTTACCCACAGTCTGCATTACGGCATGGCCGTGTTTGAGGGCGTAAGAGCCTACAACACCACCCACGGAACGGCTATCTTCCGTCTCAAAGAACATACCCAGCGCTTATTCAATTCGGCAAAAATCTTTCAAATGAAAGTGCCGTTTGATATGGAAACCATCATGAACGCGCAACTAGAAGTCGTGCGCGCTAACAAACTCGAATCCTGCTATTTGCGTCCGCTGGTGTGGATAGGCTCAGAAAAAATGGGCGTCTCTGCACGCGGCAATACGATTCATGTGGGGATTGCTGCATGGCCGTGGGGTGCTTATCTTGGTGAAGAAGGTTTGGCTAAAGGTATTCGCGTTAAAACCTCATCCTTCACACGTCACCACGTCAACATATCGATGGTTCGCGCCAAAGCTAGCGGCTACTACATCAACTCGATTCTCGCTAATCAAGAAGTCACTGCGGATGGCTACGATGAAGCCTTGTTGCTCGATACCGAAGGCTATGTGTCTGAAGGTGCCGGTGAAAACATCTTCATCGTTAAAAGCGGAAAAATTTATACCCCCGATTTAGCTAGCTGCCTCGATGGCATCACGCGTGATTCCGTCGTCACCATTGCACGTGATTTAGGCATTGAAGTGATTGAAAAGCGTATCACGCGTGATGAAGTGTATTGCGCTGATGAGGCCTTCTTCACCGGCACCGCCGCTGAAGTAACACCGATACGTGAACTGGATGGCCGTGAGATCGGTGCAGGCAGTCGTGGCCCAGTCACCGAAAAAATACAATCCATGTTTTTCGATATCGTCGGTGGCAAAGCGCCTCAATACAGTCACTGGCTCACTCGCGTTTAATTGAATCACACAATGACCCAGCAAACTCCGATGCAAGCAGTTGAACTCGATGGCACGCAACTGCCAGCCCACTGCCCCAATCCAGCGATGCCCATTTGGTCGTCACATCCAAAAGTATCGCTGGATTTTTCTGATCAGGGCGAAGCACGCTGCCCTTATTGCTCTACGGTGTACCGTCTGAAACCCGGTGCTGTTATTCATCACGGCCACTGACAATGTCGTTGGGCCTTTACCAGACCGCGCTTCAGTCTGTTGCACACACATGCCTACACCTGCAAAATTGATGTCCAGCGCTGAAGATGTAGAGAATGCTTTCTACGATGCGATTGCACGCGCCGATCTTGAAAGTCTGATGGCGCTCTGGGCCGATGATGAAGAGATTGTGTGTGTACACCCAGGCGCACCCAGACTGCAAGGGCATGCGGCGATACGCGAATCATGGGAAATGATTTTTGAACGCGGCCCAGTACACATACGGCCACGCCAACTGCACATCAGCCACAACATGATGTGCTCAGTTCATAACCTGATTGAAGAAGTTAAAACCCCTGACGATCCTGACTGGCAGGAAGCGCATATTCTGGCGACCAACGTCTATCTCAAAACACCTCAGGGGTGGCGTATCGTGATTCATCACGCCTCCGTCGCGCCGGGTAAGGCCGCCGATGATCCTGGTTCTGCAGCAGCTATGCTGCATTGATGTAAGCCCCGTATGAGCGACTATTCCGCTCCCGGTTGGTTACCTGGTGGCCACCTACAAACGATTTATCCCGCCAAATTCATAGAACCGCCGGCCGTCACACTTAAACGTGAGCGCTGGGATACCCCTGATAATGATTTCATCGACGTCGACTTCGTTGAAGGACTGCCTGGCAAACCATTACTGGTGTTATTTCACGGACTAGAAGGCTCGTCATCGAGCCACTACGCTCGCTCCATACTCAAACATATTGAATCACTGGGATGGTCGGGCGCGATTCCGCATTTTCGTGGATGCTCTGGTGAACTCAATCATGCCCCACGCTTTTATCATTCAGGCGATTCAGGTGAAATTGATTGGATACTGCACAAGATGGTACGCCATCCGTTATATCGTAATGCCTCAAATTTTTTTGTTGCAGGTGTTTCATTAGGTGGCAACGCCTTATTACGCTGGCTAGGTGAATTCCCTGAAGACTCTGGCTTTGTCGATGCAGCCTGCGCTATTTCAGCGCCTCTCGATCTGGCCGCTGGCGGTGCCTCGCTATCGCGTGGCATCAACATGATCTACACACGCTCTTTTTTGCAAACGCTCAAACCTAAATGTTTGCAAAAACTAGAGCAGTTTCCGACTTTATTCGATCGTGAAGAAATGCTGAAGGCTCGCAACCTCTACGAATTCGATAATGTCGTGACCGCACCTCTACACGGCTATAGAAATACAGATGATTACTGGGACAGAGCGAGCGCAAAACATGTACTGCCTTCCATCGTCGTACCGACACTGGTGCTAAATGCACGCAACGATCCTTTTCTACCCGCTAAACATCTGCCACGATCGGCTGCCGACGCCGTATTACTGGAATACCCGGCGCATGGCGGGCATGTAGGTTTCGCACGTGGCCGACCTCCCGGACATCTCGATTGGTTACCCAGACGACTAGTTAGATTTTTGAATGATCAGATTAACCTGCGGCGTCAAGAAAACTCGTCGCGATCAACGTAATCACTAGCCTAAAAAATCTTTGATGGATGAACTCGTAAAACAGTCGCTAACGAAATGGCCTAACGTACCGCACTGTTATGGCTGGTTAGCGCTGGATGCGCGTGGTGCCTTCCGCATGCGCGATGAGGCAGCGCAAGCTGCACACCAGCAGGGAGACATTATTCGGCATGAATCACTATTGGCTTTTATCTATCGCAACTACGATTGCGACAATCGCGGTGCCTGGTATTTTCAAAACGGCCCGCAACGCGTGTATGTCGAGCTTGAATCAACCCCCTTTATCGCGCGTACTGATCCTGAGCTAGGGTTTGTATTACATGACCGCACGCCTGTGCGTGAAATTGATTGTGTTTTCATGACCGATACAGGTCAATTGATCATTCAAAGCCAGCAAAAAATCGCCATGCTGGATCCTAGCGATCTGGCGCACTGTTTAGCTATGCTGTATGTAGAAGATCATGCGGTAGCGGATGATGATTTATTGAGATGGTTAAGCGTACCGAATCAACCATTACAAATAAAGTTTGGTAGCCAATTCAAAAGTGTGGAATGGGTAGCTTCGAATCAACTACAAGAACGATTTGGTTTTATTGCTCATCCAAGCAAACTCGAGAATAAAAACTAAACCGTCGTCTATCGGCGTTTAGATTTTTCCATCAATTCTCGCCAGCTCGCTTGTAGCTCGCGTTCGCGCGCATCAATCACCGCTTGATCGTAAAACGAGGCGTCTGATGAGCCGCGTGCCATCTTTAACTGCTCGAGTGCTGCAGGTAGCGCACCCGTCAATGCGTAATATTCAGTCAGTGCCAGATGCTGCAGCGCTATCTTGCCCTGCTCTGCATAGGCGCGAGCTAAGGCCCTTTGCACACCAGGATCTTGGCGATACAACTGAGCCTGATCACGTAAAAAAGTAGTGGCTTCATTCTTTTTGCCATTCATCAGTAAGGTATCAGCGTACTGCATGGTGATGGCACGTGATAAAGGAAACTGAATGCGCGCTTCTTTTGCCAGTGCCAGCGCGTTAGTCGCCTGACCTCCCAACAACTCCAACTCAATCGCAAAACTCGACAAAATCTGCGAGGCAGGATACGCCGGAGCGCGCGCCACCTCCGCTTTTAACTCAGTTAACAAAGCAAAGGCGCGCGCCGAATCACGCTGACGTTGAGCCAACATTGCCAGCCCATATTTGGCCGCCATTAACTGCGCCCGCGTCCCCTGGCGCGCCTGCTCTAAAAACACGTTGGTCGCATCGCGCCAACCCTGCGGCGTATCGTCTTGCAGAACCCGCAAGCGTGATCGAATCAGTAAAAAATCTAAACTGTCGACATGCTGTTTGTAAGACAGCATACGAATACGCGCTTCAATATCGGCCATACGTTCACCCGTCATCGGGTGAGTCCGTAAATACGAAGGCAAATTATCCGTGCGATTACGGCTAGCATTTTGTAATCGCCCGAAAAAATTCACCATCCCATTCAATTCAAAACCTGCGCCACGCAAAATCTGTAAGCCCACTCGATCCGCCTCACGTTCTGCATCACGCCCAAAACTCAGCTGACGTTGAGCGGCAAGGCCCGTTCCACCCATCATGGCTGCACCCGCCAAATCAGGACTACTGCGCGCGGCCAGCGCTGCAATCAACAAACCCGCCATAGGTAACAAGGCATCCTTACGTTGATTGCCTATCATTCGCGCAATATGTCTTTGAGACACGTGGCCTATTTCGTGAGCGAGCACTGCTGCCAGCTCGGATTCAGACTGCGCTGATAACACTAAGCCAGAGTGAGAACCAATAAATCCACCAGGCAAGGCAAACGCATTCAGCGAGGGATCTCTAACGCCAAAGAAAAAGAAATCGTAACCGGCGTCACCGCGTGCCTCAGAGCTACTCCCCAACAAAATCCCGCCTAGTTGATTCAGATAATCTAGCGTTGGCGCATCCTCGATGTAATCCGGATCACGACGGATGTTGTTCATCACCTGCTCGCCCAGCCGCCGCTCCATCAATGGCGACAACTCTTCGCCATCCGTTCCACCCAAATTCGGCAAGTTCTGCGCATGCAAAAGCGAGGGCGCGATCAATACCGGACTTGCCAAGGCGAGCACTATGGCAACACCGAGGTGAATGGCTGGATGCAGGAAACGGGGATAAGACGCGGGTTTCATAGTGCTATGATACCTGCAAGCATGCGCATCTCGCCTTTACTCACACGCTCTTACATATTGAAATTTTACTGATATGAGTTCTAAAAAATTATCAAACGATACAAAATCCGATAATGGCGGCCTCACTCATTTTGATGATGGCGGTCAAGCCCACATGGTCGACGTCGGCGCCAAAGCCGAAACCCATCGTGTTGCCACCGCCAGCGGCGTCATCTTGATGAAACCAACGACCTTGGCGGTGATAACCTCAGGCAGCGCCAAAAAAGGTGATGTACTCGGTATTGCCCGAATCGCAGCCATCATGGGGGCTAAACGTACTGCAGACCTGATACCGCTGTGCCACCCACTGGCACTGACCCGCGTTGCGGTTGAATTCACCACCAACGACGCTGAGTCCAGCATCATGTGTAATGCGCAAGTCGAAACCTACGGTAAAACCGGCGTGGAAATGGAGGCGCTCACCGCAGTCCAGATTGGCCTGTTAACCATTTACGATATGTGCAAAGCGATTGATCGAGGAATGACGATTACTGAAGTGCGCGTGATGGAAAAGCTAGGCGGGAAGTCGGGGCATTGGAAGTCGGAGTAGTCACTCCACAAATGAAAAAACCACCAAGGCTGATTCCATCCGGCTTCAAGCCTTAATGCGCAACCCCTTGTGCAAACTAACTATGATCGCGCTACCCCCTCACGAATAACGAGGCTCAGACATCAACGGTTTAATAAAGAACATACCGGTGACTGTAACGAATGATCGAAAACCCATCTTTAACAGTTGCTCTAGCCTTAGCTTCTGTGTCAGTAAAAAACGCATACTACTTTTTAAATATTTTCAGTCGCGGCTAGGGCAGTGCTTGCGTTGAACAAGTGGTTGGCAGCGAACAAGATGGAGTAGTGATTATTTTTTGTAAATATGAGCTGATACCCGGTGGATTTAACGTGGTCGCCAACCCGTCAGGATTTAGCATGTTTGCCGTGGGCAAGCCAAGAGGCAAAATGGCCGCGTCTTCAGATGTGGAAGCAAGCGCATCTGCCGTCTGAGATAAGGAGTTATTCGCACTTGGCCAGAGGTAGGGGGCTAATGCAGACTTTTCTGCTGGGTCTAGGGCTGCCAAAGTACGTGCTGTGACGTCAGACTTAACATCGCTCGCGGCCTTACTCGCTGACTCAAGCATGGACTTCATGGCTTCTGCTATCTGCGCGCGAAGATCAGGCAATAATCCAGTCAAGCCTACGTCAGCACTCAGATTGTCAGGAGATTGGGTCTGTGTGGAACTAATGTCTGTGGGTTGGATGGGCTGGGGATCTAGCAACATAGGAACTCCTAAGTTACCTGCGAGGAAAAGTACGAAAATTCCGGTCAGAAGCCGACGTAAGCGATTCATTTTAAATAGCATGTTCAAAAAGACGATAGCGAAGCATCACAGTCGATGACCTGCATGCCTTTGCGTCATTTTTGTAGGTAGTTATTTGTTCGAAGGGGTCGAGGAACTAGACCCAACCTCACTACTTTCAGCAAAGTCATGAACACTAAGTTTGACCAGTTGATCTCGAAGATTTTGTAAATCAATACGATCTTGCTTGGATGCTGCCATCTTTGCTTCTAGCGCATCAATCCGTTTAAGTAATAGTTCTTTAAACATAGTTCGTGTCCACGAAAAAACTCATCTTGCACGATTCAATTGCGACAATGTATTTCGGTGTCTCGTCCGTTTTACTAGAAATATTTTGAATGGAATGACTGAGTTCTTACTGGTGTTATTGGAGTTCAAACCCAATGGTGGATAGCTGCTTCTCATTAAGCATAATTACTACTCACCACCCTAATGAATTAAAGACTTAATGATTTCCATCATATGATTTAATTCGATTTAAGAAATAACTATTCGCAACGGAAAATCTACAATTCACTACGGTAAAGTGGGGGGATGAGGGTGTGCCCGGATTTAGCTGGAGATTTTGAATAGGGGTGGGAGTAGTTGGTACTAACTTTAAAAATAGTTAGTGGGGGCGAAATAAGGTCTTGTCCAATTCCTGTCCAAATGAGGATAAGGAAATGGCGTCAATCAGAAACCGCAACGGTGCATGGCAGGTACGTAGCTCATGTAAAAGCCAAGTATTTGTAAGCAAATTATTCACCACCCGACATGATGCTGAACGGTGGGCAAATCAAATCTCAGATCGACCAAGGGCGCTTCGTCTCACACACCCCGGCTTCCGTTTCGCGCGCGATCTCTAAATACTATGTACCTGGCTCTTGTTCGAATTTTGTCTAATGACTTGTAATGTCTGCGGTGCCACCACGTAGCCAGCCTAACCTTTCTTTATGCCATGCATAATTTTCAATGCACGCCACCGCTGAACTTGAATCAAGCCATCAAATAAACGGCAATTCCGAAACAGATAGTTAGTAGAGTCATGATGAAGCCCGTGTGGTCTTTGCGCGGCAGGCGCTCGCCGGCGGGTGGTGGTTGCAGCCTTGATAAAAATTGATGACGCGCACGACGCGAGGACATAATCAGGTTATTGATAATTACGTAGCGCATGATTTCTCCTTTGAGGAAGGGCTTGTTTGAAATAATAGGTAATGATTTGAGCGAGTTCGCTCATCGTCGATCGATTTGGCGCCAGATTGCACGTTCATCGTCTGTTGCTCGCCCCGGCATATCAAACAGCTCCTGCATCTGTTTTCTGTTACCCTCGGTAGCAATTTGCCGCAAATTAGAAATTGTGATCCGAAATTGTTCAAAAGCGATCTCGGGTTTTTCTCGAATAGCCGCAATCGGTAACTGATGTTGACCCATTTCAGCGCGCTCTTGTTTGACGCGCTCGATCAGCACAATTACCTCTTCTTGAGAGATATGAAGTTCTTGCGCCTCGCGCATTATTTGCTCGTAGTTTTCATCTGACAGGCTGCCATCTTTCATGAAGCGCATCAGTTCTGCGTGCATCATCTCGCGATCTTTGTGTAACTGATCATTGAACGCTGTCGATAAGATGGCAGCAGGTACGGCGAAGATACCAATACCCACCAGCGCCATAACAATCGTCATCAGACGCCCAACGGGTGTTATCGGTGAAATATCACCATAGCCAACCGAGGCAAGTGTCACAACCGCCCAATAAATCGATTGCGGGATGTTTTCAAACTTGTCCGGCTGTGCCTCATGTTCGAACAGAAAGCCAAGACTCGCGGTCAAAATCACCAGCAAAAGCATGATGAAGGTTGATGCGGCAATTACAGGCCACTCACGTCGAAGTGCCTTGACCAGAGTTCCTGTTGAGGTAGTGTAGCGAGTCAGTTTGAGCAAGCGCATCAATCTGAAAATCCGGAGGAATCTGAGGTCGAAAACCTGATGCAGCATAGTTTCGAGGAAAAAGGGCACGATCGCCAGCAGGTCGATCACAACAATCGGCTGACTCGCGAATTCGAAACGTCCACCCAGACCTTTGAATTTCGGGTCTTCGGTGCAGGAATACAGTCGCAAAATATATTCGAGAGAAAAAATGAAAACAGCAATCGCATCCAGAACGATAAACTGAACATTCAGTATGTAATGAATTGATGCGACCGACTCCAAAATGACCGCCATCACTGAGATGAATACCCACCAAACGATGAAACTATCAAGCAACTCTTGCAGCTTGCCACTGGTGGATGTCGGATTTAGTAAGGCATAGACTTGCTGTCTGAAAGTGCTCCCTTGGTTAAGTTGACGAAACTCCTGAACCGCAGGAACCAAAATACGGAATAACTTCAGCAGTCGAAGTAGCCGCAGCGTACGCAGCATACGCAGATCCATTGCAATGAAAGAGCTCAGATAGAACGGCAGAATTGCAGCCAAATCGATTAATGCATACAGACTAAAAATGTAGCGTAACCGAGGGAATCTTGATTTACCAAATTCTGAATCTTCCGGGGCGACATACAATCGTAATAAATACTCAATCGTGAAAACTGCTAGTGAAAATTGATCGAATACATGAAAAAGGAATTTGTTCGGCTCATAAATCGCAGGAATGTGCTCAGTCAGCATCCCGATCAAGTTCGCTATGATCAAGATAGAAATCCACTTATCAAACTCGCGCTGCAAGTTGTTGGGATTGGACTGGTCAAACATCCAAGCGTAAATAAAACTACGCAGCGTTACCTCACGCGAGGCATAGTTTTCGAATGTTGCGGACATGGTTTCTGCCTTCCCGGATACTCGGATTCGTAATAGATCAGAATGTGAATTCTGCGACATGGATCACGGAAAATCCTCGTCCGCAAATCGACAGTCTTAGTGGGATTGGCGCACCAAGTGGCTCAAGGTCCGACAAAGGCGCATACATCAGACTTGCGCCATCGGGAGGCTTGGGGGTGCCTTTTTCGAAAATGATTGATCCGAGCGTATCAAGTTGCGTTCGGTCGCAGGCTGGGCTGAAGAGCTTATTGCCACGACTTATCTCGTTATTAAGGCCTTTTAATGGTCCGCTTGAGCTGACTAGCCATTCACGGCAGTCGAACCAGTTTTTTGTTTCGCCGCTGCACTCATGCGTCGAGCTTTCACCAGCAGACGCACGTTTGGATGCCTCATCCGTCATCAAGCTGACAATCGATTCGCCAGTCAATTTTGCCGACTCAGTGTGTCGACCTTCAACCCATGTTGAATAGCCTAACTGAACAATGCCGATTCCTAAGGCGCAAGCGATGACTACGAAAAAAAAGTCGCTCAACGAAAAGTAGGGTCTGTTGTTCTCGCTGTGTTTAGTGCTCGATGTCTGTTCAAGCTTCTCAGTGTTCATGAATCTTTCCCCTTCAGTAGACCATCTTTGAAAAATATTTTTTGACTGATATTTTTCTACTGATATTTTTCTTCGAAGAAAATCATGCACTAAAATTTTTCGAAAGCCAATGATTTACGATATAAAATTTTAATTCAATGTTAATCAATTAATTTATAAACGGATTTTTTACGGATACTTTATGGAACTCTAATTAAATACTTATGCTTTCCTTATATTTGCAGGTGCAGACTCTTCAATCATGACTAGCGACAACAGAAAGCTGCGACTGGATTTTGCGAGAAGACTCATTGAGGCACTCATATTTGCCGGTCTTGATGACAGACCAACCACGCTTGCTCGTCACTTCAACACGAATAGCTACGGCATGGTTATCACTATGCATGGAGCGAGGCGTTGGTTGATTGGCGATTCGTTTCCAACGCAGAGTCATTTGAATGCGCTAGCAAGCTTGCTAGGCGTATCTTCGGCTTGGCTCTTACTGGGACAGGGACCAATGCTAGAGGAAGCGGTTTCTGTCGACGCAGTTCCGGCATCAAACAGTAATCTCGGAGAGGTTCTCGGTATCTTTCAGTCGTTGAAGGATTCAGAGCGGCAGCTTGTCTTGAACCTCATGATGACATTGAACAGATCCCACAGTCACTCAACTTAACTTATCATTACTCAATCTAACCCTCCGATCTGCTCGTTGTAATCGCGGGTCGAGTCTTACAGTTTTTTTCTGCTTTTCTTAATTCTATTGACCTCAAGCGCATTGGCGCTTCATGTCAGGATTCAGTCCTTACTATGCCAAGTCAAGTAAACCGAGCCCTTCCTTTTCGTGAGCGCCACTGGTATGGCATTCTGGTCTGGATAATGGCCTGGTCATTGATGTGGTGGCTGGACGGGGATTTCGTGTTTCAGAACTTAGCCTTGATACTGGTGCTCGCAAGTGCAGTTGCGGGTCTTTGGATAGGCCCGCTAACTTCACTACTCATCAACACCTTATCGATTTTCTACTTCAGCTATTTTTTTGTTAATCCTCGCCTCTCGTTCACGCCCGCGTTGCGCGAGGATCTAATGTTACTAGTCTCTGTATACGGTGTCAGCATCGTTATAAGCTATTTGACGGTGCGATTACGTAGGGCCGTGACTAGCGAGGCATTACAAGCAGCTCGTACCAGCCAATTACGCTTACTGAGTGAGCAGTTGCGTGAGGCTACCGGGTGGTTAGCGAAGGTCGATGTCCTGCGCAAGCTACTCGCTGACCATGCAGGTGTACCTGCCTATATCCTGCTAACCCGCTCACAGCTGGCGGTCTGCGATGGTCATCAGTTTGAATTTTTTGGTGAGCCCTCTCCGTTTCAGAAGCAGCGATTGATCTTGGAATGGAAACCATTCTCTGTCGATCCATCCACGCTATCGAAAGCGGATGACTCAGCGCGTGCGATTCCCATTCGTGGTCGAGAGAAGACTTGGGGGGTGGTCGTGTTTCATGATGGCTTCGAGCCTTCGACGGATTGGTTGGGATACCCGCACTTCCGCGATTTATGTTACCAGCTAGGCATAGAACTCGAGCGGTACATAGCGCTTGTTCAGGCGCGTGAGGCTAACGAGCAAGTGCGAACGCAAGCTATCCGGAATACCTTGCTTACGGCAATTTCGCATGATTATCATACCCCATTGTCGACTATCATGGGTGCCGCGTCGGTCCTAGTCGAACAGACTAAAGGGGATCGGCATGCTGAGTTCGCCGGGTTGGCTAGCACCATCGTGGAAGAAACTGAGCAGCTCCATCGCATGACGAATAACACACTGCAGATGGCGCGATTAGATGCGGTCGGTATTGAACTCAATAAAAATTGGGAATCACTAGAGGAGATAATTGGAACGGTGATCGCGCGTATAAAACGTCGCTGCTCTGATCGACAATTTATTGTTCATCTGCCGCCCGATTTGCCTCTCTTGCATGTTGATGTTGTCTTGCTGATGCAATTGCTGGATAACGTGTTGCAGAACAGTTTGAAATATAGTCGCGATGAATCTGTCATCACGATCGATGCGGTCAGCGCTGATCATGAAGTGTTTATACGGCTGTCTGACTGTGGCGAAGGTATCCCCGGATGGTGGCATGAAAAGGTGTTCGAAATATTCCAGCGAGTGGATGGCGTTGATCTTCCCTCTGACGGTCGAACTGGACGACAGCCACGTCGTGGTGCAGGCGTAGGCCTGGCAGTATGCCGCGCAATTGCGCGAGTACATGGAGGCAGAATCTGGATAGAAGATAATCCAGGCGGAGGTACTCGCGTGAACATTGCATTGCCCATTGGCGCGCCACCCGCGCTGCCATTGTCCGCGTCAGAGGAGTTAACGTAATGGCTGGCCAAGTGCTTTTAGTCGAGGATGATCGGTCATTAAGGCAGACGCTGACCAAAGCCCTTGAACTGGGTGGCTACCGCGTTGTACAGGCCGAGTCGATCGCGGAGGGAACGCTAAGCTTCAGTACTATGATCAATCGATCCGATTCTGAGGCCATAAAGTTGATAATCGTTGATCTGGGCTTGCCAGATGGCGACGGTGCCAGTCTGATTCGCTGGGTGCGTACGCAATCGTCGGTACCCCTGATCATCATATCGGCACGATACGACGACAATAGCAAAGTGAATCTGCTGGATGCAGGCGCTGATGATTATCTAGTCAAGCCGTTTAGTTTTACGGAATTGATGGCAAGGATTCGGGTCGCGATGCGGCATCGACACCAAGATGAAAATCCCGCCCCCAGAATTTACAGGGCATCGGGCATTGAAATCGATTTGCAGCGCCATCAGGTCATCCGGCATGGCGAGCGGGTACGCTTGACTCCCACCGAGTTCAAATTGCTCGAGCGATTAATGCTGCAGTCAGGTCAGGTAGTTACGCATCGCCAATTACTAGCGGATGTTTGGGGTGCAGAATTCGTTGAGCACACACATTACCTCAGGCTATACATGGCACAGCTACGCAACAAACTTGAAGAAGTTCCCTCGCAGCCGAAACTACTGATCACCGAGCCAGGGATAGGATACAGGTTAAGCGAGGCCGAGCCTATCTGACTCGACGGCTATAACAATCAGCATTATTAACAGCGTACTATAGACACTTGCGCTTTATGAACTCGGGCGCGCTGATTGGAATGCTGCCACCCGTATGCTCACGATGTAAAACAATTTAAATATGAATCCCACCTCACCTCAACTAATCAAGTCGGGTCTTTGTACCTTTATTTTGCTGTCTGCGCTCAGTTGTGTAACAGCTCATTCAAGTGCCGCCAGCTTATTTGGCGATCTGTCCTGTCAATCTTGGGCAGATTTAGAGTACCCAAGAAAAAAAGCATGGACTAACGCATTTTTAGCACCGCTAAGTTTGACCCATCAAGGCCTTGAAAGAAAAAAGCAAGATCGTTACAACGATGATCCCAATGCCTATGATCCCGCCATCCTTAGCATCGATAAGTTTTGCCTCTCTTATCCAAAACTAGGTCCGGCAGATGGGGCCGCTGCCTATTTGAATAGTCTGCTTGAAAACTGACTTGGTCAGTTAATTCGCCTGAAAGAATTGCAGACGATCTGTACTATGCTCAATGCTCTTGATTAGAGGATGAGTGACTTCCTGAATTAATCAAAATTCAAGTAGTGGCAAAGATCGTTAGTTTGAAATAATTTTAGCGATTTCAATATTTTTTCGTTCCGGATACCGCTCCGCCAAATACTCCAGAATATTATCTGCCGTAATACTGCGATCAGTTACCTTAAGCATTGCAGTCATTCGCAGACCATCATATATCTTGCGATCATTTGCCGTAAGCATTGCAGATATTTGCAAAGCATCATCTGAACTTTGTGAATAAATGAATCGAATAATCATTTCAGATGCTTTTTCGGTTATACATTAGTTGCTTGATTGGCGATTTCAGTTCGCTTAACTATGACGGGCATTTTTGATTTTTTTAATGTCCTTGGCACTGCAGAGACTGTTTTCAGCAGGAATGAAGGCAAGTTCACTTCAGAATGGGGCTTGAAGTTATTTTGATTAAGTGTAGGAAGCTCTGAATCCAGAAAATCTGCCTTCAAGTGGAGTTTTCTTTTATAGAGCTTAATCAGTCGTGCAATTTCTGATTTGGCACCAGCAAAATAACTCAGGTTGCCGGATTCGATCGCGACAATACACTTAGGTGCCACGCCCATTTTTCTAGAAATATCTTGAATGGACTGATTGAGCTGCTCCCGATGTTTTTTGAGTTCGACCCCTATTGCCGTCAGCTGCCTCTCGGTAAGCATAATTAGGCCCCCACTTAATCAATTAAATTTAATAAAAATCAATCTTATGATTTAATTAGACTTAAGAAATAAATATTCACAACGTAAAAACGACAACTCACTACGATACAACTGAAAGTGAATTTATTTCTACGAAATAATTAAAAATAACTACGAAATTAATTAAGATTGAATATATAAAATGGCAATTTTAGGGCACAAAATTGAATGGCTATTTGAACAAGAGACATACACTTCTGAGATTATTGGCTCCATAAGAAAATTTCAATTTCCTTACTCGCCAGAATTAGCAACTGGCTATACGGAGCATCTGGAAATTAGTGACGGCATTACCCTAATCAAATCTACTCATCATTTCAATAATGAAGATCGTCCTTCAGAATTTGCTTTAGGTAAGTATCAAGTAGCGTTTTCATCGCCTACTTTTACCTCGCACATGGTGCACTCGGGATGCGTATCTTTATTTGATAATGCTAAAAATAATATTCTCAAAAGAACACCCGACATTGATCTGTTGGGCAGATTTGATTTTTTTGATCTAGAACAAACTCTATTTACTGAGGAAGATATTTTCTTATCTACTCTTTTTATTTCCGAAATTGAGTTATTTAATTTATTGGGACCAGAAACTGCTGAAAATCTGTATATAAATTTAGATCTAGTTCAAAACAATGAATATCGCGCAATAAAAATTCCTCAAACTATTTCAAATAAGATTGCAAATTGCACTCCCGATCATCTCGAAGGCAATATGCGATCACTGTTTGCGCAGTCCATCATTCTGCAATATCTACTTGAACTCAACCTCTACATATCATCTTCAAAAAGTTTTTTAAACAATCTAGAAAAAGATGATTTTAATGTGGCTGCTTTACGTACGGAACTTTTGCAAGTTACCGCAGATATACCTAACCTAGCAGAACTTTCCGAAAAATATAAGGTTAGCCCAGGAAAGCTAAACCAAGCGTTCATTAAAAAGTATGATCAATCTATTTATTCCTTTTTATCGAGTCAACGATTAGACCAAGCCTATCAAGCGCTAATCGATACCGATGTCCCAATGAAAACCCTTGCGCATAAAATTGGCTACTCGCACGTCAACCATTTCATTACCGCTTTTAAGAAAAAATTTGGTGTCACTCCAGGATCGATCAGGAATTAGTCAAAGTGGATCGACTGATCACGCGACCAATGACTTGGTTGGTAAAATAAATTACAAGTACCCAGCTTTGTATGGTCAAGTAAGCTTGATATACAAGCTTTTAAAATTTTCCAAACAATAGAAATTGTTGACACCGTCAACTAATGGAAATAAATAATGCTACTCCCTACTCCCGGCGTTGACCAATTACTTGAAAGCCCACACTGGTCGGCTTTGAGTCTGGCTTCAAAAATCCTAGTGATTTATGGCGGCTTGATGCTAATAGCCTTAGGTCTTACGTATCTGTTTTCACTCGCTGATGCGAGAACCATTCGTGATGTGGGAGTCTGGGTCAAGCCTATGAAATTTATGGCTGCCAGCGCACTGTTTGCATGGACCACTGTCTGGTTAGTTAGCCTCGCGAATTCTTCAGTGGACCAAAGACAAGCGTATTCATGGATTACTGCTTTAATCATAATCACCTCATTATTTGAGGTGGTCTACATCACCTATCAGGGCTCACGAGCTGAAGCCTCGCACTACAACGACAGCGACATGTTTCACATCATTCTCTTTGGCGTAATGGCTGTTGCTGCGATTGGCTTAACCGCTTCGCAAGGGTGGCTAGCGTGGGAAATTTGGAAGGAACAAAGTGCAACGGGTCTTTCGGCAATAACACTTAGTGTGGTGCTCGGTTTGCTACTGACCTTCGCACTATCAACCATCAGCGGATTTCTATTAGGCGGCAATCAACCGCCAGCTGGTGTCGGTCTACCTATCGTTGGCTGGCACTTGTACAGCGATATTCGCCCATCGCATTTTTTAGGCGTACATGCCCAACAATTTATACCCTTGCTAGGGCTTTTTGCAGAGCGATGGGGAGGACGGTTCGATACATTAGGGGTGATAGCTGGAACAGCCACCTATATCTTTGCCTGGCTGTTTCTAACGTGGGCAGCACTGAGATAAATTGCTGAGCGTTCGTTCAAGGCGGATGCGAAGCTGTGATAGCAACAAGCTTCAAGAAAATTAGAGTAGAAATAGATTTTGTTTTGAACGAGGTGCGTTTGATGGAAAAGCTAAGCGGCAAAGTGGATTACTGAAAGCTAAATAGACTGACTCAAACTCACTCGGGCCCGCACCGGCCCGAGCCGCCTCGACAGCAACAGTTACGCTGAGCGCGCAGGAATAGGACGATAGGTCGACCGGTTTCTCATCAAACTAACCAAGGTCTTGTCGCCCAAACGCATTTGCATGCCGCGCGTAGCAACCACTACGGCAGCTGCTCTAACGGACATAGAGGAAAATTTAGTCAGGTCGATTTCTTGCGCTAGATCTATGGCCTCATCGACCACATCAAACTCCATCGCTTCTAACTGTTTGAGTTCGGCAAGTAGTTCTGAACGTTGCATTTTATTATTCCGGTTGAAGTCTGTAAAAAATAGGATACGAGGGATAACTACGGACTCAGCTGAGTTTGCCGACCGAACTCAGTAATCGAACTGCCTCTTGCTCACTCATTGCTTCCTTAACTTGCGAATCGATATCGTGACCTTCGGTAGGAATAAAGTTACCGTTGATCTCAGCAGCTGGATTGATTTCGAGTGATTCATAGTAAAGATCACCAATCACGCGAGCACCTTCTTGCAGCTCTAGCGATTTCGCATGAATGTCACCCCATACGGTGCCTGCGATGATGGCGTTGGTGCAAAAAAGATTACCAGAGAGTTTGCCACGCATACCAATGATTACCGTGGTCTTCTCCAAGCTTTTCCCTTTTAAATCACCGTTGATCGTGCCATCAACGAAAAAGGTGCCATTGAAATCGATATTGCCTTGAATAGTCGCTTCGAAATCAATTCGGGAATCGGCAAGCTGCCTATTGGTAGACAGTTGTTTTTCCAGAAATTTCATCGGCTTTCCCTCACAACAAAACGCGGAGTCAAATTACTTTGCACGCAATACGAATACTGCGCAGATGCTGAAATTTGGCGTAATTGAGAGTGACTGTCAACCAATCAATGTGTTCATATAGGCAAAGATAGAGAATGGACTTTCAGAGTACAGTGTTAGGCATTGATTTAGTTCAGAAAAATAATTTAGTTATTTTTTTATGTAAATACGTCAAAATTACGCACCCTAGAGCAAGAACTATTTAATTTGACAAGGTAATCATGCGTAAAATCTTTTTGATATTATTTGTACTCGGGTTGCCATTGTTTAAAGTTAGTTTTGCTGAAACAATTTCCTCTTCAGCCAATACAGGAAAAGACAAAGATAATTACAACACGGTGACATCACATCAGCATGGCGCACCTGCTAAAGTAGTTAAGCAATCCCCGAATATCAACCCCATTGTTGTCGTTCCAGTGGCGCCCGCTGGCCCTAGACCTTCGGCTCCGAATACCAAATAACTCTCGATAAAAAATGACCGTTGCTCTTTTTGATAAATATGGTGGTGTACCCGCAGTAACACGGATAGTGCGCGACTTTCACGAACGACTGATGCGTCGACCTAACTTACGTCGCTACTTTGAAGAGATGGAAATGGATAAGGTCATCCAACATCACATCGCTTACGTTTCTTATGCTCTTGGCAAACCGAATCAAGACTTCACGATGAAGAAAATGCACGACCAGCACATGCAAGCTGGTGTGACAAAAGCTTCATACAATCAGATCATGGAAATTTTCTTTGCTGCGCTCGAGGAAGAAGGTGTTACCCCTGAAGATATCGAGATTATTGAGCAAACGCTGAAGGAAGTACGCGGTGAAATCGTCAGCAAAGGCTTGGAAAAATAATTACGCTGACCGTAGCAGCTAGAAAAAAACCCCGCACGTCGCGGGGCTTTTTTTACCTAACTTGTTTACATTATTTAATCGGTTGAGTAAATTGGAACATCACTGCGTTCAAGCCTAACAGGTTCACTTGAACTCGCTGATTACTATCGAATTCCCAACCTAGTGCTGGAACGATCGCGGGAGAGAATCCCTCATAGTTTGCAGGCACTTTATGTTGATACTTGCCGCGATAGCCATACAGAATACCCGCAGTCCATTGCGCATACATCTGGGGCTGGCCAAGTACGCCACGGTACATCTGACCCCACGGGAAAAAGTAGCCGCTATCTTGACCAAATGAATTGCTAAAAAAGGCAGCGCCAGCGATTGACCCATTAGCACGCTCGCGTTCAGCACCAACAAGCCAGACGGTTTTATGATCATCACTGGGGCGAAAGTGATAGGTATAAGGAGAAGCGATCAGGCTCCAACGATCACCCGATTTGGAGGAGAGGTCGAAACCGTCAGTCCAATCGTAAGCTGATGCCACAGGCGCCACTAAAGCCGAAGCCAAGCCTATCAGCACAGCGATGACGTTTTTTGAAAAAGGAATGGTTGATAGTAAGCGCATAGATAGGATGTAAATTGAAATGGGATATTTTGCGTTGCGTCAAAAACAGGAAACGGTAACATTTATTAAATGTAACTTCAACCGCCGTCCAATCTCGGTTTAACCGTTGTGGGCATACAGTAAATCAATTTCACTTTGATAACGATCTACCCTTAGTTCGCCTTGACGACCGTAATCGGGCCATACCACTCGCAATAAATCGTCATCTACCGGACAATTCGGGTATGCACCCAACCCGCCTTAGCAACCGCCAGCTGTTTTTACTGATACTTGTGATAACCACTGCCATCAAGCTGTGGCTGGCTTTCACTATTCCATTGATTGGGGATGAAGCGTATTTCTACCAATGGGGTAGGCACGTCGATTGGGGCGGTTTTTACGACCACCCACCGATGGTGGGCTGGTGGCTATGGGGGTTACAGCAGATTTCCTCCTCGCTGCTCGTACTGCGCCTTCCAGCAGTCCTGCTGTGGATCGTTATTACGTTCGGCATGATGGATCTATTGAGGCGACTGCAACCGGGCAGCGAAGAAAAATCCTGGTTAATCGGCAGCCTGTTTCTTTTATTGCCTTTCACCTGGTCGCTGAATCTGATCACGACTGATACGCCGCTGATTTTTTTCTTATTCTTCTCAGGCTATGCCTTCATGCGCGGCGAGCAATCGGACAGCTTGCGCTGGCATGCTTTAAGCGGTGTTTTGTTAGGACTCGCACTACTATCGAAATACTTTGCTGGGCTGCTGGCGATTGCCTATGCGGTGTACTTCGTGACGCGTGGGCCGCGCGGCTGGCTAAGGCTAGTAATCATTGCTCTGTGTGCTCTGCCATTTATGCTGCTTAATCTGGCATGGAATTCGACGCACTGCTGGAACAATATTCTTTTTAATCTTTTTAATCGCAATGAGGGATCGCATTTTTCGCTAAGTCACCTCGCCATTTACATCGCGATGATGATCTATCTGGTCACACCCTGGACAGGCTGGCGACTAGTGCGTACCCAAGCATTGCGCCAAAACTGGCAACTAGCCTCCCTGTTTGCAGTTCCTTTTGTTTTATTTTTTCTACTGTCTTTTTACAAAACAATCGGTCTGCACTGGGTATTAGCATTTCTTCCGTTTGTGTTTTTAGCGGTCGGCATGATGCTGAATGACGATGAACTTCGTTTACACAGCCGATGGAATGTTTTTCTGGGAGTGCCGCATCTGATAGCGTTGGTGTTACTGGCCTACTTGCCTAGCGCGGCATTTCAAGGAATGAAGCTACATACTGATATCGTCATGCATCGTGATGCAAAAGTATTGATTAGCGCCATCAAAAAAGATGTGCCGCCCGACAGCGTGTTAATGACAGCTTCGTACAGCTCAGCCGCTTTGCTATCGTTTCACGCGGACGATTATCTGCCGGTGTTTGGCGAAGGCAGTTTTCATGCGCGGTTTGATGACAACATCACTGATTTTTCTACATTTGAAGGCAAGACGATTTTGATTGCTGGAACGCGCCGCATGAACGAAGCTAGTTTTGTGCCTTATTTCGAATCGGTGTCTGTGCGTGAACTGACGGTTGATGGCGCACGTTTTTGGGTGGCTGAAGGACGAGGATTTAAGTTTGAGCCTTACCGCGAAAACATACTGAAAAAAATTGCAGCGACTTACTATCGTATGCCCTCATTCTTACCGCTGAATGGCTGCCGTTTTCTCGAGCAATATGATTTTGAACGGCAGAATCGCTAATGAATTCGAATGATTCATCAGCTCGTTAAGTTTTACGCCTGCTTGAATGAAAAACGCTTGTGACCTAAGTAACTGGTAAAAACCGGCACCACTACTCCAACAGCATGAGCTATTTCAGGAATAAATTGCGTCAAACCCATGCGGGGTAATACATAGTAAGCCAGTAGCATACTGATCACCCACGTCTGCATGACCGCAACTATATTTACCACCACAAACCACAGCGCGCTGCGCTGCATGGATTGATTACTCTCAGTAAAAACAAAGTGGCGTGCCAGCACAAAGGCCGTCACCATGCCTGTCAGGTAAGCCATCACCACTGCAACTGAAAAATTAACCCATTGGTTGTACAGAATACGCGAGCCAAAATTCACCGCTGCGGCCACGCCGCCGGTCACTAAAAATATGACGAATTGCCGTGACATAAAATGACTGATCACTGCACTGCCTCGCGCGCTAACTGACGACCAAATCCTATACTCTCTGAAATACCCCGATCTTCCGGGTAGTAATACGACGTATCAGCTACCCAAAGTCCTTGAATAGGTAACGCCGTTGGCGGTAATTTACTCAGATACCCAGGATCACAAATAGGTTGCGCATGACGATACCGACTGGCGCGTATATCAATGAAATCATCATCGTGTAATTTAGGATTAACTTTCTTTAAGTAGGTTTTAACCTTCTCTAGAAATACCTCATCAGCCTCTGCAAACTTTGGATGCTCGCCGGGCATATAGAAAGGTACATACACGATGGAGTGCTCTAGCGGTCGCAAATTAGAATATTCAACTAGACCGGGAATATCCATTTCTGGATCATTGACGTTTAACCAAAAATTTTTCGATAGCGGCTTTTTAAGCTTAGCGATAACGCACACCACGGCGATATTTTTCAGTGCTTGAAATTTTTGGAGTATGTCTTGCGGCAAATCTGGTATCAAGCGCGGCACATACGGCAGGGGTACGGTGCTGATAACTTTGTCAAAGGTTTCGAGGCCTTCGCTCGTTTGAACGGCAGTCACTCTGCCCTGCTCGCAATGAATTTTATGTACCGGCGAATTCAGCCGAATGATGCCGCCGTGTCGCTCAATATCCGTCTTCAGTGCATTTAAGAGTGTGGTTGAACCACCATCTAAGTAACCTAATTTTTCTCGGAATAAATTGTAACGTGAACGTCCAATTCGACGTATGCGACTCCATATCCATGCGGCTGAGAGATTGCTGCTGTAATCGTAAAACTTATAGTCAAACAATCGGCGCCAAAGAATTTCCCAGGCTTCTTCACCAACCCAGCGTCGTATCCATCCAGTAGCTTCGACGTTATCTAAGGGTTTCCAATCCGTGCGTTTGGTACACAAAAAGGCATGCAAGCCATAGCGAAATTTTGCGATCAAACTCAAGCCGCGAAATCCTAATAAAGCAAACGGGTTACCCCAAGCTTGTAAACGGTTTTGATACCAGTAACCCATTTTGGTTTCGACCCAATGCATCTGATGCGCAATACCTAGCTCATCGAGCATTTGCAAAAACGCGGTATCTGAAGTGCAGTGAAAATGATAGTAGCGCTCAATTTGTAGGCCAGAAAAATCAAAGCACGCGGTCATACCACCGACGCGATCATCCGCTTCGAATACCACGGGGCGATGGCCATCACGCGCCAACTGATACGCTACAGCCAAACCCATGGGGCCAGCGCCCAAAACCGCTATGCGTTGTGACATGATTAAAATTCCAGCACCACCCGGCCATACACCGGATGATTAAAAGTTTCTTCGATAGCTGCCGCAAACGAAGTACATGTCACGCCAAAAATAGTTGGCCAGTCGATGACTTCGAATTCATCGCGCGCTATCAATGCAGCTAACTGCTGAGTGGTGAACGGAGGATTACGATCAAACTGACTCCATAACCACAGCAAAAAATAAAATACGCTGTAAGGTATGCGTAGAATCAGCGCACTCGCTTTAGTCGTTCTTTTTATGGTGCGAATAATATCTATGTAATCAATTTTTTCATGGCCTGAAATAGTGAATACGCCTTTGCGTATTTTATTTTCTAAGCAGCTGATGATGATGTTGCAAAAATCACCGACATATAAAGGCTGACGCAAATAGCGGCCATTGCCTGGGATGGGAAATACCGGCACTTTTTTCATGAACCGTGATAACCAACCCAAGTGTTTTCGATCAAACCAACCAAACATTAACGTGGGGCGCAACACAGGACAGGCGATACCGCTATCGACCACCATCTGTTCCTGTAATTTTTTAGTCTGCGTGTAATAATCATCAGCGACCGATTCAACCACGGACGAACTGATGTGTATCAATTGCTCGACCTGACCTGCTTTTATCGCCTCTAAAATCAAACGCGTTGAATTCAAATTGTTGCGCTCGAAATCGATGTAGTCATTCCCACCAATCTGAGCCTGCAACATCACCACGGCACTAGCTTGATTGAAATGTCGCTGCCAATTACCCGGCTCAGCGAGATCGGCGTATTCAATGACGATATCCGGATGCAGTTGCTGCAACACGGCTAGATTAGCGCGATGCTTATCCAACACGACTAAATTTTTATAACCGCGCTCTTTTAGTCGTACCACCAGATTCTGACCGACCAGACCGGCACCACCCGGCAAAATGATTTTTTCTTGGTTCATTCAGATATTTAACTTATTGAAAATCGCACGCGGTAAATGTCGAATCACCATCATGATAATGGCCCATTTAGCCGGCACATAGGCAACAGGAGTTCCCGCATCAATTGCTGCGATGATGCGACTCGCAACCGCTTCTGCTGAAGCCATACCACGCTGTGGCAGATGCGCTGTCATGGGTGTGGCGGTAGGGCCCGGCTTGATCAGTACGACATTGATTTTGGAATGAGCAAACCGGTGCTGCATGCCCTGTAGGTAACGCTCAACCAAGCCTTTAGCTGCGCCATATACATAATTTGTTTTGCGACCTCTGTCCCCTGCTACCGACCCGATAACGGCGATCGTTCCGCGTCCCACTGGTTCCATCTGTTGAGCAAATGCTTCAGCAAATAAAACGGGGGATACGCCGTTAACTTCTAACGCCTCTCGAGCCTGCGTTATGTCTTGCTCGCATTCTTTTTGATCTGGCAGATTCCCATGTGCGATCAATACAATATCAATCGCTTTTTCTACAGCTAATTTTTGTGCCAGGGTCGTGATGCTAGCGGGATTAAAGAAATTAACTTCGTGGGCTGTGACGGATGAATGAGGACTTCTTACTCGTAAATCAGCAGCGACACGTGACACACGAACTAAATCGCGCCCAATTAACACGATATCCACAGCAGCACGCACCCACAATCGTGCGCACTGCTCTGCAATCGCTGAAGTAGCGCCTATGATAACGATGCGCGGTCTGGACACGATGCGATTCCTTCTCAATTACCCATAAGCCGTCGTGACATGGCTGAACTAATACCTGAATCACGATGGGTCAAAAATTCTTTTAAGCGTGGATAGCCTGATTCAAACAAATCAACCGGCATGCGAGCATCTTTAGCAGGATATAAGCGACCTTTAGCTTCACGAACTATCGCGTCTAATGCGGATAACAATTGCAGAGTCGGCGCACCTTGATTGGGAAAATCGAGTGCCAATGTCACTCCAGGCATAGCAAAACTCAGCAGGCCTTTCGATTCTCGCTCACCAAAGGTTTTAAGGACGGCTAAAAATGATCCTGTACCCGACCGCGCAATTCGCCGCAGTATGGCTTGAGTCGCCTCTTTACCGACTGATCGAGGTAATACGCATTGATATTGGAAGAAACCGCGCGGCCCGTAAATACGATTCCATTCCAAGACGTTATCGAGCGGATGAAAAAAAGTTTCGTAATGCTGAACCGAGGCGCGCTGGGATTTTTTTTGATGAAAATAAAGCGAATTAAACGGACGCAGTGACCATTGATTCACCAAAGACACTGGCGGCACAAACGGTACTTTGATAGATCGCCCTGAACGCGGCTGGTCTTTACCGGCATCAACGGAGTTAGCGCGCATAAAAATACCGCGCCCTTCGCCACTCAAACAATCAACCCACGAAACGGTGTGTTCCCAATCAGCTTCGGAGGAATCGGCTAAGTCAAAAAATTCTGTCAAATTTCGATACGCGAGCGTTTCGACCGCAAGCCACGGACCAGGTACGCGCTGTAATTGCAGCTCGACTTCGGTAATGACGCCGGTTAATCCCAGCCCACCCACTGTGGCCGCAAACATGGCATCTGCGGGGCGATACTGCATCAAGCTACCATCGGTACGCGCCAAGGTAAATTGCAAAACATGATCGCCGAAACTACCCGCTTTGTGATGATTTTTGCCGTGAATATCATTCGCAATCGCGCCACCTACGGTGACGTACTGCGTACCGGGTACCACAGCTAACATCCAGCCACGCGGTAAACATAGGCGTTGTATATCTCGCAGCAGCACACCGGCTTCACACAATAATTTTCCGCTGTTTTCATCAAAGCTGATGAAACGATCTAAGCCCGTGGTTTTCCACAGCACACCACCGGGATTTAAACAGACATCGCCATAACTTCGACCCATACCAAAGGCAAGGCCATAACGATCGCGTTGCAATTGATTGGCGACACTCAATCGATCAGATAATCGATGCACTTGATGCTCGAACTGACCTAGCCTGCCCCAGGAACTGACTGCTACCACGAGATACCTCGCGTAGCGATGAACAGCACCAACGCAAAAGCACAACCAGATAATAAACTCGCTTTGTCGCGTACTGCGAATAACAGCGGATCATCATGCATTTCGCCACGATGGGCTTTCATCCACATCCAGCTAATCCAAAACAGCATGACGGGTACTGCACTCCACATCACCACTGGTTGCTGATACAGCTTCACCACGGCATCGCTATTTAAGTACAGGGCCAAAACTACCACGGCGGCATAACCTGAAGTGATACCCAATGATTGCACCAGCGGCGCATCCGACGTCCAGTAACCTCGTCCATGCGCGTGATCACGACCCACATCGGCGTGAGTTTTTAATTCCGCGTAGCGTTTTACAAAAGCTAGCGATAAAAATAAAAACACTGAGAACGCTAACAACCAAAACGATAAGGAAATTCCCGCTGCTGCGGCACCGGCAATAATACGTACGGTGTAGAGCATCGCTAACACTAAACAATCGATCAGCACGACGCGCTTAAGGCCCCATGAATAGGCGCACGTCAGTAAAAAATAAAAGAGTAGCCAACCTACAAACGCTGAGCCAATCGGGATGGCAAATAAAAAAGCATTCAGTAGCAGCAAAGAAAATAAGACCACGCCTTTCGCGACGCTGACCCGACCAGAAGCAAAAGGTCGTAGTCGTTTACGCGGATGATGACGATCACTATCTAGATCAAATAAATCGTTGGCGATATAAACAGCCGAAGCGCATAAGCTAAATGAAAAAAATGCCAGCAACAACATGCTAGATAAATCAGCACTTGGGGCTTGATGCGCTGCGAGTGGCGCGATGAATAACAATAAATTTTTTAGCCACTGATGCATACGTAATACCGATGGCAAGGCACCGGCATTTAACGACAGCGATGGAAATTCTTTTTCAACCTCACCACGCTCACGTGCTAGTCGCTGTACGCTCGTTGATGCATTCACCACAATCGCGTGACGAGCCTCGCTCCACACCGGCAGATCATCAGCAGAATTACCTGCGTAATCAAATCCCTGATGACCAAAGCGCTCTTTCAGTGCCGCTGCTTTGTGAAGAGCACTCAGATTATTAACGCCATCGCTAGCCATCACTTCATCAAAAATACCCAGATGACTCGCAACGGCATCAGCCATCAAGCGATCGGACGCTGTACACAGGATTAAACGCCGACCCAGCGCACGCTGCTCTTTTAACCAGACTAGTAAATCGTGGTTATAAGGTAGTGCAGTCGCATCAAATTCAGTGAGGTTCGCCAGCCGCTGCTTGAGAAAGGCCTTGCCTTGGGCTAGCCAAAGCGGAATTTGCAGTGTCTGTAGCGGATGGGAACGCAGAGCCCGCACCGCGGACTCATGCAGGGTATCGGTCAGTATCAGTGTTCCGTCGAGATCAACGGCGAGCGGGATGGCAGTCAAATGCTGGTCCTCAGGGACGAAACTGAGCCGTATTGTAAATCAGAGAATTTATCTGCATAAAAAGAATAAAGGCCGTCGACCCCATTGGGGCGCGACGGCCTTAGCTAAATAAGCATTCCTTAGCGCTGCGATACAGCGTCTACCACGGCCAGTGCGGTCATATTGACGATGCGACGCACGGTCGCTGACGGCGTCAAAACATGAACAGCACGTGCGCAGCCGAGTAAGACCGGGCCAATCGCCACGCCATTACCCGCAGCCACCTTCAACAAGTTGTAAGCGATATTAGCCGAATCCATACTAGAAAATACCAACAGATTGGCATCGCCTTTGAGCGGTGTATCCGGCATGGCTTGACGCAGCGTGTGCGCATCAAGTGCGACATCACCGTGCATTTCACCATCGACTTCCAATTCCGGCGCACGTGCACGAATCAGACTCAGTGCTTCGCGCATGCGGCAAGCGGATTCGCTATTACTACTGCCAAAGTTGGAATGCGAAAGTAAGGCGGCACGGGGATGCAAACCAAAACGTCGCATCTCTTCAGCGGCCATGATGGTAATTTCAGCGATCTGCTCAGCTGTCGGCGTCTCATTGACGTGTGTATCAACCAGCACCACCTGACGATCAGGCAGCACCAAGGCATTCATCGCCGCATAAGTATTTACACCCGCACGACGGCCGAGCACCTGATCAATGTAATGCAGATGCAAATTAACGGTGCCGAAGGTGCCGCAAATCATGCCGTCTGCATCACCTTTATGAATCGCCATGGAACCAATCAGCGTATGACGACGACGCATCTCTAACTTAGCGTACTGCTCGGTGGTGCCCTTGCGGCGGGTCATCGATAAATAGGTTTCCCAGTAGGAGCGATAGCGGTCATCACGCTCGGGATTGATCACATCAAAATCAATCTCTGGGCGCAGCCTTAATCCATAGCGCTCTATGCGTTGCGCTAACACGGCAGGGCGACCAATCAAGATAGGTTTAGCCAGACCTTCATCAATCACTACCTGCACGGCTCGCAATACGCGTTCTTCTTCACCTTCTGCAAACACGATACGTTTTTTTGCTGCCGGCGCTTTTTTAGCCATAGCAAACACCGGCTTCATTAAGCTACCGCTGTGATAAACAAATTGCTGCAACTTGTCGGTATAAGCGGCGATATCTTTGATCGGACGTTGCGCCACACCAGATTTTTGCGCAGCTAATGCAACGGCAGGTGCGATTTTCAGCATCAAGCGCGGATCAAATGGCTTGGGGATGATGTAGTCTGAACCAAACGCCAAATTAGTCACGCCATAGGTCGTTGCAACCACATCTGATTGTTCTGCCTGCGCTAATTCTGCAATCGCATGTACCGTCGCGATTTCCATCGTACGTGTAATCGTGGTGGCACCGCAGTCGAGCGCACCACGGAAAATATACGGAAAACACAGTACGTTATTTACTTGATTCGGATAATCCGAACGACCCGTCGCTATGACGGCATCGTCACGCACTTCACGTACTTCTTCGGGAAGAATTTCTGGCGTTGGGTTCGCCAATGCAAGCACCAACGGACGCTCGGCCATCGCGCGCACCATCTCTGGTTTGAGTACGCCACCGGCAGACAGACCCAGGAAAATATCTGCGCCAGGAATTACTTCAGCCAAGGTACGTGCAGCAATATCTTGCGCAAAACGTTCTTTGTCCGGATCCATTAATTCTTTGCGGCCTTTGTAAACCACACCGGCCAAATCAGTGACAAAGATATTCTCGATCGGAAATCCAAGATCGACGATAAGATCTAAACACGCTAAGGCTGCAGCGCCTGCACCTGATACCACTAACTTACATTTGTTTAGATCTTTACCAACAACCTTCAGGCCATTCAAAATGGCTGCACCAACGATGATAGCGGTCCCATGTTGATCATCGTGGAATACCGGAATTTTCATCCGGTCACGTAGTTTGCGTTCAATGTAAAAACATTCGGGTGCTTTGATGTCTTCTAAATTGACACCACCAAAAGTAGGCTCGAGGGCTGCAATGATGTCGACTAATTTATCGGGATCGGATTCATTGATCTCAATGTCGAACACATCAATACCCGCAAACTTCTTAAACAGAACACCCTTGCCCTCCATAACTGGCTTCGCTGCCAGCGGTCCAATATTGCCCAGACCCAGCACCGCCGTGCCATTGGTGATGACCGCCACTAGATTGCCACGAGCGGTATAGCGAAACGCATTCGCTGGATCGGCCGCAATCTCTTCACAAGCCGCCGCCACTCCGGGCGAATAGGCCAATGCCAGATCGCGCTGGTTAGTCAGCTGCTTAGTGGGGGTGACACTGATTTTTCCTGGGGAGGGGAATTCGTGGTATTCGAGAGCCGCCTGACGAAATTGCTGACGGAGTTCTTTTTGGTTCTGATCTGATTCCATGGAGGGGCAACTTTCTTTGATGCGTCATGCTAGGTTCTGGATTTTATCAGACGGCCGATTTTCGAACGCCCTGTCCCAAGATAGCTTAGTTAGGGGCACTCTTAGGTAGAATCACCGCATGCTTAGCGAATTTCAACTCATCACTCGTTATTTCAAACGCAGCTCAAGAGCAGGTAGCCCCGTACAGCTTGGGGTAGGTGATGATTGTGCCTTACTCCAACCACTGAGCGGTGAGCTGTTAGCGGTTTCCACGGACATGCTGATTGAAGGTCGGCATTTTTTCGTTGGCGCCAACCCCTACGATTTGGGTCACAAAGCACTGGCAGTAAATCTTTCCGATCTCGCGGCTATGGGTGCGCAACCCATCAGCTTTACCTTGGCACTGGCCTTACCGGCGTCAGACCCGCATTGGCTTCAACCATTTTCGGAGGGTTTATTCCATCTGGCCGATGCACAGGGGATAGAACTCATGGGTGGCGATACCACGCGCGGACCACTCGCCATTAGCATCACCGTGATCGGGAGTGTGCCAAGCACCCAGGCACTCAAACGCAGCGGTGCGCAAGCGGGCGATGAATTATGGATCTCAGGAACCCTAGGTGATGCACGCCTTGCTTTGGAAGTTTTACAAAATAAACGTACTCTTGGACCCGATCTGTTGACGAAGGCTTCTAAACGGCTGCACAGACCCGAACCGCGTGTAGCGCTGGGTTTGGCTTTGCGGGGCATTGCCAGCGCTGCGATTGATGTATCCGATGGCTTATTGGGTGATCTGGGTCATTTACTGAATCAGTCATCGCTTAGCGCTACCCTGTTCGCTGACGATCTGCCCTTCGGTGAAGCAGTAGCCAGTCAAACCATCGATACGCGCTATGAATTGGCATTAAATGGTGGCGATGACTATGAGTTATGTTTCAGCGCAGCGGCAGATCAACATCAAGCGGTTATCGATGCCGGACAACGCAGTCAGACTCCGGTCACCTGCATTGGTCGGTTAAGTAAGGGATCGGGCATTCATGTGCACGATCATCAAGGTAATCTCATTTCAGCCGCCAATCATTCCTTCGATCATTTCACTGAAAACAGCTCAACGTGAATTCTTCAACATCCAGCCCTGACTTAGATAGAGCGCCGATTCTTCGCCCCGGGGTGAATTTCATGCTTTCCCATCCCGCACATATTTTGTCACTGGGTTTGGGTAGCGGACTCTCACGCATTGTGCCCGGCACGGTAGGCACGTTGTTTGGCTGGTTACTGTTTCATGCACTCTCAGTGCGTTGGCCAGAAATAATGACACCCACAACGTGGGCTTGGATCATCCTTATTGGATTTATTGTGGGCGTATGGGCATGCAATAAAACAGGACATGCACTCGGCGTGTTAGATCACGGCGCGATGGTGTGGGATGAAATCATTGCTATCTGGCTGGTGATGTTATTCGTTACACCGGCGAGTTTTAAAGTACAGCTGTGGGCTTTTTTAGTATTTCGTGCATTTGACATGATCAAACCTCCACCAATCCGTCAGTTTGAACAAAAATTTAAAGGTGGATTTGGCGTGATGGGCGATGACATCATCGCGGCATTCTTTACTTTGCTGGTGTTTGCGCTTTGGCGTTTTATTTAACTCTGTTACGACGCTCTGAAGCGACATAAAAAAAGGAATCGGTCATGGACCCATTGAATGAACTCGCCACCGAAGTCGGCAAAGCACTCAAACAGCGCGGCTGGTTGCTAGCAACGGCTGAATCCATTACCGGCGGCAGCATATCGCAAGCGATTACCGATATTCCCGGTTCGTCTGAGTGGTTTGACTGTGGCTTTGTGACGTATTCGAATGGATCGAAAACCCAATTTTTAGAAGTACCAGAAGCACTCCTCGCACAGCACGGAGCCGTCAGTGAAGAAGTGGCAGCTGAAATGGCCAAGGGCACACTTGCCAATACCGATGCACATATCACGCTCTCAACGACGGGTATTGCAGGGCCTGGTGGAGCGGTTCCCGGTAAGCCCGTTGGCACCGTTTGTTTTGGATGGGCATGCGAAAAGCGTGTGCATACAGAGCGACTTGTGTTTGCCGGTGATCGACATTCCGTGCGAACACAGACAGCAGAACATGCACTAAAAGGCTTGCTGGAATTTATGCAGCAACTTTAAAAAATATAGTTGTGCGTTGTTCGGCTGACAGCAAGGCGCTTATTGCATCAGATCATGTCGAACACTCAAGACAATTTTTACCTGCTGTCTAAAAATTTGATAACCGCACTTCAACTGCACATATAAGCTAATTATTAGCGCGCATCCCATTTTTTGAATAACCATATCGAAATATTCGATCACGATTTTCAATCACCTTGAGCCTACCCATACTCCGCTGGCCGTTGCCTTTGGATGGTTTCGTCAGATGGTGATAACCGCACCGATCTTAATGATCGGTGATCATTTTTTGCCGAGGCTGGCTTAAGGCACGGCCCCTACATTCAGCAGTTGTTGATTTTACTAATCACGGTCGCTGGTGCGTTAAACAGCACCACCATGATTAGTGTTAACGAAACTGGTTGATGGCATCGCGTGTTTGCAGTGCGACGCGCGATGCCGCCTCAGCGAAACTCTCATTAGCCTCAGGCTTAGCGTAAAGAATGGCGCGCGAAGAGTTAATCATCATGCCTGCACCGCTAGAACTACGACCCGCCATAACGGTTGCTTCGATATCACCACCTTGTGCACCGATACCGGGTACCAGCAACGGCATGTCGCCGACGATTTTTCTAACTTGCTCAAGTTCATGAGGAAAGGTTGCGCCAACCACTAAGCCGCACTGGCCATGAAGATTCCATTTTTCTGACACCATGCGCGCGACATGCTGATACAAAGGAACGCCATCAATCGTTAGAAACTGCAAATCCGAGCCCCCGGGATTCGATGTGCGGCACAGGATGATGGCACCGCGATCCTTCCATTCCAGATACGGCTCAACGGAATCAAATCCCATATACGGATTTAAGGTCACTGCATCGGCGTCGTAACGCTCGAATGCCTCGCGTGCATATTGTTCAGCAGTAGAACCTATATCACCACGTTTAGCATCAAGTACCATCGGAATATCTGGATAGTTTTGTTTCAGATAATCACAGATCGCTTGCAGTTGATCCTCCGCCGACAGTGCAGCGAAATAAGCGATTTGCGGCTTGAAAGCGCAGGCATAGCTAGCAGTAGCATCGATGATGGCTTTGCAAAACAAAAAAATCGCATCCGGCTTATCTTTAAATTCGGCAGGGAACCGCGCCACATCGGGATCCAATCCCACGCAGAGCAAAGAATGATGGTTTGCTGTTGCAACAGCTAGTTTTTCAGTGAATGTCACGATAGTCGAATTAAAAAGTTTGAGGCCAGGGAGTCCCCGATATTGTAGCCGGTCATGCTATTGTCTCGCCCCATGAGACATCTCAACCACAAAGATCTGGTGCTGCTTGCGCTTTTAACGCTGTTCTGGGGCCTGAATTGGCCAGTGATGAAAATAGGTGTACGCGAATTTCCACCGCTGACTTTTCGCGTGTTAAGCATGGTCGGTGGTCTCGCTGTCATCTGGCTCGTAGCTCGAGTGCAAGGTGTTTCGCTCGCTATTCCCAAGGGTGAAACGCGCACTATCATCAAACTAGCTATCCCCAATATGCTGATATGGCACTCGTTCATTATTATCGGCGTAAAAATGTTGTCGTCAGGTCGCGCTGCCATACTTGGCTACACCATGCCCGCTTGGGCGGTATTAGCTGGCCTGGTGTTTTTTGGCGATCGAATTAATCGCTCTTCTCTCGTTGGTATTTTGCTGGCTATGTCGGGAGCGATGCTCTTGCTGTCGAGTGAGTTTTCGCGGATATCGGGTCAACCATTGGGAACATTGCTGGTACTGATTGCTGCCGCTGGTTGGGGCTTCGGAACTGTGCTGATGAAACGCACCATCATTGACATGCCGACTTTATCTCTCACTTTTTGGATGCTGGCATTTTCCAGTACCTGCATTACCTTGATAGCGTTGATCGTTGAAGGCCCCAGCATGCGCTGGCCGAACTCGGTGGAGTGGCTATGCATCTCCTACAACGCGATTATTATTTTTGGTTTCGCCCATGTGGTGTGGTTCAAACTAGCGCGCACACTTCCCCCCGTAGCATCTAGTTTGTCGGTAATGTTGATTCCAGTGTTAGGTACGTTTTCAGGTGCGTGGATAATCGGCGAAACACCTCACTGGCAAGATTACGCTGCGATTGTCTTGATTTTGGGTGCGATGTCGACAGTCATGTTCAAACCAAAACAAAACCCAGCGACAACGACTCAAGAAAATTTGTGATTGAGTACGACACTAACTATTAATAGTGTTCGTAAATCCATTCGAGTAATTCGTTAAAACTCGTTCTGGCTGAATTCGCCTCGGCATGATTAATCATGCAAACGACACTGATCCAACGCCCCGATTTTGCTTTCACATAGCCAGCAATACTGGCCACATCATTCAGACTGCCAGTTTTTATGTGAGCTCGAGCCTTAACGGCAGAATTTTTAAGCGTTCTAATCATCGTACCGTCAACACCCACAATCGGTAATGAGGCGATGAATTCTGGCATGTAGGGACTATGCCACGCATGGTAAAGCACCTTGCTCAAGGCATTCGCACTCAAACGCTCTTTGCGCGACAAGCCTGCGCCATTTTCAATCACTACACTTTCAGAATTTACACCTAATGTATCCAACCAGGCTTTTGCTTGCGCCGCACCGACTTCGGGAGTTACTGCTGTACTCGTAGGTAATGTGGCGAGACTGATTAGCAATTGACGCGCCATCACATTATTGCTGTGCTTATTAATGTCACGAATAATCTGCGCCAATGTGGGTGATTCCCATTGCAGCAGTTCGCGTGCACTGTCTAGTTTTTTTTCTTCACGCATCACACCGACGATGCTGCCACCCAGCTCACGCCACAATTGCCGAAACACTGCATCAAAATAACGTGCATGACTCAGCGTATGTGCGTGCAACACCAGCACTCGTTCGCCACAGTCTACGGAATAAGTACCAGAGAAATGTACGGATGATGGGTCAACGACCGTGCCTAATTTCTCACGCCAGTTGATACAGGGCTCTGTGTCTAGCTTAGGCGGCTCGATTAAAAAATCGACCATCGGCGGTTCCATCGCCACACGCACACTCTGAGTTTGCGCATCAGGGAAAAATCGTAAGCTAATCGCCTTTGCATCGAGTAAGAGCGCATCAGGCAGCGCGTTATATGCTCGGTAAGGCAAACCATCAAATGCAGCCGCATCGTCTAGCGTTGTTTGAAACAGGCTGCGATCTAGTACTAAGTCACCTTGAATCTCACGCACACCCAAGCTACGTAACCGACGTAGTAAACGTGCAAGGTCTTCATGTGCCAGTCGCGGATCACCACTTCCTTGAATAATTAAATCGCCATTCAGCACATCAGCGACAAGAGGGCCTTGCGCATACACACGCGTAATCCAGCGATAATCTGGACCTAACAGGTCTAAGGCCGCAGCTGTTGTTACCAGCTTCATGACCGATGCAGGATTAAAAGCGAGTTGTTGATTATGAGAGGCCAGAACTTTTCCCTCGACTGTTCTAATGTCAAGGGCAGCTGCAGCGGTCGGGATACCCGATAGCGCAAGCGATCTGCTAAATGGCGCAGGCAAGCCGCTACCATGCGGTAGCGCGCTACAAGCGCCCAGCATTGTCACTAGTAATAACAATGACCATCGGCCCAACAAGCCCATGCTAACTATCATTCGCGCAGCCTTTCTTTCGATTGCCGTGATTATCCCACGTGATGTCAGCGCGTTTGGCTACAATAGTCGGATGGCGTAGCCCTACCCAAGCGCACGATTTTTATGGAATAACAATGTAATGCTTCCTTTTATTAGCGGCACCGAACTCAAGCAGTACCTGCCTTATCCCATGCTGATCGAAGCTTTGCGAAAAACATTCACGCAAGTGAATCATGCACCGCTGCGTCATGCGCATCGTGTATCTGAACCAGGTCCGACGACGCTTTTAATCATGCCCGTCTGGCAGGAATCAAAACAGCTTGGCCTTAAAGTGGTCACCGTCGCGCCTGAAAATCGTGGTCAAGGTTTACCGACCGTGCACGCTCTGTTTATATTGATGGATACCGCTACCGGTGTGCCGATTGCACTCATGGATGGCGAACAGCTTACGCTACGACGTACGGCTGCAGCGTCTGCTTTGGCTTCGGATTATTTATCGCGCAAAGAGAGTCAACATCTTCTGCTGGTGGGCACAGGACGCTTAGCGCCGCACATGACTATTGCCCATTGCATGATGCGACCGATTCAACACGTTAGTGTATGGGGACGAAATTCACACAGCGTTGCGCAGACTGCCGAGGCATTACGTAAAGAAGGCTTACCTGAGCACATTACTATTATTGAGTCGCATGATTTATCGCAGTCAGCCCAACAAGCTGACATCATCTGTTGTGCTACTACGAGCAAAGAGCCTTTAATTTTTCATGACTGGGTAAAACCTGGCACGCATATCGATCTGGTCGGCGGCTTTCGACCCGATATGCGCGAGGCAGATGATGAGCTGATGCGTCATGCACAAATTTTTGTTGACACAGTCGAAGGCACGCTAGCTGAAGCAGGTGATTTAATTCAGCCTATACAAAAGGGATTAATCACCAGTGGTGCCATACGTGCTGAATTAGCGGATTTGACCACTGATCGTCATGCGGGTCGATTAAATAACGACGACATTACCGTCTTTAAATCAGTAGGCACAGCGATTGAAGATTTGTGTGCTGCTAGTCTGGCTTGGGATTCTTGGAAATTAACTAGGTAGTCACCGCTTCAGCGCATCTGGCAAAGGAATGAATTCCGTTTCTTCTGGCACTGTTGCAAAACGTTGATGCAACCAATCGTCGCTGGCTTGTCGAATTCTCTCTTCACTACTTGATACAAAATTCCATGCCATTGTCCGTGGCCCGTCTAATAGTTCGCCACCAAGCAGCATGATAATGGCGCCTTGTGATCCACCACGTATCTCCATACGTGCACCTGTGCGTGTAACGAGCAAACAGCCTGCACTATGCACACCATCGATTCCACAGTCAATTTCACCACTCACTATATAAAGAGCTTGCTCGGTATATTCCGTAGGTAGTAAAAATTTCGCTGATGGCTGCAAGGTCAACTGTGCGTAAACTAGCGGAGATCGAGTCGGCAAGCTCGATTGCATTCCCATAAAGCTTCCTGCTACTAATATGATGTGTGCGCCATCGAGCATTAATGTCGATAACTCGGATGCTTTTTGGTGAGTGAAATCTGGTTCGCACTCTTCATCCGCTTGCGGCAGCGCTACCCAACATTGCAAACCATATAAAGAAGAAGCTTGTTCGCGCTGTTGCGTATCGCTACGCTCTGAGTGCACTATGCCGCGCCCTGCTGTCATCCAATTGACTTCACCGGGTCGAATAGTTTGCACATAGCCCAAACTATCGCGATGCAGAATTTCACCTTCCAACAACCAGGTAACCGTTGCCAGACCAATGTGAGGATGAGGACGAACATCCAAACCTGATCCCGGCGCGAATGAAGTAGGACCCATCTGATCGAGGAATACAAACGGACCGACCATGCGACGCTCGGCAGCAGGAAGCGCGCGCCTGACCTGAAAGCCATCACCTAGATCGCGAACTCGCGGAACAATAATAGTTTCTAAATTTGACACAATTTATTCTCCAGTGATGCGAATCATGCCTGAAAGACTTTGCATAAAGGCTAGGCGCCTAATCATATTTACCAAAATAAAGATTCAAGAATGCTCACTAAGTCGGCTAAAAAGTCGAGGATTATCAATTCGATATTCGATTTTGAATAATTTATATGAAGTTTTCAGAAGTGCTTCTTGAAAAAGCAGGTCGCCGTCCCTATACTTAGCACTCGTTGGAGGAGAGTGCTAACAACTCCCCTGGCAAAAAGTCTTTTCACGTCCAGCCAGCGAAGTCGGACCCCCATTAACTGGCGTACAAACAAACATAACTTATTGTTTTAAGGAGTTTTTATGAAGATTCGTCCCTTGCACGACCGCATTGTCGTTCAACGCCTAGAGCAGGAAACTAAGACAGCGTCGGGCATCGTAATCCCAGATCAGGCAGCCGAAAAGCCCGATCAAGGCGTAGTGAAGGCCGTTGGTAATGGCAAAGTCGGTGATGACGGCAAGGTTCGTCCTCTCGACGTCAAAGTCGGCGACAAAGTCCTTTTTGGTAAATATTCAGGCCAAACCGTCAAAGTCGGTGACGACGAATTGCTCGTCATGCGTGAAGACGACGTGATGGCTGTCGTCGAATAACGAATAAATTACAAAGCAAAATCGAATAACGAATCAAGGAGTAACAACATGGCAGCTAAAGAAGTCGTTTTTGGCGACGTCGCCCGTCAAAAAATGGTTGAAGGCGTAAACATTCTCGCCAACGCAGTGAAAGTCACTTTAGGTCCTAAAGGCCGCAATGTGATTCTGGAGCGCTCGTTCGGCTCCCCTACCGTCACCAAGGATGGCGTGTCGGTCGCCAAAGAAATCGAGCTCAAAGACAAGCTGATGAACATGGGCGCGCAGATGGTAAAAGAAGTTGCATCAAAAACTTCTGATAACGCCGGCGACGGTACCACCACTGCAACCGTGTTGGCACAAGCCATCGTTCGTGAAGGCATGAAATATGTAGCCGCCGGCATGAACCCTATGGATCTGAAGCGCGGTATCGATAAAGCTGTGGCAGCGACCGTTGAAGAATTGAAAAAAATCTCAAAGCCATGCACAACATCGAAAGAGATCGCTCAAGTCGGTTCGATCTCGGCTAACTCTGATAGCTCCATCGGTGATCGTATCGCTGAAGCGATGGAAAAAGTCGGCAAAGAAGGCGTTATCACTGTTGAAGATGGCAAATCGCTGAATGACGAACTCGACATCGTCGAAGGTATGCAATTCGACCGTGGCTATCTGTCACCGTACTTCATCAACAATCCAGACAAGCAAGTCGCCTTGATGGAAAATCCTTTCATCCTATTGTGCGACAAGAAGATTTCCAACATTCGTGATCTGCTGCCCGTACTGGAGCAAGTAGCGAAAGCCGGCCGTCCACTGCTGATCATCGCTGAAGATATCGAAGGCGAAGCATTGGCAACTCTGGTGGTTAACAATATCCGCGGTATTCTGAAAACCTGCGCTGTTAAAGCACCTGGTTTTGGCGATCGTCGTAAAGCCATGTTGGAAGACATCGCTATTTTGACTGGCGGTCAAGTTATTGCTGAAGAAGTAGGCCTGACTTTAGAAAAAGTCACACTGAACGATCTCGGCCAAGCTAAACGCATTGAAGTGGGTAAAGAAAACACCACGATCATCGATGGTGCTGGCGTTAGCAAATCAATCGAAGCACGCGTAAAACAACTGCGCGTACAAATTGATGAGTCAACATCAGACTACGATCGCGAAAAATTGCAAGAACGCGTTGCTAAGCTGGCAGGCGGCGTTGCAGTGATCAAAGTTGGCGCTGCAACCGAAGTCGAAATGAAAGAGAAAAAAGCGCGCGTAGAAGATGCTCTGCATGCAACTCGCGCTGCAGTTGAAGAAGGTATTGTTGCAGGTGGCGGTGTTGCGTTGCTGCGTGCACGTGCCAACCTGAAAGTCAAAGGCGACAACCCTGATCAAGAAGCTGGTATTAAGATCGTTATGCGCGCCATGGAAGAGCCACTGCGCATGATCGTTAGCAATGCTGGCGAAGAAGCTTCTGTGGTCGTCAACAAAGTACTCGAAGGCAAAGGTAACTTCGGTTACAACGCTGCTAACGGTACGTATGGCGATATGGTTGAAATGGGTGTTCTCGATCCAGCCAAGGTCACACGCTCTGCTTTGCAAAATGCAGCTTCTATTGCATCACTGATGCTCACTACTGATTGCATGGTATCTGATCTGGTTGAAGACAAGCCAGCAGGCGGCGGTGGTATGGGCGGCATGGGTGGTATGGGCGGCATGGGTGGTATGGATGGAATGATGTAATTCAGAACCAACCGCTGCACTCTAAAAACTCGCGCTCTGCGCGGGTTTTTTTATACTCTAAAAAATTCTAAACCACGCTCACCTATCGTTTCGGTAGAAAGCTTGCGCCGCATCAGAGGCACTGCTGTTTTCGCTACAACTCTCGCTACGTACTAGTTACGCACTCATCACAAGAAATTTTAACGATCCGATTGATCGATTAAAAACCATACGTATAAACAACGAGGAGATGACATGCTACCTATTCTGAGACGCACAGCCATAATTCAGCCAGCCTTACCCAGCCTATTGCATGAATCGTATCTATCACGAATGAATACCGAGTGCATTTCAAAAATCAATAAGATCGGCATTAATCATTCAACTAAAACAGCGATGGAAGAAATTAATAGCCTGTATCAAATCTCTATTAATGAAGAAGTAAAAAATCAATATGGCATGCTGCACGCCAACCAACTCTTTTTACCTGATGATTCATTCACATCAAAAGAATTAGCCAAAGGTCATCAAATTTCGTGTGGACTTTTTTCTTCGCATGAATTCCAACAAAATTACTCGGTAACACTATCTAGAATGTCACTTGAAGCGGCTATTAATCCTTTTCATAAAAATTATCTTATGAAATCGTTTCAAAAGACTATTTTGGCGATCACCTCAAAAGAACGAAATGCGCTGTCAGAAATAATTCATCCAAAAGTATTTGACTGGCTAGATTTAAAAATGAACCCGGATGAAATTAAATTATCGTCCAATGCCGCACAAAAAAACTTACCGCAACTTCGATTGCATCATGTGCTCGCCTTGGTCGACTATTGCAATTCACAGACCGGTAGCTTTAACTGTGTCAATGATGCGCTGAGAGTGTGGCAAATGTCGGGATCCGATACGTTCGCCAGAATAAGCAGCTGCCTAATAAGCGCACTAGACGAGGCCTTAGAGACGCTATCGTTACATGAAAAATTCCGATATGAAGGGCCCGCCTACAAAGGCCTAGTGCTAGCTAACGGTGCAGGGCCGTATCGACTCGCCCATATGCAAGTAGGTATGACTTATGTCAGCCCTCACTGGCTATCAGCTACTACCCGACCTGAATCCAGTTATGCCAGCGATGACTCCTGTTACAGCTCACATGCGATCTCAACCAATGTACGAGATACTCAGCTAACCATCGTTCATACCAAGGCTGTCAAGTTTCATCTTTTTAATGACATCAGCTCGATTGATCAAGGCGAGATCATGATCTCTAAAAAACCGTTTGAGTTTTTATCGCCTAAGACAGTCGATGCCCATGTACTTGTATCAGGTCATGCTCGTAACGAGCTGTATTGCAAGATGAAAAACGAAGATTTATGAGCTGAGGAAAATACAGCATCTTTGCGGATGATGTGGTCTTACAGACTGATCAACTTTATTTTCATGAGGCAGGTTTTATGCTTTCCATGAAGGAGGACGTTTTTCTATAAAGGCTTGTACACCTTCTAATGCCGCTTCATCCATCATATTGCACGCCATGTTCTCACCGGCTAATTGATAAGCGGCTGCTATACCCATCTCTAGCTGACGGTAAAATAATTGCTTACCCATAGCAATCGCAACGGCTGGCTTAGCGATGATGCTTTTCGCAAGCAGTGAAATTTCGTTATCCAATAATTCAGGAGACACAACGCGATTTACCAAGCCGCGCTCTTTGGCAGCGTGCGCGTCAATGAAATCACCCGTCAGCAACATTTCCATCGCTTGCTTACGCGGCACATTGCGCGATAAACCTACGGATGGTGTTGAACAAAATAATCCATAGTTAACACCGGATACAGCAAAACTAGCATCGGTAGAAGCCACCGCGAGATCGCACATAGACACCAACTGACAACCTGCAGCTGTCGCAAGACCATGGACGCGCGCAATAACTGGTTGAGGCATTTGCTGTATTGCCAACATCAATTTACTGCAGCGATGAAAAAGTTCTTTGTAATACGTGGTGGAGGGTTCAGCACGCATCTGCTTCAAATCATGTCCTGCGCAAAATGCCTTACCTCGTGCAGCGAGTACCACCAATCTAATCGACGAATCTTTTGCAATAGTATCAATCTCGCCTTGTAACGCTGCCAGCATTTCTTCTGAGAGTGGATTAAAGCGATCACCACGATTCAGCGTGAGAGTAACAATGCCTTGTTCACGCTGACTGATGATATAGGGGGTATCTGCGGATGAAGTAGGCTGACTCATGATGTCTCTCGTCTATTTTTTTGTGCAGGACTATTCGAAATTTCTTCAGGCTCGTATTCTTCTCGCGGTTGCTCGAGCCCTAATGATACTGGGGGTTGATAACTTGCGAGTAGTGCGAGGCGTCGCTCAGGCGTCTCCAGACTAATACGACCGAGGACACCGCTTCGATAATCTTGCAGCAGTGTATGCGCCGCTTTTTCAATATCCGCCTCACCACCTCGTAAACGCAAGCCACGTTTCTGAGCAATGGTCTCTAAAACGCCCACACCATCAATCACACTGGAAGTCATGCCATAACGCGTCACTAGCATAGCGCGATAATGTTCGAGTAACTGGCTCGCAAGAAAAGCGGCGACTTCTTCTTCAATAATCGCATTCACACCAATCGCATGACTCGCTGCCAGCATCAAGCCATCAGTGGGATGGGCTATTTTGGGCCACATCATGCCGGGCGTATCAATCAGCACGATGTTATTACCTAAAAATAGTCGTTGCTGCGTCTTAGTAACTGCAGGCTCATCACCCACCTTCGCTACCCGCTTTTTCAGCAAGGCATTCATCAAGGTAGATTTGCCGACATTCGGAATACCCATAATCATCACACGCAAAGGCTTAAGCGTTGTGCCGCGATGGGGAGTTAGTTTCATACAAACGGCTGGAATCTTTGCTACTTCGGCTACTTTTTTACAGGAGAGCGCAATCGCATGTACCTGTGGTTGGGCCTCGTAATACTTCAGCCATGCTTGCGTCGCAGCGGGATCTGCTAAGTCGCTTTTGTTCAGTATTTTTAGACAGGGGCGCTGACGCGCTTTGCGTAACTCAGTAATCATGGGATTACTGCTCGCTTCCGGCAGACGGGCGTCCAGCACCTCAATAACGAGATCTGTTTTCTCCATGGACTCGGCGGCTTTTTTGCGCGCAGAGTTCATATGACCGGGAAACCATTGGATGGACATGAAAAGAGCCGATGAAAAAATAGAGAAGCGGATAAAAACGAGTTGTGATGCGGTATTTTACCTGCCCTCTCGAATTCAACCGAGGACAAGCGAGGATAGCCAACACTCTCAAGGCAAGGTCATGCTACACGCCCTGGTCTCCTGAAAGCAGCCTCGATACTTGAACCTGATAAGCATGGACATCGATAACCTCAACGCACCACAAACCAACACGATCTAAAGCTGGTTGACTGACACAACTCCGTACCAGAGGGCAGCCAGGTTCTCATGGACTATACTCGCCCTTTGGCAATGATTTGTCTCTATCCTTTGCGTGAACCGACATCGATGAATAACATTATTTCAATTCGCTTTTTTATCGTTTTTCTGGCCTTTACTAGCTTACTGCTTCCTGAGATTTCCTGCGCAAAAAGTCACCACCACTCAAAAAAATCCAGTAGCGTTTCGGTTACCGCCAAACACAAGGCGGTCAAAAAAACACTCGCTACTGAAGAGTCGGAGTTTACTAATTTCATGCAATGGAAAGCTGTCGCTGAATTTGTTAGTCAAATGGGAGAGCAGCACGGCTTTAATCAAGATGAACTGAATACTTTGTTTTCACAAGTACATTACCTGGAAAAGGTCGTGAAACTCATCAACCCTGCTCCTTCGGGTAAAAGTAAAAACTGGACGGCTTACAAAAGCCGTTTTGTTGAACCATTACGCATACGAACCGGACTACTTTTTTGGGAAAAATATGAAACTGAACTACGTCGTGCCCAGACTGAATTCGGCGTCCCGCCTGAAATCATAGTCGGTATTCTCGGTGTAGAGACTATCTATGGACGCAGCCCGGGCAACATTCGCGTTATGGATGCGCTAACGACACTGGCATTTGCTTATCCAGAAACGGCTAATCGCGAAGAACGTATGCGCTACTTTCGAGATGAGCTTGAACAAATTCTTTTGTATTCACGTGAAAACAATATTGACCCACTCAGTGTCTCTGGCTCATTTGCCGGAGCAATTGGCTACCCCCAATTCATGCCTAGCAGCATACGCCGCTTTGCTGTTGATTTTGATGGCGATGGTCGTATTGATCTCAGAAATTCTCCAGTCGATGCTATTGGTAGCGTAGCCAGTTTTCTGTCACAGCATGGATGGACTGCGAACCTGCCTTTAGCTTACCCCGTCAGTGTTGATAAGAGCGCAGAATCGGAGTGGAAGCCGTTGATAGGTGTGGTTCTCGCTGCCACCAACACCACCGATGAAATCGGTCGTGCAGGAGTTACATTACCCGTAGATATTTCACCAACGTTGATGGTTGGGCTAATCGATTTAGAAGACGGCATTCACCCCACACAGTATTGGCTAGGCAGCGCGAATTTTTTTGCTATCACTAAATATAACCGTAGCTATTATTATGCAATGGCAGTCATTGAACTAAGTAAAGCTATCAAACAACGGCACTAATCATGAATTCGTTTCTTGAGGCCGATACCCTGACAGAAAAACAGATCATTGCTTACACTAGTGCATGGGTAGAGCACGTTGTGATTGGCTTAAATCTATGCCCATTTGCGAAACCTGTACATACCAAAGGCCAAATAGATTATTTTTTAAGTCATGCGCGCGATGAGACCACACTAGCCGCCGACCTCAGGCTTGCCATGCAGCGCTTAATTGCAAGTACACCAGAAAAAATGGATACGTGTTTACTAATTCATCCATGGGTACTCTCTGACTTCTTTGATTACAATAATTTTCTTGATATCGCTGACGGAATTTTGGATGAATTAGAGTTGATTGGCGTACTGCAGATCGCCAGCTTTCATCCTCACTATCAGTTCGCTGGAACCACTGAAGATGATGTCACCAACTGCACTAATCGATCCCCATTTCCTATGCTGCACCTACTGAGAGAAAAAAGTCTGGATAAAGCAACGGCCGCACTTCCGGACGCAAACGTGATTGTGGATCGCAATGTAGACACCATGATCTCACTCGGTAATGAAGGCTGGAATCATTTGCAGTCACAATTAAAACAATCAATAAAATCCACTTCGTAAGCAATCGCTTCGAATTGCAGCGCTAGGCTCGCCCATCGATGGGTATTCAGAGCCGTTGTTTCTCCTACGTTTTTAATCACTTTGCCAGCATTCGAGTATCAACTTGCATCTGCGAAGGACTCTGCTGCACCAACAAAACGCAACTCTGTATGAAAAGTCTAATTTCTAGGCCAACAATGTTCCCAGATTCACTAATTCTTTGTGATCTTGCGCGAAGTCAAACAGAATTATCAATTCATTAATTAAACTCAAGTTAAGGTAAGGAAACTTTCCGATGTGGTAAGTATTTTGGGTACTTTGGCAGTTGAATAATCAGAAATAGTTAGTAAATTTTTATTTAATTTACCGCCTACTAAGGCTTGAACCTAATCCAGAGTGAGCTTGTGAATTTTTATACGTATTTTTTGAAAAACAACCACCAAGTTAAATTAATAGTCTGATAATTTTTATTTTTCAGGGGTGCTGATAGATCACGTTGCATTGCTTTTAAGCCCAGACTTCATGATCCGATCAGTGCAATTCACTCACCAAACGCTATAGGGAATCCGCATTCAAATGACAACCCAATTCGATAACCAGGACAGCAGCCGGCTCTCAGACCAATTGGCCTACGACCCCAATAATTTGCTGGACACGCTCATCGATAAGCTGCACCTCAAAAATGATGCCGCGCTCTCGAGAGCCTTAGAAGTAGCCCCGCCGGTGATTAGTAAAATTCGTCATCGTCGTCTTCCGGTGGGCGCTTCGCTGCTAATACGCATGCACGAAGTCAGTGATCTGAGTAATCGAGAGCTGAGGACTTTGATGGGGGACAGAAGGGAAAAATTCCGTATCAGTGACAAGCAATTCAAGCCTAAGCAAGCGAGTCATTGAAGCAGTCAACGCGGATTCAGGCAGTCCGGTTAACAATACTAGCCGTACTGCCTGAGGATGTGTCAAACGCTGTATTGAGCACTACATGAAGCACGGCATCATGCACCGTAGCAGGCGATGTACAAGCGACATATCAATCAAAACATCATGCTGGAAAAACGCCTGTCGACAAGTAGCGGTCGCCACGATCGCAAACAATGAAAACGATCAGGGCATTTTCAACGGTTTGTGAGACGCGTAACGCAACCTCGCATGCGCCTGCTGCTGATATACCCGCGAATATTCCCTCTTCAACTGCCATGCGGCACGCCATCTGCTCGGCTACCGACTGGCTAACACTCTCCACCTGATCAACTCGGCTGCGATCAAATATTTTAGGTAGATAGGCTTCAGGCCATTTACGGATTCCAGGAATCTGCGATCCATCCTCGGGTTGAGCGCCCACGATGGTGATAGCAGGATTCTGTTCTTTCAGATATTTCGACACGCCCATAATGGTGCCAGTGGTACCCATAGCGCTCACAAAGTGCGTCACCTTGCCTTCGGTATCACGCCAGATTTCAGGGCCTGTTCCTTCGTAATGTGCGCGTGGATTGTCGGGATTAGCGAACTGATCAAGTATCAGCCCCTTGCCCTCCTTCTGCATCTGATCGGCCAAATCACGAGCGTATTCCATGCCACCCGTTTTGGGCGTTAACACAATCTCAGCGCCATAAGCCGCCATGCTCTGCCGGCGTTCAAGGCTGAGATTTTCTGGCATGAGCAAAATCATTTTGTAGCCGCGCATAGCTGCTGCCATAGCTAATGCAATACCTGTATTACCGCTGGTAGCTTCGATCAGCGTATCGCCCGGTTTGATTTCACCGCGCTCTTCTGCGTGCTTGATCATGGACAAGGCGGGCCTATCTTTTACCGATCCTGCAGGGTTATTACCCTCCATCTTTCCAAGAATGATGTTGTTGCGACGAGCAGCATCCTCGCCGGGTAGTCGCTTTAACTGCACCAGAGGGGTATTACCGACCAGGTCCTCGATAGTTGGGAATGGCATGTTGAGGTTTATCCGTAATGACAAGGATGAAAACCCCCATTTTAATCCTTGTGACGCTGACAGGCAGAGCACAAAAATCTGCCAGCGTCACACCGAGTAATAGCATGCTCGGGTTTTGCCTTTGACTGAGCGAGACCTGATCAGTTTTTTTGCTGGGGCGGCTTAGTCGATTCTGCAGAGATTTTGGCCGGCTTAGCTGGCTTATCCGCAGTCATAGAAGGATTTTTGGGCTGACCATTCACCACTAAACCAGCGGCGGACAGTTTGACTGAATTGCGATCACCTATACCTCTTACACGCTGCTCCAGATCTGACCAGTCTTTGAAATTGCCATTTTTCTTGCGCTCATCCAGTATGGCTTTTGATGTGGCTGGCCCTATCCCTGCAATACCATCAAGAGCGGCCTGATCGGCTGTATTAATTTCGACGGCGGCAAACGCTGGCTGAAACGCAAACAATGCGAAGATCGTTGTAGCGAGTATCAAAATCTTCTTCAACATGAAATTTCTCCATTTCGGTTTAATGAATGACGGTGCCAAAAATAGCAACGCCAACCGAATTAGACTGCAATTAAGGTGAAGTAACGATCAAAGAAATTATGATTAATTCGCATGGTGCGAATTAAATGTAGAAAGTTCGATAGGCGAAATAATCTACTACGCCAATCGAAAGTACAGGGCGATAAATAGACCGAATCGATAAGATCGCAGATGAAATGCTCGAAATAGTAAACGTAGAATTTCTTACGCTTGGTTCATCGCGGAAAGCTCTTCGCTACGTCGTGGGGCATAGCTCTCCCACTGGCTGCAGCCTGGGCACTGCCAATAAAATTGCTTGGCTTTGAAACCACAATGATTGCAGCGATATCGCGCCAGCTTCTGCGCATAGCCACCCACCAAACTCTTAATGAGTGACAGCTCTGCACGACCTTCTGGCGGCGCATCCATCAAGCGAGCTTCAATTAATTTATCCAGCCCTAACAAGGTCGGAGTGCGACGCAATTCATCACTCACCAACTGATTGGCACTGCTACTGCCATCGAGTTCCAACACTGCTTTGAATACCACCTCAAGCAAATCAATCGAGGGCGCTTCAGAGAGATAGGTTTTTAAAAGATTCGCGCCTTCACGTGAACGACCGACAGCACGGTAACCATCCATCAGACGTTGCGCCACCAGTGCGACATGCGGAACACTCTGTTGTTCAACACGGCGCCATGCCTGCAGCGCAGCCTCGATATCGCCTTTGGCCATCAGCGCATCGCCTATCAGCATCATGGCTCTAACATTGTTACGGTCATGCACCAGGGCTTTTTCCAGCGTTTGTAGTGCGGCATCCGCGCTCACATGAACTAACTCATCCTGCGCTATTTCGCAATGAAACTGAGCAATCTCTTTTTGATAGGCGCCAGCACCAGACATTTGCAACGCTAATGCCGCATCGATAGCGCGCTTCCATTCTTTTTCACGCTGATAAATTTCTAGTAAGGCACGGCTGGCTTTATTAGCATATTGCGTACCGGCGAGCTGATGAAACGTTTCTTCTGCACGATCGAGTAAACCGGCTTTTAAAAAATCCTGCCCCAACTCATAGCGAGCCTTACCTGCAGCTTCAGCAGACAAATCTGCTCGTGCAAGCAAATTCTGATGTACTCGCACGGCACGTTCGATGTCACCGCGCTGGCGAAACAAGCTACCTAATGCGAAATGAAGTTCTGCAGTTTCTGGGTCTAACCGCGCAATATCAACAAAGATTTCAATCGCTTTATCAGGATCTTCATCCAGAAGCGCATTCAGACCTTTGTAGTAGTTGTTGGGCAAACTACGTGATTCATTAATCACGTGCCGTATATCGATACGCGCTGCAATCCAACCGAGCGCGAAGAATAAGGGAACACCCAGAAGCCACCAGGTTTCAAATTCCATAGGGATGATTTAGCCGGCTAGGTAGGTCACAGACCCACCTGTTCAATGATACTTTCTGGAGGTGGCGGTCGATCACGCACCTGCGCCACTGCAACGGCTTCTTTTTTCTGCTCTTCCGCTTCTTTTTTGTAACGAGCCAGTTCACGACGATAGCCGAGTACGGTGGTCACCATCGCCAGCACGCCCATCACAACACCACCGATGAAAAACATCAGCAAGAGAATGATAATCGGGGAGCGGGTCTGATTACCCCAGAAAAAATGCAGCACGACCTCGTCCGTATTTTTCAACGCAAAGTCGAAAAACACCACGAAGAGGACAAGGGCGATTAAACGGAATAGTAGCTTCATTGGGAAAACAATCTCAGACCATGCTTTCTTGATGTTGCTGAATTGTACGCGAAAAGAAATCAGAGTCTCCCCAAGCCCGACAAGTCAGCATAAAAAAGCGGCACCCGCAGGTGCCGCTTTTAGGGAAAAACTAGAAATTCAGTCGTCCTTGATGGGTTGACCGACCATAGCATCAACCCGCTCCCGTAATTCCTTGCCCGGCTTAAAGTGAGGAACCCGTTTTTCAGGAACCATCACCGTATCACCCGACTTGGGATTACGGCCTATCCTTGGCGGACGACTATTCAATGCAAAACTGCCAAAGCCACGAATCTCGATGCGCTGCCCAGCAGAGAGCGCATCGGTCATCGCATCAAGCAAGGTCTTGACAGCGAAATCCGCATCTTTGGCAACCAGTTGCGGATAACGCTCGGCCAAACGGGCAATCAGCTCCGATTTTGTCATCAGAGTGATTCCTATCAGGATTTATTGTCTAGCTTGGCTTTCAGCAGTGCGCCGAGACTGGTTGTACCCGACGAAGCTGACGTATCTGTCGTAATTTTTTGCATGGCTTCTTGAGTATCAGCACTGTCTTTCGCTTTGATCGACAGTTGAATACCGCGTGCCTTGCGATCGACGTTCAGAATCATGGTCTCGATCTCGTCACCCACTTTTAAGTGAGTACCGGCATCTTCCACGCGGTCACGAGAAATCTCGGAAGCACGCAGATAGCCTTCGACTTCTTCGGACAACTGAATTACAGCGCCCTTAGGCTCAACCGACTTAACGACACCGGTCACCAATGCGCCTTTGTCATTCATAGCGCAGTAGTTATTGAACGGATCACCTTCGAGTTGTTTTACGCCGAGCGAAACGCGCTCGCGCTCAACGTCGATAGCCAACACAACGGCTTCCAGATCATCGCCCTTTTTGAAACGACGCACAGCTTCTTCGCCAGTTTCAGTCCATGACAAATCGGACAAATGAACCAGACCATCGATGTTGCCTGCCAAACCAATGAAGACACCGAAATCTGTGATCGATTTGATCGCGCCAGATACTTTGTCACCCTTCTTGTGGGAGATAGCGAAATCATCCCAAGGATTCGCCTTGCACTGTTTCATGCCGAGGCTGATACGACGACGCTCTTCGTCAATCTCCAGAACCATAACTTCAACTTCATCGCCCAGCTGCACAACTTTTGAAGGAGCGACGTTTTTGTTCGTCCAATCCATCTCAGAAACGTGCACCAGACCTTCGATACCTTGTTCGACTTCCACGAATGCGCCGTAGTCGGTCAGGTTAGTTACCTTGCCGAATAAACGCGTGCTTTGTGGGTAGCGACGTGCCAAGCCTGTCCAAGGATCATCACCCAACTGTTTAACACCCAGCGAAACGCGATTTTTTTCTTGATCGTACTTGAGCACTTTAGCGGTGATCTCTTGACCGACTGCGAGCACTTCAGAAGGATGACGCACACGACGCCATGCCAAATCCGTGATGTGCAACAGACCATCGATACCACCCAGATCAACGAATGCGCCGTAATCAGTGATGTTCTTAACAACGCCGGTAACGATGGTGCCTTCTTTCAACGTCTCCATCAGTTTCGCGCGCTCTTCACCCATAGAGGCTTCGATCACTGCACGACGTGACAACACAACGTTATTACGTTTACGGTCCAGCTTGATGACACGGAACTCCATGGTCTTGCCTTCGAAAGGCGTAGTGTCTTTCACTGGGCGCGTATCAACCAGCGAACCAGGAAGGAATGCACGAATACCGTTCGTAAGAACAGTCAGACCACCTTTAACTTTACCGCTGACAGTACCAGTAACCAACTCGCCAGACTCCATCGCTTTTTCGAGCGAGAGCCAGGATGCGAGACGTTTAGCTTTGTCACGCGACAGTATGGTGTCACCGAAACCATTTTCGAGAGACTCGATAGCAACGCTGACGAAATCACCAATGTTGACTTCGAGCTCGCCATTATCGTTTTTGAATTCTTCGATCGGTATAAACGCTTCGGACTTCAGTCCGGCGTTAACGATCACAAAGTTGTGGTCAAGGCGAACAACTTCCGCCGAAATGACCTCGCCCGAACGCATATCCTGGCGCGACAAAGATTCTTCAAATAGAGCGGCAAAACTTTCCATGCCGGAGGATGCGGGGGATTGGGTAGCTATAGACATAATTTAGAAAGGTTATCCAAACACAGCGGAATTGCCGCGTATGGGTTAGGTTGTCAGATACCTTGCCGAGCATTGCGCACAGCGAGGCGCCAGAACATCAACGACGACTTCTTACTTCAGGGTGCGGAGTGATACCAACCCAGCACCTGCTCAACTGCCTGATCAATACTCATATGAGATGTATCGAGCAGCTTTGCGCCTTCAGCTGGTTTTAGCGGTGCAATGACGCGCTGAGTATCTCGCTCGTCACGCTCTCGCAAATCCTGCAAAAGGTCGACTATACTAGCAGAAAAACCTTTGTCAATCAATTGCTTATAGCGCCTTTCGGCGCGCGCCTCGACGCTCGCTGTAAGGAAGACCTTGAGGAGGGCATCAGGAAAAATCACGGTCCCCATGTCGCGACCATCAGCTACCAAACCCGGCATACGACGAAAATCGTGCTGCAGCGTCACCAAAGCACTGCGCACTTTAGCCAAAGTAGCAATTTTTGAAGCAGCCACACCGACCGCTTCGGCACGGATGTCATTGGAAACTTCGCGACCTGAGAGCAGTATGCGCTCACCTTCAAAATGAATATCGAGTTTGGCAGCTAGCCCGGCCAATGCAGACTCATCCGTTAATTCGATGCTTGCATCAAGTGCTGAGAGGGCGGTAAGTCGATATAGCGCACCTGAATCAAGCAGACCAAAACCTAAATGACTTGCAACTCGGCTGGCGACGGTGCCTTTGCCAGAAGCCGTAGGACCATCAATAGTGATGACGGGAATAGTGGACACGATGTTTTAGCTCCGCTGAACAATACTGGCCAGCGCATCGAAATAATCGGGGAATGTCTTTGCCACGCACTTCGGATCGTTAATGCGCACCTGCGTTCCCTCGCGTGCGGCACCGGTTAAGGTCGCCAGCGAAAAACACATCGCCATACGATGGTCGTCATAGGTATCGATGGTTGCTCGATCAAGTACGATGGGCGGTGTAACACGAAGATAATCTTCGCCCTCTTCGATCAGCGCACCCAGCTTGCGGAGTTCTGTGGCCATCGCACTTAGACGATCGGTTTCTTTGACGCGCCAACTAGCGATATTGCGCAGCGTACTAGTACCGTCTGCATAGAGTGCAGCAACTGCAATCGTCATCGCGGCATCGGGAATGTGATTAAAATCAGCATCAATCGCTTTCAGCACACCGTTCGAACTGGCCTCTATCCAATTCTCGCCCATGGTGATGGTGGCGCCCATTTGCTCAAGCGCTTCGACAAAGCGCACATCACCCTGAATACTCGATTTACCCACGCCTTCAACTCGCACAGGGCCACCAGCAATCGCACCGGCTGCCAGAAAGTACGACGCTGACGATGCATCGCCTTCAACATGAATGACTCCGGGGCTTTGGTACTGCTGCCCTGGTTGAATAGTGAATGCAGACCAACCCTCACGTTCTGGCTTTACACCAAACCGCTCCATTAAATTCAAGGTGATTTCTATATAGGGTTTGGAAATCAACTCGCCTATGACTTCAATGCGCAGCGCTTTATCGCGCGCAATCAATGGAGAAGCCATCAGCAGCGCTGTTAAAAACTGGCTCGATACATTGCCACGTACTTGCAATTTTTCTGGATGCAAATTACCGCGTTGTATATGCAATGGTGGGAAGCCCGGATTTCCTGTGTAATTAATACGAGCACCAGCGAGATTCAGCGCATCAACTAAATCACCAATCGGTCGCTCATGCATACGCGCCACACCGTGAATAGTGTAATCGCCGCCCATTGCCGCCAACGCCGCCGTTAATGGACGAATGGCCGTACCAGCATTCCCCATAAACAAGTCAGCTGAATGAATCGGAAATGCTCCGCCCGCACCCACGACAGAATAATCTTGGCTCTCACCATGCTGCTGCCAGTGCACGCCGAGTTTTTGCAACGCCATCAACATGACATGCGTGTCGTCAGACGCTAACAGCGATTTAATCACAGTGGTTCCTCGCGCCATTGCCGCAAGCAATAAGGTGCGATTTGAAATACTTTTTGAGCCCGGCAAACGCACCGTGCCGCGCGCCGCTGCAGCCATTTTAAGATCAAGGTGATGCGGATAATGTTTCATAAATTAGTCTCCACCTTGCTCGTGTGGTCGCGGCTGTTCTGCTGCTTCAATCGCCGCAATCCAGCTCTGCCGCGCATCACGCGCGCGCGCAAAAATTGCTTCTAAGCCAGGGGCCTCTTGTTGGGCTAATACTTCCCGCAAATGCGTTACCTGAGCAATGTAGGAATCTAATTCGTTCAGTAGTGCAGGACGATTAGCCAAGGCAATATCACGCCACATTTCAGGCGATGAACCAGCAATTCGTGTGAAATCGCGGAAACCACTCGCGGCATATTGAAAAAGTGTCTCAGCGTTGGATCGCGCAGCAATGTCATCAACCAATGCATACGCTAATAAATGTGGCAAGTGACTCACGGCTGCAAACACGGCATCGTGTTCAGCTGCATCGAGTTGATGAATCAGTGCGCCGCACTGCTCCCATGCATTCGCAACTCGCGCTAAGGTTGAAGGTAAGTTTTCTTGCAGCGGAGTGAGAATCACTTTTTTACCGACATACAAATTACTGAGTGCCGCTTCAGGACCATTTTGCTCGCGACCAGCAATTGGATGCGCTGGTACAAACTGCGCAATCTTTGAACCTAATGCATGCCTAGCAGCCAGCACCACATCCGACTTAGTGCTACCCGCATCCGTTACCACCGTATCCAATGATAAATGCGGAGCGATAGCAGCGAGCAGCGAACCTGTCTGCGCAACAGGAGCTGCGATAAGCACAAGATCAGCACCTGCAACAGCGTCTTGAATTGTTTCAGCGATGCTATCGATTAAGCCCAGTGATTTAGCGCGCTCTAGCGTTTCGCGTCGGCGACCAACACCCATCACCTCAGCCACCACACCTTTGTTCTTAAGCGCGAGCGCGAATGATCCGCCAATCAGGCCGACCCCAAAAATGGAGATTTTTTTTAGTGAATAGTGTTGGCTCACCGTTTGCTCATTCACACTCAGGCGAGTATCGACTGCAAGGCAGTAAGAAACGCAGTGTTTTCTTCCGGTAGCCCTATCGATACACGCAGCCATTGCGGCAAACCGTAATTACCTACAGGGCGAACGATGATGCCTTTTTTAAGTAAAGCGAGATTCACGCGAGCACCAGCGCCGTCATCTTGACCAGCACGAAACAACACAAAATTTCCAGACGAAGGTAGGTATTCGATCTTCATAATATCGAATGCCGAGGTGATTTGTTGATAACCCTGCGCATTTACTTCAGCACTCTTTTTCAAATACGCCGCATCATTTAATGCTGCAATCGCTGCTGCCTGAGCCAAAGAATTGACGTTAAAGGGTTGACGCAAACGGTTCAGCAAATCCGTCAACGCCGGCTGCGCAATACCAAAACCAACGCGTAAACCAGCTAGTCCATAGGCTTTAGAAAAACTACGGGAGACAATCAGATTGGGGTACTGCGCTACCCATTGCAAGGAATCATAGCGCTGCGCATCAGAGAGATATTCTGTGTATGCCTCATCCAACACCACCACCACTGACGATGGTACTGATTGAATAAAGGAATGAATCTTTTCAGCCGCTATGAATGTGCCGGTTGGATTATTTGGGTTAGCTACAAATACAAGTCGCGTTTCGTTCGTAATGGCTGCGCGCATGGCATCCAAATCGTGACCGTAATTCGCCGCAGGCACCACAATTGCCTTTGCCCCTACTGCCTGCGTTGCTAATGGATACACAGCAAAAGAAAATTCCGAGTACACCACCGCTTGCCCAGGCGCGACTAAGGCACGCGCGGCTAATTCAAGAATGTCGTTACTACCATTACCTAAAGTAACCCAATCAGTAGGCACTGAAAATTTCTTGCTGATAGTGCCTTTGAGATCAAAGCCATTTGAATCGGGGTAGCGCGCTAATTCAGCCAACGCGACAAGCATCGCTTGCCGAGCGCTCTCCGGAAGCCCAAGTGGATTTTCATTGGATGCCAGCTTGACGATGGTTGCCTCATCAAGACCAAACTCTCGTGCGACTTCCGAAATAGGTTTGCCGCCCTGATAAGGAGCGATCGCACGGACGTAATCAGGACCGAAATTCATAAGTAATAAGAAAAAATCAGGAAGCGTGCGGGTACGAACCCAACACCTTGAAAAAAGCTGCTTGCGTCTGCAACTCGGCTAAGGCCTTTGATACCGTCGGATCATTAGCATGACCTTGAATATCGACATAGAAGTAATAATCCCAGCGACCGGTTCTGGCGGGACGCGATTCAAAGCGCGTCATTGATACGCCATGTTTCGCCAGTGGCGCGAGTAATTCATACACAGCACCAGGTTTATTCGGTACTGATAAAACGATAGAGGTTTGATCTTTTCCGCATGCTGAAGGAATCAATCGACCAATCACCACAAACCGCGTGCGATTATGAGGATCATCTTGTATGTGCGCATGAACAATTGATAAGCCATATCGCTTCGCCGCCATTTCACCCGCGATAGCAGCAGCACTGTGATCATCAGTCGTAATTTTTGCGGCCTCACCATTCGACGCAACCGCTTGGCGTTCTATGGTTGGGTAATGTTCATTCAACCACGATTGGCACTGCGCTAATGCTTGTGAATGAGCGCAAATGCGCTTAATGCCTTGCATGCTACCCGTGCGTGTCATCAAACTATGATGAACTGGCAAAGCGACTTCACCGCTAATGGTCAAGGTTGTTTGCAACAATAAATCGAGTGTGCGATTGATAGTGCCTTCGGTAGAGTTTTCTACCGGCACCACACCAAATTCTGCCGTACCTGCCTCTACCGAACGAAATACTTCGTCAATCGATATGCACGGTAATTCAGTGACTGCCTGACCGAATTGCTGCCACACTGCTTGCTCGCTGTAGGTGCCGACTGGGCCAAGAAAAGCAACCGTAACGCGATTTTCAAGTGCACGGCACGCCGACATCACTTCACGAAAAATGGATTGCAAATCGGAAGAATGTAACGGTCCAGGATTATTTTTCGCCACGCGCGCCAAGACTTGTGCTTCGCGCTCAGGCCGAAATACCGGCGCATTGGTTTCTGCCTTAACGTGACCAACCTGCTGAGCGACTTTTGCGCGCTCATTCAGCAGGGTCAGTAATTGCGCATCCAGAGCATCAATCTGTTCACGCAAAGGTTTGAGTTTGTCATCACTCATGGCTGGTTGCCTTTGTTTTTTTCATCGCCGATAAGGTACAGTCAACTATCGCCAACAGGTGCTAAGGATAGGCAGATCAGCCTGCGTCATCCTCGCCCGAAACTGCGTCGCCTGAAACCGCGTCATCCGAAACTACGTCTTCTGCATCACTTTCGGCTATTCGCTGAAGTCCAGATAATCGCGTTCCATCTTCAACCGCAATCAGAGTCACGCCCTGCGTGGCACGACCCATTTCACGAATCTCTGATACACGCGTACGAATCAACACACCACCGGTCGTAATCATCATGATTTCATCGGTCGATTCAACTAACGTAGCCGCCACGACTTTGCCGTTGCGCTCGCTTGTTTGAATCGCAATCATGCCTTTGGTACCACGACCATGACGCGTGTATTCCGTAATAGGCGTGCGCTTGCCGTATCCATTTTCAGTCGCTGTCAACACAGATTGCTGCTCAGTCTGCGCTACCAACATTGCGATTACGAGCTGACCTTCGTCGAGATTCATACCGCGCACGCCGCGCGCTGTACGGCCCATAGGACGAACATCGCTTTCATCAAAACGAACCGCTTTACCCGCATCAGAGAACAGCATCACGTCATTGCCACCATTCGTCAACGAGGCACCGATCAAGAAATCTCCGTCATCCAAATCAACGGCAATAATTCCCGCCTTACGTGGATTACTAAAATCAGATAGTGAGGTCTTTTTAACCACACCGTGTGAAGTCGCCATAAATACATAACGATCTTCAGGGAATTTGCTGTCTTCACCAAATAATGGCAACACTACTGTGACTTTCTCGCCTTCTTGGAGCGGGAACATATTCACAATTGGCTTACCGCGAGAAGTACGGGAGCCCTGCGGCACTTCCCAAACTTTGAGCCAGTACATACGGCCACGATTTGAGAAGCAAAGAATGTAGTCATGGGTATTCGCAATAAAGAGCTGCTCGATCCAATCGTCATCTTTAGTGCCCGCTGCCTGCTTGCCACGACCGCCGCGTTTTTGCGCACGGTACTCCGACAAGGGTTGCGATTTCATGTAACCCGAATGCGAAAGCGTAACCACCATATCCTGAGGTGTAATCAAATCTTCCGTACCCAAATCAGTCGCGTTGATTTCTATGGTCGAGCGACGCTTATCTTTATTGCCCTCACCGTACTCATTACGAGCAGCGATCAGCTCATCGCTGATGATCGTCGTGACCCGATCTGGGCGACCGAGAATATCGAGTAAATCAGCAATATGCTCCATCACTTCTTTGTATTCGTTAACGATCTTATCTTGTTCAAGACCGGTTAAGCGTTGCAGACGCATCTGCAAAATTTCCTGCGCCTGATCATCCGACAATTTGTACATGCCATCGGATTGCAAACCATAATGACGTGGCAGATTTTCAGGACGGAAGGATTCAATGCCGCCAGCATTTTCTGCTCCCGTACGCGCGAGCATTTCACGCACCAGCGATGAATCCCATGAACGCGCCATCAGCTCAGCCTTAGCTACTGGCGGAGTCGGAGCAGCTTTGATTAGCGCGATGAATTCATCAATGTTCGCTAGCGCTACAGCCAGACCTTCCAACACATGACCACGATCACGCGCTTTGCGTAATTCAAAAACCGTACGGCGCGTGACAACTTCGCGTCTATGCGACAAGAAGCATTCCAGCATCTGCTTCAGGTTCAAGAGCTTAGGCTGCCCATCAACCAACGCCACCATGTTCATGCCAAAGGTGTCTTGTAATTGCGTCTGCTTGTACAGATTGTTTAGAACTACTTCCGCAACTTCACCACGCTTAAGCTCGATAACAACGCGCATGCCTGATTTATCGGATTCATCACGGATATCAGAGATGCCGTCTAATTTTTTATCGCGAACAATCTCAGCTATGCGCTCAAGTAACGATTTTTTATTGACCTGATAAGGCAACTCATCCACGATGATAGAAGAGCGGTTATCACGTAAATCTTCGAAATGCGTACGAGCGCGCATCACAACGCGACCACGACCGGTGCGATAACCATCACGCACTCCTGACACGCCGTAGATAATTCCGGCTGTAGGGAAATCTGGTGCAGGAATGATTTCTATCAATTCATCGACGGTGCACTGAGGCGTCTGCAATACATGCAAAGCACCGTTAATGACTTCGGTAATGTTGTGAGGCGGGATGTTCGTTGCCATACCAACGGCAATACCAGAAGAACCGTTGATTAGCAGATTCGGTATGCGAGTAGGTAATACGGAAGGCTCTTTTTCTTTGCCATCGTAATTGGGCACAAAATCAACGGTATCTTTGTCGATATCGGCCAGCAACTCACTGGCAATTTTATCGAGACGACACTCGGTGTAACGCATCGCAGCAGCGTTATCACCATCAATCGATCCGAAATTTCCCTGCCCATCGACCAGCGTGTAACGCAAAGAAAAATCCTGCGCCATACGCACTAGCGTGTCGTAAATCGCCTGATCGCCATGTGGGTGATACTTACCCATGACCTCGCCCACCACACGCGCACATTTGACGTGAGGGCGATTCCAAACATTGTTAGTTTCATGCATCGCGAACAATACGCGGCGATGTACTGGCTTGAGTCCATCCCTCACATCAGGTAATGCGCGACCGACGATCACGCTCATGGCGTAATCGAGATAACTCTTGCGCATCTCTTCTTCGAGGGAAATCGGGATGGTCTCTTTGGCGAACTGATCCATTGGCAGGCTGATAATTTAAGAAATTTGAACGGACTATTTCATGAAAACACAAGGAAAATCGTATGGTTTCAATAGCGATATTGAGCAGTCGCAACTGCTCTTTTCAGAACACGAAATTTTACCACGCGGACCCCTCTTAAAGAAGGCTGACCGCAACTAAAACTAACCTATCCCGCACCCAGATTACGAACCCCCTATCCAGCGTTTGATTAGCACCAAAACCCTCCTGTCTGCGAGTGTCAGACTAATCGAATTGCAATTTCGCTCAGCACGCACACAGCAAGGAGACCTACCCATGGGCCAGCGTTCAAATATCTTTCTGATACTGATTTCATTCACTCTAGCGAGTGCATCTGCAGATGATGTAATCACTTCACCTCCTGATAACAGCAACAGCGGAGCTTATTTGACCGACTCGGCTGGAAACGCAATTCGAGGCAGCGCAGGCGACTGTTGGCGCGCAGGTATCTGGACCCCCGCTTTAGCCAATCTAGTCGGCTGTGATGGAGTCATGGCCAAGGCATTGCCGGTGACCTCACCCGCTGAAGCACCCGAAGAATTAGCCACATCGCCAACAGAAACCGACGTAGTTCCAGAGCAAGCGATTGTTTCAACGAGCACATACGAGGCCTCTGAAAAAATTAGCTTTGATACTGAAACCCTCTTTGATTTTGATAAAACAGCCCTAAAAAATGAGGGAAAGCAAAGACTGGATTTACTCGCTGCACGGTTAATGGATGGCGTTGTTCAGGTTGTGGTGGCTTTAGGCCACACAGACTCACTAGGTACCCAGACATATAACCAACTACTTTCTGAAAAACGCGCCAGAGCCGTGGCTGACTATCTCAACAACAAAGGCATACCCAACGAAAAAATCTTTACGGAAGGACGCGGCGGCTCACAACCCATAGCAAGCAATTCAAGCGAGACAGGACGCGCCATGAATCGACGCGTAGAGATAGCAGTTGTAACCCACCGAGCCAGGGAATAATCCCCTCTACTCCAAGCAAAAGTTGTTTGCGAGTCACCTAAGTAGTCTGGCAAAACTTGTCCTGAGGATCATTGTTTGGAGCCTAAAGTCATTTCAGAGTGGGTTTGTTGTTTTTTTTGTCAGTGTCAATAACTCACTAAATTGGCAGACTTCTTGGGCTAATGCTAATAAATAGCAGTAAAATTATGGTCTAGTTCGGGAAATGGACCAGCATTCTCTACTTTTAGCTGCCCCCGACGAATACAGCTCAACTAACACGGGAACCAAAATGAAACGCACTTTGCGCAATTTAGCCATCCTTCTAGCGCTCTCCTCAGTGAGCGCACTTGTCTTCGCCGCAGACGCGGCCCCCAAAAAAGGATATTTAACCGATTCTCAGAACGGCGTGGTCAAAAGCAACTTTGGCCTATGCTGGCACACTGGGTTCTGGACACCTGCTGATGCCGTTGAAGGTTGTGATGGCATGCTTAAAAAAGCCGCCATACCCTTGGTAACACCGCTACCAGCACCTGCACCAGCGCCGTATGTCGATACGTCACCCGGACCTGTAGCAGATGCCGCAGCTCCAGCTGTAGCTGTAGCTCCAGTCGCAGCTGTCGCCGTTCCATCTTCAGAAAAAATTACGTTCGAAGCCGATACCTTCTTCGATTTTGATAAATCAGTACTCAAGCCTGCTGGCAAAACCAAGCTGAATGATTTGGCTTCTAAGCTTCAGGGTATAGATATCGAAGTCGTAGTCGCTACCGGTCATACCGATGCGACAGGATCCGACGCCTACAACATCAAACTTTCCCTGCGTCGTGCTAATGCCGTAAAAGCCTTCCTAGTATCCAAAGGCATTCCTGCAGATCGCATCTTCACCGCTGGTAAAGGCGAAGGTAGTCCAGTAGCCAGCAACAAAACACGTGACGGTCGCGCAAAAAATCGCCGCGTCGAAGTTGAAGTCGTCGGCTCACGTAAGAAATAAGTACTTAACATTTATTACGTAGGCGCTGCACTAAGCCCCCGCACGCGGGGGCTTTTTATTGGGCGTCGCAGGCACATGGCTGGTTTCAGCTATCATGATGGTTATGAACGCCGACCCTCTCGAACTACAAAAATTCAGCGAATTAGCTCACCGGTGGTGGGATCCCACGTCTGAATTTCGTCCCCTGCATGAAATCAACCCACTCCGACTGGAATGGATTAATGCGCTTGTACCTCTCGCCGGAAAGCGCGTTTTAGATGTTGGCTGCGGCGGCGGCATCCTGACAGAAGCAATTGCAAAAAAAGGGGCGAATGTCAAAGGTATTGATCTCTCTGAAAAAGCTCTCAAAGTCGCCGAACTTCACAGCCTTGAATCAGGAGTACAGGTCAACTACGAACTGATTGCTGCTGAAGCATTAGCCGCTCGCGAAGCGGGTCAATACGATGTCGTCACGTGTATGGAAATGCTAGAACACGTGCCCGATCCATCTGCCATCGTTCAAGCCTGCGCGACATTAGTTAAACCCGGTGGTCGATTATTTTTTTCGACCTTAAATCGCAATCCAAAATCCTACCTGTTTGCCATCATTGGTGCCGAGTACGTGCTGCGTCTGCTACCCCGCGGCACACATGATTATGCAAAATTCATTAAGCCTGCCGAGCTATCGCAATTTGCTCGAAACGCCAATATTGAAGTGCAGACTCTCAAAGGTATGACCTACAACCCACTCACAAAAATTTACTCGCTCAATCACGATACCGACGTCAATTATTTGATGGCTTGCAGTAAACCCAACTGATCACCGTAACTATGTCTATGCTACCATCATTGCCACGCGCTTTATTATTTGATCTTGATGGCACTCTAGCTGACACCGCCCCCGATCTTGCAGCGGCTGTGAATAAAATGCGCACTGATCGTGCGCTCGATGAAACACCTTTCGAGATACTACGTCCACTCGCTTCTGCCGGTGCTCGTGGTTTGATTGGCGCCGCGTTCGACATAGCACCTAGCCATGCTTCGTACGATGACATGCGAACTGAATTTTTAGCGAACTACGCAGCCGCCATTGCTGATAGCACAGTCCTGTTTGATGGCATCAATCAATTGCTTGCAGAAATTACTCAGCGTGGAATGCAGTGGGGCATAGTGACGAATAAACCCGCGCTGTATACCGATGCGCTCGTTCCAAAAATTGGATTACAACATGCCGCTTGCGTTATCTCGGGCGACACAACTCCGCATGCAAAACCTCATCCTGAACCTTTGTTCGAAGCAGCACGTCAATTGCAATTAGCGCCACAAGAGTGTTGGTACGTTGGCGATGACTTGCGTGATATTCAAGCAGGCAAAGCCGCAGGCATGCCCACCATTGCAGCAGCTTGGGGATATTGTGGCCACACCGAACCTGCTGATTGGTTGGCAGACATCATTGCCGCTCACCCACTTGATTTAGTGACTTTAATCACACGCTCTTGAAATTTCTCGCTCCGCCCATAGATGAAGTCTACAATGACGATCCTGTTATTGGGGGCGACCTGGTTTCGACAGGGGTTGCAAAGCAGCGCAGGGCATACCGAGGGCTGGTCACCTCGTAAATCCAACCGGAATTGCTTAAATGCAAACGAAGAAAATTACGCTCTCGCAGCGTAAACCCCTGAGAACTTAATAACTTCTTAGCTCTACACCGTCTTGTCGCTGGGGCGGGCTGGCAACAGCGGTAGAGTCATTCACAGCGAATCGCGTTGCGTCGGGTCACTTGGCACAACGTTAAATTTAGGTGACTCGTTTTGCTGCAGCGTGTGTGTCCGCGTCAGCAAGATTAAATTCAAACGACAACACTAAGTATGTAGAACTGTCTGTAGAGGACTTTTGGACGCGGGTTCGATTCCCGCCGCCTCCACCAATTTTCAGAAAACCAACCGTTCTCGGTTGGTTTTTTTTCGCCCGTCTCCCCCAGTGTTAGCGCAGGTTCGGGCCTTACTGCGGCGGACGCCACCGCCCCGGATTACGCCGTTTGGGGCGGTTTCCCATTCTCTCTTCCCGCACATTCTCTGTTTCTGCGAAGGACGCCGCCGCGCCGGAACCAGCAATGACGCGGGTTTACGGCTCCATGTTCGTCTTGGAAGCCGCCTTTCGTTGGCGACCTAGACAAAAATCGGACCACACGCCACTAGGCGACAGCAAGACCTGTCGTACTCAACAAGGATCAGGCCTCTCAATTTGCGCACACTCAGACGGAATATCCATTCTTCGCCGTCTTGAGCGAAATTTTCCCGTCGCTACTTTGCTGATTGCTCTGCCTGCTTGCGAACACGTGGATTGCCAGGGTCACCATCTCACGGGTAGACGTGAACTGTTGGAGGCCTGCTGGTGTCAAAACGAGGTAGCAACCTTCACCCCACAGAGACTCCGCGTCGATATCAACTGGGCCGGCGTCACGCCACCAATAGAGCTTTGCGACCAGGGCTCCGCTGGCGTCGAGAAAAACGTTCGGTTCTTCGTCATGTGCGCGCCATTGAAGCCTCCTCACCCAGTTCGGACACAACGCGAACGGATAGGCTGCTGCGTCAAAGCCCATGTCCACAGAGCAAACGACTCGTCTTACCAGCGTTGGCGCCAATTGATTGTCAAGTGGGACGTAGTGGCCTAGCCAAACAGCGATCGGCAGCCTGGCATAGCAGTCGTCGAAGTCTTCGCCGTTGGTCTGTGCCAAGGGTGCTCTAAAACGGGTGAGACGGTATTCCGACAGACGCGGCTTGAAAATCTTGAAGCGCGACACCTCGGCTACGACCTGACCGTCTCGGTGTGCCGGGAAGGGCGCAACGTCGCCGTCGACTTCCTCAACCCACTTCCGCTGTTGCTCGGCCCAACCGGCACTTCGATCAATCAGCGGCAGTCGAATCCATTCCGGGCGTGCCTGTGGGAGCTGCAGCGGTCGAGGTGGAAGCGGGAAACCCAAATGCTCCAACAAAGTAGGCCTGTCGCGGATGTTCAGCTTGCCGGCCAGCCGCAATTCTCCCGCGACGTGGCGAAGGGCAGTAATGGCAATGTAGGCATGGGGCTTTAGATAAGTGATCTGCATGTCGAGGACGCGGAGCTGACCCTCAAGCCTTTTGACGCCAGAGGGCCCGAATCCCTCAAGTCCCCCCCAATCCTGAATGAACATCGCCGCGCGTCGGCGAACTGTCATCTCCTCAATGCCTGCCGCCTTCGCAATGTGATGTGCCGTCGAGCGCAACATCTCGGTCCAGCCAAGAGGCGACTCGACGCGCATTGCACCGGTTCTCTCGTCCGTGAATGCCTCCTCGCTCTCTGGCGGGTATTCGAGTTCGAGACGATAGAAGAGCGGCAGCGGTATTGCGTCCAAGTGAACAGCCAGCCCCCACCGGTGCGACAAGAGCGCGGCTGACTCTGCCACCGCGATGTCACGGTGACTGACCAACGCAGCCACAGCGCTGCCCAACTCGGGTGCAGGGTCCGCGCTGTCAGCAGCCAGCAGCGTTCCGAGCGCCTGCAAGGGGGCATCTAACTCGTCGGCCATAAGTCGTTGCATAAGGGACTTGAACAACGACTCACCGAGACCGGCTTGCCTTGCCAAGCTCAGCGTGCAATTGCGTGCGTGTCGCTGAACTTCTGCAACCGGGAGCCGATAGGCAAAGTGCAGCAAATCCTCCAGAAGTTCCGTGTCGCTGAGCGGTAGCTCGCTCGGCTTGAAGGGCTGCCCCAACTGGAACTCGCGAGTGCAGGCTATCTGCTCCTCAAGCAGTGACCAGATGGCCGGCCAATCCGGCGCCGCGCTGATTACCGGCAGTATCGAATCCAGTTCTGTCAGCAGCGACTGGGTGTTCTCCTGTCCCGCCGTCACTGAATCGACGATGTTCTCGAAGGCAGCGGGGCATGTGGATGGCCCCAGCAAAAGTTTCTTCGCCTCAAAGTAGAAGAACTTGCCGCCACCCATCCACTGGCTCCAGGAGCTCCAGGGATCCTTGCTTGTCTCATAGCCTTGCATCAGCTTGTTGGCGTACTCGACCTCACCCGCCAAAGCAAGCCGCTTCACCATCAGGAAACGACAGCGCGCGTTGTCCTGCAAGACCTGCCAGCGCTCAAACATCCTCCCCGCCAGATCAAGCGGAGCTGCCTCAGCCAGATCCCTGAAGCGGTGCGGTGCGTTGTAGTTCAGTTCGTCGCCATCCGCTTCGAACGCGCGCTCAAGCTCTTCCAGAGTGGCGTCCGAGTCGTACTTGCTGGGCGTGGACGAGTGTCGAGGTTCCGGCGCTTCTGACGTCCAGCGGGCTACGGCGGTGTCGAGCTCGACTGACGAAAACCCATGTTTTACGGCAGCAGTGCGAAGGCGCTGGAGTAGTCCGACCCTTTCGTGTGCCCTGCTGGCTACCTGGATTACCCCCAAAAGCATCAGCGCGAGCGGTTCGATCTGTCCAGGGCCTGCAGCATCGGCGGCACCGTCGATGAAGTCGCCGACGTGGTACGGGTCCCGGTAGTACGGTTCCATGTAGAACGGCAGGCACAGCCCGCACCAGACGGTCGCGCAGGCCCAGACGAGTTCAGGGCTTCGCCGGACCATCCCCGTCATAAGCAGGTCGACACGGTTCGGCCAGCCAATCAAATGCCAATCCGCCAGTGTCTTTGACACCTCGAAGCCGAAGCGAGGTCCGACCTGCATCGCTTCCTCAATTAGCGACATCGTCAGGCGATGCGCAGCCGACGACCCTTCCGTTTCGGCCATGCCGCCGACCTGACGCATCAAGTTTGAGACCCGCTTGACACGGTTCTCCGGATCGGCGGCGTTCGCGAGGACCAGGATGTCTCGCCAGATTGCGTACTGCGGGTCTTTTTTGGGAGCCAAAGCGTACCCAAGGCATTGCTCGGGAACCATCGCCAGCAACTGTTTCGCCCGCTCTAAGTCCCCGACCGTAGCCAACGCGATGGCCAAATCCGCCAACCCGTCGATCTGCTCGCTTGGCGTGCTCTCTTGAAGCTCTGCCACGAGGGCGTTGAGCCGGTCGACGGCCGCCACCCTGTCGCCGTCAACCCGATACGCATCGACGGCCAGTCTACGTCGCAGGTACGCAGTACCCCCCTGCGTCGATGAGGCGATTGCGGCGTCAACTTGTCGAAGTACTGCGCGGTACTCATCCTCGCCACACTTTGCGCCAAGCCTCAGCAGCGCTTGCGCGAGCACGGGGACAGCTTTGAAGGCTTGCTGAATACGATATGACTCGCTGCCGCCTTGTGATGTCAGACGTAGGACGTACCCAAGGGCAACGCGGGCTTCGTCCTGGATGCTGCCAGCCGGCACGGTTACGTTGTCGACCGCGACGCGACCTAGTAGCACGCCTATCGTCGAGGCGTGCTGCTGGAACGGGTGAAGGAAGCTGTGCTTCGACGGTATCGCGCTCGGCAGCGGCTTATTGAGCAGGGTGCAAAGCCTCGCGTGATGCATCACCGCGCCGACCAGATCACCCAGCCCAGCCAAGTCCGTCTCTTCGTCGCACATGGAGATCATCGGTGCGACCAACTTGGCGAACAGAGCCTCGGCTAGGTCATGACGACCAGCTTCGAATGCAATCAGTGCCATCCGGCGCCGGTAGCCGTTGGGCACCTCTCCGAAGCCAGGAAGGGCGGCAGCGGCATCAAACAGGGCAAGCGCTTGCACTGCTTCGCCGCGCCGATTTGCCGCAAGCCCTGCATGAACCATCACAGACGGCTTGTCTTCGTCGGCTACCCCGAGCTTGCTGCAGAGTTCTCGTGGATCGGCGTCAACCTTCTGAAGAAGCATTGCCTTGGCTGCTTCCCTCCTCAGATGCTGGCGTAGCGCGACGACAGTTTCTGGATCCACCTTCTCGGGCTGGCGCAGCCCCTCTGCGGCGAGGTGGTCAATCGCTGTTTGGATCTGCTCAGTGTCTCGGAAGTGGACGGCGCGCCTTGCCCACCTTTCGAATTCCTTGATGTTGTGGTCGTGCCCGTGGTTCTGGAACTTGGACGTATGGAGCTGCGACAGTGGCTCGAGGCTTTCAAACAGCTCCTTCGCGCGCTCGAAGTCGCCTCGCGCCACCATGGCGTCGACGACCTCGTAGCCCTGGCTGGGGAAGCACTGTACGAAGGAAAGGGCTGCATCAATGTCCCCGACCGCCAGCATCGCCAACGGAAGCTGGTTGGCGTACTCAAGGGCTGTTTCGCGCCGCCCAACTTCGTCACGACACAGCAGCAGCCGTGCGAAGGCGGTCGTGTCGTGCGTTGCACGCACAGCCAGCAAAGCCAGGCGGATATCGGCATGGATCTCGGCGATTGAACGCCCGTCGGCCAGTTGCTGCCTGAAGCGAGCGGGCATCGCTAGTTCAAGTACATCGGCACCGTCGCCGGCACGGGCGCGGTAGCGCAGCTCAAGCCAGTGCTGCGCCGATTCGGGCGGCGCGTTTTTCGCCAACTTGGCGAGGTCGCGGTACACGCGCTGCGAGTATTCGGCGTCGACGGTTCCGAGGCGGGTTCGCGGTTGAGCGATGACGAATAACCTAAAGCTGTTGTGGAAGACGCTCCACCCCTGGGATGAACTGCGGAGCAGGTGCCGTGCAACGATCAGCGCGCGTTCAATCGCGGACTCCTTGACCATCGTTTCCAGCAGCCGCAGGTCAATGGGTGCCTCCGCCCGAGCGATGTAGCCCAGCACGTCCATGGCATCGACATCGCTTGCGATCTCGCGCCAAGCAGCGGTGTAGACGGTCTCAATATCGCCGTCGAACGGCATGCCGCCGCTGAGAAGGTGCTTACGTCCGGCTTCGTCCGCGTGCAGTAGCGCCTGAATCAAGTAACGCGTTGCCAACGGGTGGCCATGCGTGAGATTGCTCAGATCCAATCTCGGAATCTCGGCAGGCAGGCCAAGCGCATCCGCCATCCGGGCGACCTCCTCGCGGCCGAGAGGCCCCATGAGAACCTGTCGCTCGCTCTTCTCCGCTTGCTCTCTTACGGCGGGCTTCAGATTTGCGAGATCCAGTCGCTGCGTGCCGAGCACGAACACAACCCCATTGGGGATGGCTGCGGGAAGAGGCAGCTCGCCCAGAAGCGAATTGGTCGGTCGCTCTTCGCGAGGCACATGGTCGAGCCCGTCGACGACGATGATTGTTCGGATCCCGTCGCGGTCGAAGCGTTCACCAGCCTGCCGCACCATCACGCCGAACTGTTCGCGGCGCTCATGCAGCGAGTCATCGCGAAGACGAAGTCCAAACAATCCGCTTTTGCGCAGCTGCGTGCCGACGTCGGTCAGGAAGTTGTCGGCCTCCCCGCGCCCTACGCCTTGAGCAGCGCCTGGCAAGTACGCCAAGTAGCGAACGAACCGGACATTGGCTTCAGTGGCCAGCGCAACCTGCAGAAGAGTGGATTTCCCGGAGCCAGGCGGTCCTATGAGTGAGACATAGCCCTGATGGGCGGCATGCAGCGCGGCTAGCAGCTTGACCTCAGTGTCGCGGTTGCGCTGGACATAGGCGCCGATCGGGAACCGATGGATGAGCAGCGTCTTAGCGGGATCGCGCCAGCCAAGCTCACGAAGCAACTCGTCACGCGTCCATCTGTCTTTGTCGCGCGCATCCGCGACCAGTTTAGGCAGTACGCTGGCAATCTCGGATGCCTGCCGCGCCTGCTCGGCGTTCAGCTTGTGCGACTGGATGAAGTCGGCCGCAGCTCCGCACACCACACGGAGACTGTGTAAGAACTGTTCGAAGTCGTCATCGCCCAAGTCGGCTTCACGGCGCAGGTGGTTAATCAGTCGGCTCCATTCCGGCGTGTACCAATCCGATAGCGGCCGATTTGGATGCTGCTGGAACTCTTCAAGAAATGCCGCGCTGTGGGGCGGCGTGCCGTCGCCTGGCTTGTCAGTAATCGACGGAAAGTCGTTGACAACCAGGCGAATCTCGACCCGGCTTCCTGGGTTGACCTTGCTCAGGCATCGCCAAGCATGAACCAGGGGCTTCAATAAGCCGTTGGCGCCAGTAAACAGCGTCTCAACCCTGAAGGGGCCAGGGAACTGGGACGTCTTAAACTGATGGCCAACCACCAATCCATCGAAGCCAAGTACCAGGTCGTCGGCAATGCCCGCGCTGCGGTCGGCGACTCCTATCCAAAGCAGCTCGTCGCGCTCAAGCGAAGCATAGATGGCAGCGCCCGCGCGCTCGTACTGGCCGACGTATCCACGAAGAGCTCGGCGCTCGCCTTCCGCCGGCGCCATTGCAGGAGTTGTGGCGGTAGGTGGCTCCGGTTTTTTGACCATTCTCGGGACTATGTGATTGGATTAAATTTTGGTGAAAAACTGCTTCTAGAGAACTCTTTCAGCATCACCCAGTACTTCCAGCCCCATAGGCCGCACATCCCAGACGATTGGCGCTCCTGGACGATAGACCACCTCATTGCCGTGCTTGATGCTAGCCTTCAGGTGCTCGGCCAGCGGCTTATCGTACTTCCCGATGGCCGCGATTGCCCGGTTGACAGCATTGCGGAACGCGTCGCGGACATTCTTCCGCTTGTCGCCAGCCTTGCGGAGCTTGCCGCCCTTGCCAACACCTGCAGTGATTTCATCGGCAATCTGCGCCATCTCGTCCTCGATCTCCTCCACACGCTGGTGATCACCATCCTCCTCGGCTTCCGCTTTCTCGGTGACAAGCGATTGATACGTGGCGCGATACTGCTCGACAGCTTTCCTGTCCATAACGACTCCCGCGTCGCCTAGTGGCGCTCCGGTCGTCACCTGAAATCCATCTTCGATGTCATCGTGCTCTAGCCCGGAATTAACCCGGTCGGCGACGCCCAGCGCATAGCCGCAGACGATCTCATAGACCGATGTCTCACGATCCGGGAACGCCAGCAACAGGTTGATGTATTCAGCCCCCTTGTCGACGCCTTGGATCAGGATCGGGTGTCGCCCTCGTCCTTGAAAACGTGCCTCCCAGACGTTGCCGCGTTTTCGGAAGAGGTTGTCCGGCAGCTTTTCGGCCGACACCACGGTGGGCATGGAGACCACCGAGCCGGACTCGTAGGCTGTCCGAACCAGGCTATCGCCGGGCAGTGTCCGTTCGCGGATGGCGGTGCGGTGCCGACTGAGCAGTTCGTCCAACGCCCCCATTACCTCATTGGCGTGCCGCTTGTAGAGATCAAACACACGCTGAGCGACTTGAGCTGTGTCACCGCCCAGGAATTTGAAAACCCGCCCCACATCGGGGTAGCTGCTGACAAACTGCGCGACATCGGTCAGGTTTCGCACCTGGTTAGCGCGCTCCAGATAGGCCGCTGCCATGATCTTGTCGACATTTTTCTTCTGGTCCTGGGCATCGCGGCTCTGGGTGAACACGTCAAATTTGTAGTGATCCACCGGGTCATACTGATCGGCCTTGGCGGCAAGCACCGCAAAGCGCCGGTCGATGCATTGCGAGCATCCACCGCAATGGGTGTGCTGGTTCGTCATCTCCCAGGTATGCGTGCAGGTCATCGAATGCCTGATCAAGTCTTCGCAGCCCGCATCCGTGATGACCTTGACGACATCGGCCTTGGTTTTCCAGATGTACGGGTTCTCGACGGTGAAGGCTTCGCCGGCCACCAGAGATATGATGTCCTGAAAGCCCTTCATTACCCGGGGATGCGTTGTGCGTGTGGCGCGACCACCGACCACCTGGGCGCACACCGGTAGATTCAGACTGATGACGCCGTTTTCGTAGAAACGCACGCTGTTGAGGCCCAGCATCTTGGCGATCGTCGCCCCGATGGAAACGTACAGGAATGACCGACTGCGCTGGGTGTATTCATGGTTCATTTCCTTGCTCTTGTGCACCCGGACGGTAATACGGGGCGGTGCATTGCCATTGGCCTTCTCGGCCAGGAGGTTCTCAAGGGTTTGATGGCGCTTGTTGAGCTTGTTCGTGGACTTGTGCGTCACCAACAGCACACGCCGTTTCTGGTTGACCACCTCGTCGATGGCACCGGCCAGCGAATCCAGGCCGCCAGAGAACATCACCACCTGCTCAGGCTTGCGGTACATCTGCTGGGTATCGTCGAACCCGAGGTACTCCTGGAACGGATGATCCTGGTCCAGCTTGATGAAGTCGAACTGGTACTGGTCATCAGAAAGGAAGCCGAGCGTCGCGCACAGCACCTCTTGGACGGGCGCGCTGTTCCAGAAATCCGGGTTCCGCACTGGCACGACGAAATGCAAGTCGCGTCGCCAGCCGTCGCCGAAGGTGTCGACATCATCTGCGCCGCGCCGGATGACCTGGTCGGTGCTGTAGACGTAGGTGGCGACCTCCAGCAGATCGTTGAACAGCGAGGGCACCGGCTGGAACATTTTTCGGTGGACATCCTCGATGCGCAGGGTGATGTTGCCTTTGCCTTCCTTGCCAGACAGGCGCAACCGCAGATCGCGTTCCGGATCTTCGCTGACGCCCTTGGCGGAGGCATTACCACACAGGATGTATCGTTTATCTTGCATCGCTGCGTGCTCCCGCCTTCAATTCGTCCTTCATCTTGGTCAGTGCATAGCTCGCAAAGCCATCCGACGATTTCCTCGAAATGTCGCCGCCTTCCTCAAAGCGATGTTTAGAAAACCACTCGCTGGAAAACTGCTCAACGATCACCGACGCCTCCCGGGTATGGGTTTCCAGCGCCGCGTTAAAAACAGCGGACTGATTCATCGTCGCAAACCGCATCCCGTCGCCGAGCTGGGTGTTGACGACCTTGCTCAGGAAATATTGCAACCCCTCGTTGGCCAGCCGGGCGAAAAAGCGCCGCGAGAACTCGCCGAATTCCTTTGGTCTGCCCAAGTCCGCAAGCGCCGCCCGTATCGTGTCAGGGTCGGATGCGAACAGCGAGTGAAGCTTGGGTGACAAGACATCGTTGACGGCTCCGACGATGGCCCGATTGGCCAGCCCGCCCAGGTCGGATCGCTCGCGGTTCCCCTCCACGCGACGGTCCAGTGCCTCCGTGATTGCCGTGGTCACGTCGATAAGCGACGGATCTGAGGGGAGATGAATGCCTGCCGCCGCCAGGTGCTGCAGGATGTCGGGCTTCTTCGCGGCAATCGCCATTTGCGTCATCAACCAGACGGCCTCGGTGTAGCCCACATCCTTCATGACGAAGGAGAAGGCTTTTTCCGCCGCCGTGATGGTGGCATTGGCGATTTGGGAAACGTCCGCCCCGGCTGCAATCAGCCCGACGACCTCCTTCCACGCCCTTGTCCTTGGCAATAGCCCAAGCCGAACATGCCCCATCCAGGATTCCCCTTGTTGATATCAGCGCATCGCGGTCACTCATTCCGTTTTACGACCACGATGCTCCGCGCTTTCTTTACTTCTTTCCTCAAATACCCCTTGCGTACCAATTGCGTGATCTGCTCGTGTGCACTGGCGTGGCTGATGCCAAGCGCCTCGGCCAATTCCTTGACGGTGGGCGGCAGGCCGGTGCTGTCAAGGAGTTGGCAGATCACATTCAGTGTTCTTGCCTGCGGCTCCGTAATGCCTTCGGTCCTCTTTTTGCTCATGGCATCGCTCCAGGCCAATGGTTCAAATATATGACCTGATAAACATCAGGTCAATGGAGGCGACCCGGCGAAAACGCCATTGGCGCTTTTGTCATGGAAGCGTCAGACCGATTCGGGCCGATCTCATCCTTCGCTCACCCATGTTGTAGACCGCCCAAACGGGATACTCCGACCGCCTTGTACGCCTATTCTCTGTGACGGTCTGACAACTTTACTGGCTACCGAAATGATCGTCGAACAAACACTCCCTGAATTGATGTCTCCACGCCAAAGGGCGTGCGAAGCCGCAGAAATCCTGGCCGCCGCCATCGCCCGACTGCATTCCACTTGTCCCCGAGAAAGCGAGATTCCTCTTGGCTTCTTGGCACCCGAGCGCGTTCATACAAACCCGTCTACAGAAGGAGTTTGCAAATGAACGTACCGACAGCCGCCCCATCCTTGGCGGCTCAAATTGCCAATCTGCCCAAGTTGGCCATGAATGATTTGTGGGTGCTTTGGGACAGGTATTTCCCGCGCCGTCCGCCGCACAACAACCGCGCCTACGTCGAAGGCCGGGTGGCCTACAAGATCCAGGAAGAAGCCCTTGGCACCAAGCTGGTCGTCCAGACCCAGATGGCCCGGATCGGTGAAGCCCAATCGCGGATCAAGACGCAACGCGGCGTCGAAGTCCAGGTCGTGCCCGGCACGGTGTTGGTGCGCGAATTCGACCGCCGTGAGCACCGCGTCACAGCGCAGGCCGACGGCACTTTCGAATACGAGGGTCGCCGCTACAAGAGTTTGTCTGCCGTCGCCCGCCACATCACGGGCACCCAGTGGTCTGGGCCCCTATTTTTCGGGATCACCAAAAACAAACAGAAGCGAGGTGCCAAATGAACGACGTCGTGACCAAAAAGCGCTGCGCCGTCTACACCCGCGTCTCAACGGACGAACGCCTCGACCAATCTTTCAATTCACTGGATGCTCAGCGCGAGGCAGGCCAAGCCTACATCGTCAGCCAGCGCGCTGAGGGCTGGTTGCCGGTGGGCGACGACTACGACGATGGTGGCTACTCGGGCGGCAACATGGAACGCCCGGCATTGAAACGCCTGATGGCGGACATCGCTGCAGACCAGATCGAAATCGTGGTCGTTTACAAGATTGACCGCCTGACGCGCAGCCTGACCGACTTTGCCAAGCTGGTGGAGGTGTTCGAACGGCACAAGGTGTCGTTCGTGTCGGTGACCCAGCAGTTCAACACCACCACGTCCATGGGCAGGCTCATGCTCAACATCCTGCTGTCCTTCGCACAATTCGAACGAGAGGTCACGGGCGAACGCATCCGCGACAAGATTGCGGCCAGCAAGCGCAAGGGCCTGTGGATGGGGGGCTACACGCCGCTTGGGTACGAGGTCAAAGACCGCAAGCTGGTCATCGAGGAGAAGGACGCCGCAACCATCCGGCGCATCTTCACCCGATTTACGGAAATCCAGTCGATCACGGACATCGTTCGGGAACTGTCCCTGGAAGGGATCACCACCAAGCCCAACCGCCTGAAGGACGGCAGCACGCGCAATGGCACGCCGATGGACAAAAAGTACATCTCCAAACTCCTGCGCAACCCCATCTACATCGGCGAGATTCGCCACAAAGATTCCGTATTCGCGGGCCAGCACGAGCCAATCATCACTCGCCAGTTGTGGGATCGGGTGCAAGCCATCCTCGGCGAGGATGCTCACCAGCGTATGGGCAAGACCCAGACCCGGCACAAAACCGATGCCTTGCTGCGCGGGCTGATGTATGGGCCCGACGGTGGCAAGTACCACATCACCTACAGCAAGAAGCCCTCGGGCAAGAAGTACCGCTACTACATCCCCAAGGCGGACAACCGGTACGGCTACCGCAGCAGCGCCACCGGGATGATTCCCGCCGACCAGATCGAAGAGGTGGTGGTAAACCTGCTGGTCGGTGCGCTCCAGTCCCCCGAAAGCATCCAAGGCGTCTGGAACACCGTGCGTCGCCAATATCCGGAGATCGACGAGCCGACCACCGTGCTGGCGATGCGCCGCATCGGTGAAGTCTGGAAGCAACTGTTCCCTGCCGAGCAGGTGCGGCTGGTCAACCTGCTGATCGAACGCGTCCAGCTCCTCTCCGACGGCGTCGACATCGTCTGGCGCGAATCCGGCTGGCGGGATCTGGCCGGGGAGCTGCGGCCGGACAGCATTGGCGGCGAAATGCTGGACATGGAGGTGGCGGCATGAACCGATCGTCCAAGATGCTGGTGGGTGATGGAAAACCCCACGAACGCCGCCATCCACTGGAAGGCGGTGGTGTGCGGATCACGACCTTTGTGCCTTTTCACTTCAAGAAGCGCGGCATCAAGAAGGTGATCGTCGCCCCGGACGGAGTCAGCCAGCCTGTTGCAGTAACTGAAACACCGGTGCTGAGCCCTGAACAGGATCGACCGCTGCTCAAGGCGCTGGGGCGTGGCATCTATTGGCAGCAACTGATCGATAGCGGCGCGGTGGCCAGCGGTACCGAGATCGCCGAGCGCGAGGGTATCCATCAATCCACGGTCAATACCTTTCTGCGCCTGGCGCTTCTCTCCCCCGACATTGTCCAGGCGGCCTACGAAGGACGGCTGCCCCGGGCCGTGTCGCTGGAGTCCATCTGGCGGGCCACGGTGCCTTTGGACTGGAATGAGCAACGCCGGTTGATTGCGTCACTCGGGTAGCGGGGGGACACGCAAAAAAAGTTTCCGCTACGCCAAAAGTAGCTGTTGCTACGCCGGATGTAGCGCCTTCCCCGATGAAGGCGTGATCGGCGTCAACGGCTGGTACAGGACTGGCCACCGGTCGCGCCCCAATCCCTGAACGGGAAGGAGCACGGCAATGGCCTATTCAATGGCACTGTCAGGAGGCTTCGGTGGCACACCGGGCCTCAATTCCGGCGTCGGATTCACTTCGACGCCCACCCCTGAATCCGCAGCGCTGTCCCAACGGCGGTTCCTCAGCGAGGTCGAACTCGCCAGTCGCTGGGGCATGTCCCCCAAGACGCTCACGCGCTGGCGCGGTATGGGCCGGGGCCCTGTCTTCAACAAGTTTTCGAAGAAGGTGGCCTATCCCCTCGATGGCAAGAACGGCGTGCTCGATTACGAGAAGCGCCACGTCTATGCCTCGACATCCGAACGCGTGCCGGTGTGAGGAGATGGCCATGAAAGAACTGTCCATTTACCCCGCTGACCTCGCAAGCATGTCCGTCGCTCAACTGGCGGCAGCACCAATCCAGGACTTCTTGGATGCCGAACGCAATGTCGATGAAGCCATCGCTTATCTCAAGCCGCTGCGCACCAAGCTGGATGCCGCCAAGGTGCTGCGATTTGGCGAACAGGCACGCGCCGCACTGCGCGACGCCGGTCGTGACTTCGGCACCGCCCACGTCAACGACGGCACACTGCATGTCAAGTATGAGCTCCCCAAGAAGGTGACCTGGAGCCAGACCATCCTCAAGGAGATGGCCCAGCGCATCCTTGCCTCGGGCGACAAGGTCGAGGACTACATCGACATCAAGCTGTCGGTGTCCGAGTCCCGCTACACCAACTGGCCCACGTCGATGCAGCAGCAGTTCGCCGCCGCGCGCACGGTCGAAGAAGGCAAGCCGGTCATCACCCTGACGCTCGATGGGGGTGCTGCATGAACAAGCTCCCCATTGTGTCCGCCATCGAGCGGATGGCCGAGCGCAAGGGCGTGAAGCTGCTGATGCTGGGCAAATCTGGCATCGGCAAGACATCCCGGCTCAAAGACCTGGATCCCGCCACCACCTTGTTCCTCGATGGCGAAGCAGGTGACTTGGCGGTGGCCGATTGGCCGGGTGACACCATCCGCCTGACATCCTGGCCCGATTGCCGCGACCTTTTCGTATTTCTCGCGGGCCCAGACAAATCGCTGCCGCCAGAGAGCGCGTTCTCGCAGGCGCACTACGACCACGTCGTCGAGAAGTTTGGCGATCCGACCCAGCTCGACCGCTACCAGACCTTCTTCCTCGACTCGATCACGCAGCTGTCGCGCCAGTGCTTTGCGTGGTGCAAGACGCAGCCGGGCGCAACCAGTGACCGCTCCGGCAAGCCTGATTTGCGTGCGGCCTACGGGCTGCTCGGCCAGGAAATGATCGGCGCGTTGACGCACCTGCAGCACGCACGCGGCAAGAACGTGGTGTTCGTGTCGATCCTTGACGAAAAGCTCGATGACTACAACCGCAATGTGTTTGTGCCTCAGATCGAGGGCAAACAGACCGTCGCCGCGCTCATCGGCATCGTCGACGAGGTCGTGACGCTGGCCGAGATCAAGGCTGAAGACGGCAGTGCTTATCGCGCCTTCGTCACGCACACCGTCAATCCCCACGGCTTCCCGGCCAAAGACCGCAGCGGTCGCCTTGACCTGCTGGAGCCGCCGCATCTCGGCGCGCTGATCGCCAAGTGCGCGGGCACATCCATCACGCCCGCCAGCGCCACCACCACGACCCCCACTGAATCCCAGGAGTAATCGCCATGTCTTCCAACTATTTTGATTTTCAGGATGCCGACCCCCAACAGTCTGGCTTCGATTTGATCCCGAAGGGCGTCATCGCGCCCATGCGCATGACCGTGAAACCGGGCGGCTATGACGACCCGAGCCAGGGCTGGACGGGTGGTTACGCCACCCAGTCGTTCGATACCGGCGCGGTCTTCCTTTCTGCCGAGTTTGTGATCACCGGCGGTGAGTACGCGAAGCGCAAATTGTGGTCGAACATCGGACTGTCCTCGCCCAAGGGGCCGACCTGGGGGCAGATGGGGCGCAGCTTCATCCGCGCCGCGCTCAACAGCGCCCGCAATGTCCATCCGCAGGACAACAGCCCCCAGGCTACCGCCGCTCGCCGCATCCAGGGCTTCCACGAGCTGGATGGCCTGGAGTTCCTGGCCCGCGTGGATATCGAAAAGGACAGTAAGGGCCAAGACCGCAACGTGGTCAAGGTCGCGGTCGAACCCGATCACCCCGACTACGCCAAGTTGATGGGTGTGCCGCCCAAGGCGGCGGGCGGCGGCACGTCCGGCGCTCCGGCGCAGGCAGCACCTGCGTATCAGGCCCCGGCCCCGCAACGCGCACCAGTGACGGGCAAACCGTCGTGGGCGCAGTGAGGGAGGTCGCCATGAACACCCCCATCCTCACTGCCAGCCACTACGGCGTCGTGCATTTCGGCGATCTCGACTGCGAAGCGGTCGTGCTCACCACCGGCGAGCGCGGCTACGTCCGAAAGGAACTGGCCAAGCTGCTCGGTTTTCACGAAAACAACACGGGTCACCGTTTTCGGCAAATTCTGGCTGATTACGCGCCTAACTCGTTGTCAGAGCTGGATAAATTTGACTCACCGATTTTCCTTCCGAACGGTCGCCGGGCCCAGTTTTTCCCTGCAGGCGTCATCACCATGATTGCGTCCGGCGTAATCGACGCCGCGCTCAGCCGGACACTGCACCGTGCCCGGCAAAAGCTCGTGCCAAACTGCATGAAGATCATGCGGGCTCTCGCAACCACAGGCGAGGTCGCGTTGATCGACGAGGCCACCGGCTACCAGCACCATCGTGCACCGGATGCACTGCAGGAGTTGATCTCCAAGTTGCTGCGCCAGTCCTGCGCATCGTGGGAGCGCCGCTTCCATCCGGACTACTACCGCGCCATCTATCGGTTGTTCGGCTGGAAGTACCAGGGTCACGAACAGAACCCGCCGCACGTCGTCGGCCAGATCACGCTGCGTTGGGTCTACGGGCCGGTGTTGCCGGAGGAACTTCTGGGCGAGATCCGCAACCGCAAGGGCATCTCGCAGAAGCACCACCAGTGGCTGTCCGATCAAGGGCTCGCGCATCTGGAATCGCAGATTCACGCGGTCACGGCGATTGCGCGCAGCTCGATGAGCTACCCCGACTTCAAGCGCCGCTGTGAGGCCGCCTTCGCTGGCGCTGCCTTGCAGTTGGGCCTGCTGCTCGATGAACTCGAGGAGGAGGTGTGAAATGCTGGGTCTGCAAACGACAGGCCCGGGGCTACGGCCACACCGACAACCGCCACGGTGTGGGCGATCCCCGGCGCTATCCCATCGACTGGGTGTTCTGCTCGCGTCGCTGCCAGGAGGCATTTCACGCGCTGTATGGCAACTGGCAGCGGGCCAAGGAAGGTCGCATCGACAAGACGGAGGTCGCCATGATCGATCCGTCTGATGTCGAACTGGCCGCCATGCGCCAGTGCCTCAAGGCCTTCGGCGAGGCAGCGGGCGAGATCGGCTTCACCAAGCCGCTGGGCGAATACTCCGAAGCCGAGGCGCTGCGGGTGATCGAATCAATAGTCACCTGCTGGTCGGACGCAATGGTCGCGCACCACGAGACCAGCAAGTTTCCGCCAGTGCGGGGCTTGCCACACACGCCTGATCCGCTGGCACCCGACGCCGCTAATCCGTTCTCGGATCTGGAGGACGACCTGCCTTGGGAAGAACCGAAGGGAGGCAAGTCATGATGGACTTCAACTCTTCATCGAGCATCGCGGGCCAGGTCACCGCCCTGGTCGACGCCGGGTTGCAGCAGGCCCGCGAGCGCCAGTCTGAGCGCCAGTACCTCGGGGCTTCGCGCCTCGGGGTGGCCTGCGAGCGTGCGTTGCAATTCGAGTACGCCAAGGCACCCATCGACCACGGGCGAGACATCCCCGGTCGGATGCTGCGCATCTTCGAGCGTGGCCACGTCATGGAGGACTGCATGGTCGCGTGGCTGAGGGACGCAGGTTTCGACCTGCGCACCCGAAAAGCCGACGGTGAGCAGTTCGGTTTCTCGGTAGCCGATGGTCGCCTGCAGGGCCACGTCGACGGCGTCATGTTCGCGGGCCCCGAGGGCTTCGCCTATCCCGCGCTCTGGGAATGCAAATGCCTGGGCAACAAATCCTGGAGTGATCTGGAGAAGAAAGGCCTGTCCATTTCCAAGCCCGTCTACGCCGCGCAAGTGGCGATTTACCAAGCCTATCTCGAACTGCACGAGCACCCGGCGATCTTCACGGCCATCAACGCCGACACGATGGAGATCTACACCGAGCTCGTGCCCTTTGACGCGGCGCTGGCCCAGCGCATGTCGGATCGGGCGGTGAAGGTCATTACGGCGACCGAGGCCGGCGAGCTGCTGCCGCGTGCCTTCCATGACTCAACCCACTTCGAATGCCGGATGTGCGCGTGGCAAGACCGTTGCTGGAGGATGCAATGAACCATATCCAATCACAAACACTAGCGGCGGAACCGATGGTGGGGGCACGCCACGCGGCAAGTCTGCTCAACCTTCCGCCGTATTTCTTCACCAAATCTCGGTGCCGCGCGTCGAAGCGTATTCCGCACTACCGGGTCGGCCAGATGGTTCGCTTCCGGATGTCGGAGCTCAGGGCATGGGCAGTCACGCAAGGAGGGGCACATGAGTGACTACCGTGTTCGCGTCACCGTGCGCAATGCCCGTCTGCTGCGTGCCATCGAACGGGCGGGCCACAGGCCGGGCGCTCCGTTCGCAGCCGTTGTCGGCATCAGCTACTACGGGGCGCTGTTGCCCTACATCAACCTCACGCGTTCGCCGCTCACGCCGGATGGCTTGTTGCGGGAATGCGCGTGGAACCTGTGTGACTTCCTGAACGCATCCCCATCCGATCTGTGGTCGGATGCTCAGCTCCAGCCGCTGGAAACCAACCACTCCAGCATCGATCTGGATGCTGACAGCGTGCAAGCCTTGGCCTGTGGAACGGCATCCGCCGACCCACTGCGGCTGGCCAGCCACGCGCAGGCAGGTCGCATCATTCAGGATGCACTCGATACGCTGACGCCGCGTGAGGCGGACGTGATCCGCGAGCGCTTCTTTGTCGGGTCGTCACTCGATGAGGTTGCCGCGAAGATGGAAGTCACGCGCGAGCGCGTTCGCCAGATCGAGGGGAAGGCGCTACGAAAGTTGCGACACGAATCTCGCATTCCGCACGAACTGGCTGGCATCGCCGATATGATCGGGGGGGCCACCGATGCTTGACTTCAATGACACTCCAAAACCAGTCGAGGCCGGACGCATCCTCGATGACAGTGAACGCGAGGCGCTGCGTGCCGGACTGATTGCTGGCCTTTCCTCGGTGCTGGCCACGATGTTCCCAGCTGGCAAGCGACGCCGGGGGAAGTTCCTGATCGGGGACGTGTTGGGCAGCCCTGGAGACAGCCTTGAGGTGGTGCTGGACGGTGAGAAAGCTGGGTTGTGGACGGATCGTGCGACGGGCGATGGCGGCGATATCTTCTCCTTGATCGCTGGGCATTCGGCGCTCGACATCCACACCGACTTCAATCGTGTGCTGGATACGGCGGCTGATCTGCTCGGTCGCACCCGCGAGATGCCAGTGCGCCGATCCGGCAAGAAAGCCGTGCCCGTCGACGAACTCGGCCCCGCCACCGCGAAGTGGGACTATCTCGACGCCCAAGGCCATCTGATTGCCGTCGTCTACCGCTACGACCCGCCTGGGCAGAAGAAGCAGTTCCGGCCATGGGATGCCAAGCGTCGCAAGATGGCACCGCCCGACCCGCGCCCGCTCTACAACCAGCCAGGGATGAACAGCGCCGCGCAGGTGGTGCTGGTTGAGGGTGAGAAATGCGCGCAGGCCCTGATTGACGCGGGCGTCAATGCCACCACGGCGATGCACGGCGCGAACGCTCCGGTCGAAAAGACTGACTGGTCGCCATTGGCCGGCAAGGCCGTGCTGATCTGGCCCGACCGCGACAAGCCGGGCTGGGAGTACGCGACGCAGGCGGCACAGGCCATCTTGTCGGCGGGGGCCAAGTCCTGCCACGTCCTCTATCCACCCGAAGAGGCTGCAGAAGGCTGGGACGTGGCCGATGCCATTGCAGAGGGCTTCGATGTCGCCACCTTCCTCACACACGGGCCGCGCCTGCAGATGCACGACGTGGCCGATGACGTTGATCCGGTGGTCAGCAGCGACGAATCCGTCTGGGGTACGGAGGACGCGCTAGCGCTGTTCTTCACGCGCCGCTACCACCGCGATTGGCGCTACGTGTCCGGCTGGGGTAAGTGGCTGGTGTGGGACGGGCAACGCTGGCGCACTGAGGACACGCTGGCGGCCACGGACTTGATTCGCAGCGTCTGCCGCCAGACGGCAGTGCGTGCCGACAACCCCAAGGTCGCCGCCAAATTGGCCAGTGCAGGAACGGTCGGCGGCGTGGAGCGCCTGGCGCGTGCTGATCGCAGGCACGCGGCCACCACCGACGAATGGGATGCAGATCCGTGGCTGCTCAACACGCCGGGCGGTGTGGTCGATCTCAAGACTGGCCGGATGCGCCCGCACGAGCGCGCCGACCGGATGACCAAGATCACCACAGCCACACCCAGTGGCGACTGCCCGACCTGGAGGCAATTCATCGACGAGGTCACGGGTGGCGACAAGGAGCTGCAGTCCTACCTGCAACGGATGGTCGGCTATGCGCTGACCGGGTCGACGCAGGAGCACGCGCTGTTCTTCCTTTACGGTACGGGCGCGAACGGCAAGTCGGTGTTCGTCAACACGCTGGCCACCATCCTGGGTGATTACGCGACCAACGCGCCGATGGACACCTTCATGGAAACGCGCACCGACCGGCACCCGACCGATATGGCGGGACTGCGCGGCGCGCGCTTCGTGGCGGCCATCGAAACCGAGCAGGGCAAACGTTGGGCCGAGTCCAAGCTCAAGAACCTCACCGGTGGCGACAAGATCTCTGCGCGCTTCATGCGCCAGGACTTCTTCGAGTTCTTCCCGCAGTTCAAGTTGTTCGTGGCGGGCAACCACAAGCCCGCCATTCGCAACATCGACGAGGCGATGAAACGCAGGCTGCACCTGATCCCTTTCACGATCACCGTGCCGCCCGAGCGCCGCGACAAGAACCTGCAACAGAAGCTCTTGGCCGAACGTGACGGCATCCTCGGGTGGGCCGTGCAGGGCTGTCTCGACTGGCAGCGCCACGGACGGCTAGCCCCGCCGCATCGCGTGGTGGACGCGACGGAGGAGTATTTCGAAGCCGAGGACGCCCTGGGTCGCTGGCTCGAGGAGCGCTGCGTGCGCGAGCCCAACGCCAAGTCATTGACCGCCGAGTTGTTCAACGACTGGAAGCAGTGGGCTGAAGCCTCTGGCGAGTTTGTCGGCGCACAACGCCGCTTTTCCGATCTGCTCATAACACGCGGGTTGGAAAAATGGCGCAACGGGATGGGCGTGCGCGGGTTTCAGGGCATTGGCCTCAAGCACCCGCCGACCCCTGCCTACACCCCCTACGCGGACAACTGACCCCTATGAAAACCACGTGGTCTGACGCAGCTGACGCAGTTTGTCGTAACCCCTACGCGTGCGCGTGTGCGCGCGCCTCACGGAGGGTATCGATAAGCCGTGTCAGCTGCGTCAGACCCGATCAAACAAGGACTGACAACATGAACACAACGACCCTCCTCGCCCTCGACCTGGGCACCACAACCGGCTGGGCATTGGCCTGCCGCGACGGCAGCATCAGCAGTGGCAGCCAATCCTTCAAACCCCAGCGATTCGAAGGCGGCGGTATGCGCTTCCTTCGGTTCAAGCGCTGGCTCACCGACATCAAGCAGTGCAACGACGACATCGACCAGGTGGTGTTCGAAGAAGTCCGCCGCCACGTCGGTGTCGACGCCGCTCATGCCTATGGTGGCTTCATGGGCCAGCTGACCGCCTGGTGTGAACACCACCAGATCCCGTACCAGGGCGTGCCTGTGGGCACGATCAAGAAGCACGCAACCGGCAAGGGCAATGCCAGCAAGGCCGAGATGGTGGCAGCCGTTCGTGCCCGTGGCCACCACCCGGCTGATGACAACGAGGCTGACGCCATCGCCTTGCTGTACCTGGCGATCGAAATGGCAACAGAGGGGGTGTGACATGAAAGTGCCGCAATACCGCTATCGCTGCCCTCTGGGCAACCTCCAGCCCACAACGACCGACCTTGACGCTGTCAAACGCGAGGGTTGGCGCAATGACCACATTCTGGTGGTCTCGGAAGAAGACGAACGACTGGACTGGATCGAGAAGCAGTTCGTGCGCAGGCTGGGTGAACGCCTCTACGGTGATGGAGGCAAGTGCCATGGTTGAACTCATGAACCAATGGACGGCTGATGCCGTGGCGGCACGGTTCGCCGAGGCAGCCGAGACTGCGCACAAATTGCCAAGGGTGGGCCCCGGTGGCTACTTCAATCCCTGGATGACCTTGGCGATGCAAGTACCCGAACGCTATCCCGACCCCGAACGGGTGTACCGGTCCATGCCACCCAGCCCGCAGGCCGTAGAGCGGATGCTCGAGACCATGCGGTGGGTGCAATGGCTGGAAGTGGAGCAGCGGCATCTGGTGTGGATGCGCGCCAACCGCTACGAGTGGCAGCAGATCGGCAGGCGTTTTGCCTGTGACCGGAACACCGCCTCGCGGCGCTGGCACCGGGTGATGGAGTTGGTGGCGTACAGGCTCAACTCTGGTTGATCGTGCAGCTGTTGATGCTGGCAAGATTTCCTACTGCAATGCCCATGATCAAACCTCTTACCAGCGTCACCGCAGGGTGTTCTGATGTCTTTGGGTGTGTGCGAGCATCAATAAGCTGCAACGCGCACCCATGGGCGGTTTTTGGGCGTGCAGCATGAAGGCCGATTTGAGGGTAGAGTTTCAGCTACGGTCAGAACAGTGGTGTGCAAAACGGACGTGGTCGGAATAGACCGGAAAGCGACCTTGAACCCGATCTGAAATTTGGTGTATAGTTCCTCCACGACTCACCCTTTGACCGCCTGGTTTGGCTAGGTGCTCTTAGGGCGACAGGCCGCCTCCGGGCGGCTTTGTCACTTCTGGAGATGGATTTTTGCGGACGGTTGTCTACGTTGATGGCTACAACCTCTACTACGGGTTGTTGAGAAAGACCACGCTTAAGTGGCTGGATCTGTTCGCCCTGTTCCGTGACCATGTGCTCGATCCTGAAGCTGATCTCATCCAGGTGCGCTACTACACGGCGCCTGTTCTGGGTCGAATGTGCGATAGCCCAGAGTCCCCGCAACGTCAGCGGCGTTATCTGCAGGCGCTGCGCAAAATGTATCCCGAGAAGATTGCCATCATTGAAGGCAAGATCCTTGCGACAACGCCGTTTCAACGACTGGTAAAACCGATCGCCGAAGCCCCGGATCTGCAGATGGTGCAGGTCTACGATTTCAACGAAAAGAAAACCGACGTCAATCTCGCAGCAGACTTGATCGCTGGCGCGTGGACTGGAGCTTATAACCAGGCCGTCGTCTGCAGCAATGACACTGACCTGGAAGCCGCGCTGGCGACTGTTCGACAGCATCACCCCGGCATCCGACTGGGTGTAGTTGCCCCGATATCAGGCGACGATCATCGCAGGATATCGACGGACCTATCGAGACATGCTCACTGGTCGAAGCCGCTAAGCCCGGTGCATTTGAAAAACGCTCAGTTGCCCGAACGCATTCCGCATTCGGCACTGCACAAGCCTGACACTTGGTGATCCAAATACGCGAGGTGCCGTTGTTAGCTTTGACGGACGTGAGCATGTGGCTTTGCCAAGCATTCTGACGTATCTGACACATCCGACACAGATTCGATGGGTCCTTCCGGTCGCCTCCGCTATGCGGGGGGCAACAGCGCGAGATTTCGATAGCGTCTGCCCTTAAAAACAGGTTACCACCCAGCCAGGTTACCGGCCTGTGGTTACCACCACCCCAGACAGTTACCACCCCCTGAATATTTCCAACCCGCCCGGCGGCAACGCTCGGCGGGTTTTTCAATTCCATGACGCCAAACCTGCAGATCGAATACCGGCCGATCGATGCGCTGCTGCCTTACGCGCGCAATCCGCGCACGCATTCCCCAGCCCAGATCGCCAAGATCGCGGCCAGCATCGTGGAATTTGGCTGGACGCAACCCATCCTGGTCGATGGGGACAACGGCATCATCGCCGGTCACGGTCGCTTGGCCGCTGCGCGCAAGCTGGAGTTGCCCGAGGTCCCGGTCATTGAACTGGGCCACCTCGCCCCGGCGCAAAAACGCGCCTACGTGATCGCCGACAACCGTCTGGCGCTGGATGCGGGTTGGGACGACGAGTTGCTGGCGCTCGAGATAGCGGAGCTGTCTGAGGCCGGTTACGACTTGCTGATGACAGGCTTTGACGATGACGAGTTGGCACAGATGCTGGCTGACTTGGGTGATGCTGAAAGCAGCGAGTCTGGAGATGAGCCGGATGCCGATGAGGAAAGCGACGTTCCCGAACCACCCAAGCAGTCTATCTCCCGCCCGGGCGATGTCTGGCAGTTGGGCCCGCACCGCCTGATCTGCGGCGACGCGTCCGATCCATCCGTGATCACCACCCTGATGCAGGGCGAGCAGGCCAGCCTGTGTTTCACCTCGCCCCCTTACGGCAACCAGCGCGACTACACCTCTGGCGGCATTGCCGACTGGGATGGCCTGATGCGCGGCGTGTTCGCGCAAGTGCCCATGGCCGCCGATGGCCAGGTGCTGGTCAACCTCGGCCTGATCCACCGCGACAACGAGTTCATCCCGTATTGGGACGCATGGCTCGACTGGATGCGCAGCCAAGGCTGGCGACGGTTTGCCTGGTACGTGTGGGACCAGGGGCCAGGGATGCCCGGCGACTGGCAGGGGCGCCTGGCGCCCAGCTTCGAATTCATCTTCCACTTCAACCGCCAGACACGCAAACCCAACAAGACGGTGCCCTGCAAGTTTGCCGGCCAGGAGACCCACCTGCGTGCCGACGGATCCTCGACCGCGATGCGCGGCAAGGATGGACAAGTCAACGGCTGGACCGCTGCCGGTCAACCGACCCAGGACCACCGCATCCCCGATTCGGTCATCCGGGTCATGCGCCACAAGGGAAAGATCGGCAAGGACATCGATCACCCGGCCGTCTTTCCGGTGACGCTGCCGGTGGAGGTCATTGAGGCGTACACCAATGAAGGCGAGATCGTGTTTGAGCCCTTTGGCGGCAGCGGCACCACGCTGATGGCCGCCCAGCGGACAGGGCGTATTGGCCGCGCGGTGGAGATCGCACCCGAGTACGTCGACGTGGCGCTGCTCCGTTTCCAACAGAACTTCCCTGGCGTGCCGGTCACCCTGGCCGCCACCGGAGAACCCTTTGAGGTTGTTGCTCAACAACGCAAAGCCGAGCATCGACAAGAGAGCGAACATGCAACTGTCTGAACATTTCGAACTGGCCGAGTTTCTGGTCTCCGAGACTGCCGCTCGCCGTGGCATCAGCAACGAGCCCAACCCTGAGGTCATCGAGAACTTGCGTCGGCTGTGTCAATTGGTGCTGCAGCCGCTGCGCGCTCACCTCAAGCGCACGGTGGTGATCACCTCCGGCTACCGCTCGCCGGCATTGAACCGCGCGATCGGCGGCAGTCCGACCAGCCACCACATGCAAGGGCGTGCGGTGGACCTCATCGTGCCAGGCATGACGCCGTTGCTCGTATGCCAGGCCGCCCACCAGTTGAAGCTGCCCTGCGTGCAGATCATTCACGAGTTTGGACGTTGGACCCATCTGGCAGTGGCGATCTCGAATGAGCGCACCCAGTTGCTCACGGCCAAGCTGGCGCAGGGCAAGACCATCTACGAAGCGGGGCTGGTCCATGTCTGAACCTTGGCTCTCTACCCAAATCGAACGCTGGCCGACTGCCAAGCTCGTGCCCTACGCCCGCAACGCCCGCACCCATTCCGAGGAGCAGGTGGCGCAGATTGCGGCATCCATCGTCGAGTTCGGCTTCACCAATCCGATCCTGGCGGGATCCGATGGCGTTATTGTCGCCGGTCACGGACGGCTGGCCGCTGCACAAAAGCTCGGTCTGGATACCGTGCCCGTGGTCGTGCTCGATCACCTGACGCCCACCCAGCGACGTGCCCTCATCATTGCGGACAACCGCATTGCAGAAAACGCCGGTTGGGACGACGCCATGCTGCGCATCGAATTGCAGTCGCTGCAGGAAGACGGCTTCAACCTGGATATCACCGGATTTGACGCCGATGCCCTGGCCGAAATCATGGCGGGCGAAGAGACCACGGTCGATGGCCAGACGGACGACGATGCGGTGCCCGAGGTACCCGTCACTCCGATTTCCCGCCCAGGTGATGTTTGGGAGATGGGCAAGCACCGACTGGTGTGTGGCGATGCCACCGACCCTAGGAGCTACGAGCTGCTGATGGCCGACGCCCAAGCCAACATGGTGTTCACCGATCCACCGTACAACGTGGACTATGCCAATAGCGCGAAGGACAAGATGCGTGGCAAGGACCGTCCGATCCTGAACGACAACCTGGGCGATGGCTTCTACGATTTCTTGCTGGCGGCGTTGACCCCGATGCTGGAGCGTTGTGCAGGCGCCACCTACATCGCCATGTCGTCCAGCGAACTCGACACGCTGCAGCAGGCCTTCCGTGCTGCCGGTGGTAAGTGGTCAACCTTCATTATCTGGGCCAAGAACACTTTCACGCTTGGACGGGCCGACTACCAGCGCCAGTACGAGCCCATCCTGTATGGCTGGCCCGAAGGAGAGAACCGCCACTGGTGCGGTGACCGCGACCAGGGCGACGTGTGGAATATCAAGAAGCCGCAGAAAAACGACCTGCACCCGACCATGAAACCGGTGGAGCTGGTCGAGCGCGCGATCCGCAATTCCAGCCGACCGGGTGACATCGTGCTCGACCCGTTTGGCGGCTCCGGTACCACCCTCATCGCCGCTGAAAAAACCGGCCGCATCGGTTGGCTGATCGAACTCGACCCCAAGTACGTCGATGTGATCGTGCGCCGCTGGCAGGACTGGAGTGGGCACGAAGCCTACCGGGAAGCTGACGCAGTGAAGTTCAACGACTTGGCGGCTTTGGCAAGCATGCTGATTTCAGAGAACCCACAGGAGGCCGACGCATGAAGCAGTCGCGCCTGATGTCCCTGGTGGAATCGCTCGCCAATGTGCTGGTGGGTTACGGGGTGGCGGTGGCCACGCAGATGGTGGTGTTCCCGCTGTTCGGTCTGGCCGTGACCGTCTCAGACAACCTGCTGATTGGCTTGATTTTCACGGCCGTCTCGATCTTGCGCAGCTACGCGCTGCGCCGGGGCTTTGAGGCGCTCCGGGTGCGTCAGTCGGCCATTGACTCCTCGACGATCTCGCAGTGAATCACAAAGCCCGTCAGGTAGGGCAGTCCCTTGGGGATGCCGTACTGCTTGCTGGTCAGGCGTCCGATGGTCCAGCCCATCCAGCGTTGAGTAGCTGCGTGGATCGCATCAGGCAGGTCCGATCCGGCGTGCAGGCCGTTGAGCACGTCGTCGGCAAAGTGTCGGCCGTGGCGGCTGTCCAGGAAGGCGCGGACTGATTCGAGGGGCTGGTAAGTAGCGTCCGAGATCGACGTCATCGCGATCGGCCAGGCGGCTTCGGCGTGCTCGCCGAGGGTCCCAAATAGGCCCCACGACTCATTTTGAGTTGCAGGAATTTTTGCTTGCTGGGTGGTGGTCATCGTCGGCTCCATGTCTGTGTCTGTGTCTGTTTCTGTGTTGGCGATGACTCCATTGACGCGCTGTAGGGCACAGAAGCCAAGGCTTTCCCGATCATTTATCGAGAGCGTGATCATTTCGCGACGCTGGCCAGTTCGGCCTGTGCGTTGGCGATCAGGTCCAGACGCAGATTGGGCGTGATGTTGCAGGCCAGGGCGTTGAGCGCCCAGTTCATCACCTGTGATTTGTCGTGCGGCGTCTCGGCCGTGTCGAGTCGCTCGATGTAATGGTCCAACTCCCGCAGACTGCGCTCCAGGGTGGACCGGGCGGTGAGCAAGGCGTCTTTGGCCTTTTGCTCGGTCATCTGGCGCATCAGGGTGTCGAGGTCGAGGGTCATGGTGGGGCTCCTTCAATCGTTGGGCGATGACCCCATTTACGCGCTGCTGCGATGCAAAGCCAAGGCTTTGATGGAAGAAGATGAACAGCGTGGCGGCAGAGCCACTAGCCCAGCCGGGCCGCGTAGCGGGCGTAGTCGCCGCCAGACGGGTCGACATAGAGGTACGGGCGTCCGGGTGCGTGAACTTCCACGCACAAACGTCCCTGGCCAACATAACCACCCTTGCCGGCCAGCCAGTCGCGCGAGACCAGCAGGTTGGCGGCAAAGCCATCGAACTCCTCGGGCGTCATGGTCCGGGTCTCGGTGACGTAGACGAGGTAGTCGCCGCTGGCGCTCATGTCCTTGAGGTTCTCGGGCTTGCGCGCAAAGGGCAGTCGGATCCCGAGTTGCTCGACTTGAATGTCCTGGCCCTCCCACTGGAGAGTCAGCGGGGTGCGTTCAATGGTGATGGACATGCTGGGCATGACGGGCCTTTCTGGTTTGATTGGAGACTTGGTTGGTTGATTGGTACTTGGGGCTCACGGCCTTGGCCTGCAAGGCTTCGACGCCCGCCAGTGCGAGGGTCAGCACGGCGTTGTGAAACGCCGCTTCGGTCAAACATGGCGCGAGCCGCGCGTCTTCGAGCAGGCGGTCGATGCTTGGGGCCACCTTGGCCCGCATCGCGGCACACACCGCCTCCTGGCGCGCCGGGCTGACGGTTTTGATTTCGGGGCACAGGCTGATCAGGGCGCGAAACGCCTGGTCGGCCAGGCGCCGCCCCAGCTCATCGATGCGCGCCAAGTTGGGGCGGGCGTTCATGCGGCCTCCGATTCAGTGGCGGTGGCATTGACAGTGGGCTCGATGCGGTAAACGCGCTGACCACCGGCATCCTTGGCTGATGTGATGGTCAGCCCCAGGCGCTTCTTGAGCGTGCCGGCCAGGGTCCCGCGCACGGTGTGTTGCTGCCAGCCGGTGGCTTCCATGATCTGCGCGATGGTGGCGCCCTCGGGGCGTTGCAGCAGGCCAATGACCAGGGCCTGTTTGCTGTCGGCGCGGGTGCGAACCGGCTTGCCCTTGGCGGGCTGCTGCCAACTGGCCTCTGCACTGGCGACATCGGCCTCCAGTTCCGGATCGTCCAGCGTGATGGTCGGTGGCAAGGCGCCCGGTCGGGGCAGGCCCAGGGCGTTGTAGCCCTCGGCGGCCACCACCCAATCATCGCCGTCGGGCGTGATTAGGGCACGTTTGAACAAGCCTTCGAGCACCTTGGCACGGGCGCCGCCCTTGATGTGCTCGGGGAACCAGGCGATCTTGCCGCCGCTGTGTTGTACGGCGTGCTCCAGGATGGCCTGCTGGTTGGGGTTGAGTGCGGTGGTCATGGCGCCCTCACGCTTGCAGGGCGGCGGCGCTGCCGTTGCCACTGGTTTGATGTGCTGTGGTGACTTTGCGAACGCGGTGCACGGTCTGCTTCGGGCTTCTACCGGCCGCACGCAGTCCAGCATCAAACGCAGCCTGCAAGGCGCTTTTGACACCCCAGACGCTCACGTCGTGGAAGTCCAGGCTGTCGCGGTGGCGGGTTTGCAGGGTTTCGATGAACAGGTGGTCCAGGGCAATCGATTCGAGCAAGAGCTCGATCTCGTCAGGGGAGAGTGCGGTGGGTTGCTTGGGTTTGGTCATGTGGGGCTCCTTGGTGGGTTGCTTGTCAATCGACATCTGCATTCACGCGCTGTGCGCCCCAGAAGCCAAGCGCTTTTTAATCCCGGGTGATTCACTCGCCTTTGCCTGACCCATACCTCCAGGAGGCCACCCACTTGCACTGAAGTGATCTACACATGGGACTGTCCATTCGCGCCTACGCGCGCTATCGAGGCGTGTCGCACGTGGCCGTCAAGAAGGCCATCGATACCGGGCGGATTAGCCAGTTGCCGGATGGCACTATCGATCCGGTGGTGGCCGATGCCCAGTGGGCAGCCAACACCACACCGACCCGACGGTCGGTGGCAGATGTCGCCAGTGACAAACCGGCTCCGCAGGTTTCCGCAACTGGCCGCGAGACTCCGCAGGCTTCCGCAAAGGTTGTGCGTGACGCGCCAGAGCCACCCACCTCGGCGCTGTCGTCCGGCGGCACTTCGCTGCTCCAGGCCCGCACCGTCAACGAGGTAGTCAAGGCGCAGACCAACAAGGTGCGCCTGGCCCGACTGAAGGGTGAGCTGGTCGATCGGTCACAGGCTGTGGCCCATGTGTTCAAGCTGGCCCGTGCTGAGCGCGATGCCTGGCTCAACTGGCCGGCACGCATCTCGTCGCAGATGGCCGCTGGGCTGGGCGTTGATCCGCATGTCTTGCATGTGGCGCTGGACGCCGCCGTGCGCCAGCAACTTCAGGATCTGGGCGACTTGCAAGCCAAGGTAGATTGACCATGGACGAGCTGTATTACGAAGGCTGGGACGCCATCGAGCGTGCCTGGCGCGAGGGTCTCACCCCCGATCCGCTGCTCACGGTGTCCGAATGGGCCGACAAGCACCGGGTGCTCTCCAGCAAGGCCGCCTCCGAACCGGGCCGCTGGCGCACCAGCCGCACGCCCTACCTGCGCGAGATCATGGACTGCTTGTCCCCGATGTCGCCGATCGAGCGTGTGGTGTTCATGAAAGGCGCGCAGGTGGGCGGCACCGAGCTCGGCCTGAACTGGGTAGGTTATGTGATCCATCACGCCCCGGGCCCGATGATGGCGGTGTGGCCCACGGTGGAGATGGCCAAGCGGGCCTCCAAGCAGCGCATCGACGCGCTGATCGAGGAAAGCCCCGCCATCCAGGAGCGCATCGCTCCCGCGCGCAGCCGGGATTCGGGCAACACGATTCTCGCCAAGGAATTCCATGGCGGCGTGCTGGTGATGACCGGTGCCAACAGCGCGGTGGGGCTGCGTTCCATGCCGGTGCGCTACCTGTTTCTCGACGAGGTCGACGGCTACCCACTGGATGTGGAAGGCGAAGGTGATGCGATCTCGCTGGCCGAGGCGCGCACCCGCACCTTTGCCCGGCGCAAGATCCTGATCGTCTCGACCCCGACGATTGCCGGGGCGAGTGCGGTCGAACGCGAGTTCGAAGTATCGGACCAGCGCCGCTACTTCGTCCCGTGTCCGCATTGCGATCACCGCCAGTGGCTGCGGTTTGAGCAGCTGCGCTGGGAGCGTGGCCAGCCGGAAACGGCGGCCTACATCTGCGAGTCTTGCAGCCAGCCGATTGCCGAGCACCACAAGACCTGGATGCTGGACAACGGCCAGTGGCAGGCCTGCGCGCCTGAACAGGCCGGGCGCACGGCTGGGTTTCACCTCTCCAGCCTCTACAGCCCGGTGGGTTGGCGAAGCTGGATCGAGATCGCCCGGGCCTGGGAGTCGGCAGCCATGTCCGATTCCCGCTCAGCCTCGGCCATCAAGACCTTCAAAAACACCGAACTGGGTGAGACCTGGGTCGAAGAGGGCGAAGCCCCGGATTGGCAGCGCCTGCTGGAGCGCCGGGAGGATTACCGGATCGGTAGCGTGCCCGCGGGCGGTTTGTTGCTCACCGCCGGTGCCGACGTACAAAAGGACCGAATCGAAGTCTCGGTCTGGGCCTTCGGGCGGGGTAAAGCCGCCTGGTTGGTGGAGCACCGGGTCCTGATGGGGGATACGGCGCGCACCGAGGTTTGGTCGGCTCTCGCCAAGCTCATGGGCGAGACCTGGACCCACAGCAGCGGTTGCCAGCTGAGTCTGGCGCGCCTGGCGCTCGATACCGGCTATGCCACCCAGGAGGCCTATGCCTTCGTGCGCGGCGTACGCGATGCGCGGCTCATGCCGATCAAAGGCATTGCCGGGGGTGCGGCGCTGATCGGCACCCCTACGGCGGTGGACGCCACCGCCAGCGGCAAGAAGCTGCGCCGGGGCATCAAGGTGTTTCCGGTGGCCGGCAGCATCGCCAAGCTGGAGTTCTACAACAACCTGCGCAAGAGCGCTGAGGTGGCTGACGACGGCATCACGCCGATCTACCCAGCGGGCTTTGTGCACCTGCCCAAGGTCGATGCCGAATACCTGCAACAGCTCTGTGCCGAGCAGCTGATCACCCGGCGAGACCGCAACGGCTTTGCCCACCGCGAGTGGCAAAAGATGCGCGAGCGCAATGAGGCGCTCGACTGCTACGTCTACGCCCGGGCGGCAGCCGCCGCTGCGGGCCTGGACCGGTTCGAAGACCGGCACTGGCAAGAACTCGAAAAACAACTCGGCACCGACCCACCAGTCGTTGCCAAACAAATCACAACCCCCGAGGCCACCCGAGAACAGCAGTTCGACGGTGGCCTCAGCTCTTCTGGTGGCACCAAACCGAACCCGCGTCGCGTGGTGCGAAGCCGATGGATGACCTGAACATGACCTACACACCAGAACACCTGCAGGCCCTGCGCGAAGCGCTGGCCAGCGGCGAACACCGCGTGACCTACGAAGGCAAAAGCATCGAGTACCGCAGCGTGGCTGATCTCAAAGCCGCGATTGCGGAAGTCGAAGCCACCATGGCTCGTGATTCCGGCGCACCCAAATCCCGCCAGATCCGCGTGACCACGAGCAAGGCGCTCTGATGGCCTGGCTCAAGAATCTGCGTCGCCGCATGTTCGGTGGCACGCCGGTCTATGATGGCACCGGCGGTGGTCGCCGTGCCCTGGCCTGGATGCCCAGCAATCCCGGTGCGGTGGCAGCCCTGTCGCTGGCCCAAGACGAACTGCGCGCCAAAAGCCGTGATCTGGTCAGGCGTAACGCCTGGGCAGCGGCTGGCATCGAAGCCTTTGTGGCCAACGCGATCGGTACCGGCATCAAGCCGCAGAGCATGGTCCAGGACCAGACTACGCGAGAGGCGATTCACAGCCTGTGGTGGGACTGGTGCGAACAGGCCGATGCGGCAGGACTGACCGATTTCTACGGTCTGCAGGCGCTGGCCACTCGCGCCATGCTCGAAGGCGGCGAGGCACTGATCCGACTGCGTTACCGCCGCACCGAAGATGGTCTGCCGGTGGCGCTGCAGATCCAGGTGCTGGAAGCCGAGCACCTGCCAACCACCATGAACCGGGATCTGCCTGGCGGTAACGTCATCCGGTCCGGCATCGAGTTCGACCGTCTGGGTCGCCGGGTGGCCTACCACCTGTACCGCTCGCACCCCAACGATGGCTTGCTGGCCCCGATGTCCAGCAATGCTGGCGGTGGTGGCATGGAGACTGTGCGAATCGACGCCAGCGAGGTGATTCACCTGTTCCGCCCCTTACGCCCTGGCCAAATACGGGGCGAGCCGTGGCTGACCCGGGCGCTCGTGAAGCTCAACGAGCTAGACCAGTACGACGACGCGGAGCTGGTGCGTAAGAAAACCGCCGCCATGTTCGCTGGCTTCATCACCCGCATGGCCCCGGAAGATAACCTGATGGGTGAGTCGGCGGCCGATGGCAACGGCGTAGCGCTCGCGGGCATGGAGCCCGGCACGCTGCAGATCCTGGAGCCAGGCGAAGACATCAAGTTCTCTGCACCGGCTGATGTCGGCAGTTCCTACGCCGAATTCATGCGCCAGCAGTTTCGCGCGGTGGCCGCCGCCATGGGCATCACCTACGAGATGCTCACGGGTGATCTCACGCAAGTGAATTACTCCTCCATCCGGGCGGGTCTGCTGGAGTTCAGGCGTCGGTGTGAAGCCCTGCAGCACGGCGTGATCGTGCACCAGCTGTGCCGGCCGATCTGGCGGGCCTGGATGGATCAGGCGGTGTTGGAAGGGACACTGGATATTCCCGGCTACCGCAAAGACCGCCGCACCTACCAGGCCGCCAAGTGGATTCCGCAGGGTTGGAGCTGGGTCGATCCGCAGAAGGAATTCAACGCCATGAAGTTGGCTATCCGTGCGGGCCTCATGAGCCGATCCGAGGCCATCTCCGGCAACGGCTACGACGCTGAAGACGTGGATCGTGAGATCGCAGCCGATAACGCCCGGGCCGATGCACTGGGCTTGGTCTTTGACTCCGATGCCCGGCATGACCAGGCGTTGGCTGCAGTGTCGACAGAGCCAAGCGATCCACAGACTGACGAATCACAGACTGCTGAGTCTGGCGGTGCGTCACCCAACAACCAGGACACCCAACCATGACTTACCTTGCCTCCCGCCTGTTCGGGACGCCCCTGCTGATTCACCGACCCAAGCTGGACGTGATTCTCTCCGTGGTCGGGCAGCGCATCGGTATGGCCGATGTGCCCACGCTGCCTTCCATGGACATGGCCGTTTACCAACGGCCGCCTGCAGCCGCAACCCCTGACGGCATCGCAGTGATCCCGATCCACGGCTCGCTGGTCAAGCGCTCGCTGGGCATGGAAGCCGCCTCAGGCCTGACGTCCTACGGCGAGATCGCCGCGATATTGGATGCCGCTTTGGCTGATCCCCATGTCAGCGGCATCTTGCTCGACATCGACTCCCCGGGCGGCGAAGCCTCGGGCAGTTTCGAGTTGGCCCGTCGTGTGCGCGAGGCGGCAGCCATGAAACCCGTCTGGGCGGTGGCCAACGACGCTGCGTATTCAGCGGCCTATGCGATTGCCGCCAGCGCCCAGCGGCTGTTTGTGACGGAAACGGGTGGGGTCGGATCCATCGGCGTGATTGCGCTCCATGTCGATCAGTCAGTCAAGGATGCCAAGGACGGCTATCGGTTCACCGCCATCACGGCGGGCGCCCACAAGAACGACTACTCGCCTCACGAGCCCTTGTCGGATGCTGCCAAGACCGAGCTGCAAGGCGAAGTGGATCGGCTCTACGCCATCTTCACCGAGCACGTGGCTGCGATGCGAGACCTGGACGTTGATGCCGTGCGCGCCACCGAGGCTGGACTCTTCTTCGGCAGCAATGCTGTGACCCAAGGACTGGCCGATGGCCTCCAGACGTTGGAGGTCACCCTCAGCGAATTCCACTCGTATCTCAACGCCCGTAACCATTCGCCGTCTCAGGTGCGGGGCGTCATCCGTGCTGAGGCGGCACCCTTGAAGAAGGAAATGACCATGAATGAAGAAGAGAAAGTGATCGAGACCGCCGACACCATCAGCACCGACGAAGCTGCCGTGCTGGTCGCTGAAGCCCGTCGCGAAGTGACCCAGGCTGCCCAGGCCATCGCCGAGGTTTGTCTGCTGGCCGGCTGCCCCGACCGCGCAGCCGAGTTCATCGCCACGGGCAAGACCGAAGCTGATGTGCGGCGCGTACTGATCGATGCCCGTGCGGCACGGTCTGAGGCCGATGACATCCGCTCGACGATCACCGTGGATGCCGGCACCCAAAACCTCGACCGCCCGGAGGCCTCGCCGATCGTGGCCGCCGTCAAAAAACTCACGGCCCAGGCCTGACGCACCCCTTCCAGAAAGGACTGAACCATGACCCCCATCACCGAACAAAACAACCTCGGCGACCTGTTGAAGTACGAAGCCCCCAACCGCTATTCGCGTGACGTCGCCACCATCGCCGCTGGCCAGAACCTGCCCTTGGGCACGGTACTCGGCCGCAACGCCAGCGATGGCAAGCACTACGCCATCGACCCGGCCGCCACAGACGGTACCGAGTCCGCCATCGGGGTGCTCGCCAACGCGATCGATGCCACCAATGCCGACCGCAGCGACGCCATCCTGATCGCCCGCCACGCCATCGTTGCCAAGACCGCGCTGGTCTGGCCGATCGCGCTCACCGGCGCCCAGCGCACGGCTTACGAGCAGCAGCTGGCCGAGCGCGGTGTGCTGGTGCGTGAATCCGCATAAACACGATCCGTCCTTTTATCCCCCGAACCCGCGTGGCCGCTTGGCTTGCGCGGGTTTCGTCATTCTTGGAGCTTCGAATGAACAACCCGTTTTTGAACCCTGGTTTCTCGATGGCCAGCCTGACCGCCGCCATCAATCTCATCCCCAACCGCTACGGCCGCCTGGAAGCCCTGAACCTGTTTCCGGCCAAACCCGTGCGCACCCGCCAAATCATCGTCGAGGAGTACGCCGGTAAGCTCAACCTGCTGCCCACCAAGCCGCCTGGCTCGCCCGGCACGGTCGGTGAGCGTGGCAAGCGCAAGCTGCGCTCCTTCGTCATTCCCCATATTCCGCACGACGATGTGGTGCTGCCCGAAGAAGTCCAGGGCATCCGTGCCTTCGGCTCCGAGACCGAGATGGAAGCCATCTCCGGCGTGCTCGCTCGTCACCTGGAGACCATGCGCAACAAGCACGCCATCACGCTCGAGCATCTGCGCATGGGTGCATTGAAGGGTGAAATCCTGGATGCCGATGGCAGCGTGATCAGCAACCTCTTCACCGAATTCCAGATCACCCCGCAATCGGTCAACTTCGATCTGGCCAATGCCAACAGCGAGGTCAAGGGCCACTGCTACGACCTGCTCACCAAGATCGAGGACGCCCTGCAGGGGGAATTCATGACCGGGGTGCATGTGCTTTGCTCGCCAGAATTCTTCAGGGCGCTGACCACCCACAAGGAGGTCAAAACCGCCTACACCAACTGGCAGCAAGGTGCGGTGCTGATCAACGATGTGCGTTCGGGCTTCACCTACGCCGGGGTCACCTTCGAGGAATACCGGGGCCAAGCCGCCTACCTGCAGGCCAATGGGGATCTGGGTACCCGCCGCTTCATTGCTGCGGGCGAAGCCCATGCCTTTCCGCTCGGCACGGTCGATACCTTCGGGACCTACTTCGCCCCGGCCGACTTCAACGAGACGGTCAACACGCTGGGCCAGTCGCTGTACGCCAAGCAGGCGCCACGCCAGTTCGACCGTGGCACCGATCTGCACACCCAGAGCAATCCATTGCCGATGTGCCACCGCCCTGGCGTGCTGATCAAGCTGACCGCCTGATCCGATGCAAGCCCCCTTTGAGCGGGCGGTTTCGCGCCTGTTCGCACGGCTGGGGGTGCCCGGCACCTACCGGCTGGCCGATGGTCGCGTGATCGCCACGCGATTCATCGCCAAACAGGCCGATGTGGTCGAGTCCTTCGGCGACACCCGGCTGGTGGTGGCCGCCCACCGCTTCGATGTGATGGCTCGTGACGTTGCATCTCCCCGCGAGGGCGAGCGCTTCACTGTTGCTGGCCAGACCTACCAGGTGGTGGGTGAACCCCTGGCGGATCGGGACCGCTTGATCTGGACGCTGACTGGAGCACCGCTATGAAGCTCATAGCGGCACTTGCTGGCAATCTGGATCAGATGCTGGCCGATGAAGTGCGCATAGCCGAGCAGGCGGTCACGCATTCCATCCGTGAAGCCACCGATGGCCTCAAGACCGAGCTGCGCAGCCAGGTCACCGGTGCGGGTCTGGGCCAGCGCCTGGCCAACACCTGGCGCGGTGAGGTCTACCCCAAGGGGCAGGTGAGCATCAAGGCGGCAGGCCTGGTCTACAGCCGCGCACCCGTCATCGTCGGTGCGCATGACCAGGGGGCCACCATCCGTTCCAAGGATGGATTCTGGCTGGCCATTCCCTTGCCGGCTGCCGGCAAAGGCCCGCGCGGCAAGCTCATGACCCCCGGTCTTTGGGAAAAGATTCGCGGCCAGCGCCTGCGTTTCATCTACCGCCGGGGCAAACCCTCCCTTCTCGTCGCAGAAAACCAGCGCGCCCGCCAAGGTCAACGCGGCGGTTTCTCGGCCGCCTCACAAAAGGCCCAGACCACTGGTCGAGGGCTGGTGACGGTGCCGATGTTCCTGCTCGTCCCCCAAGTGACCCTGAAGAAGAAGTTCGACATCGACCGCAGTGCGCGTCGCTGGATCAGCACCCTGGCCCAACGAATTGCCAACCGTTTCGATGAAGCCGACCGCAAAGGGGCAACGTCATGAGCCAAAGAGAGAACGCCATCGGTGCTTTGTTCGCGGTCCTCGGCCAGTTGTCCTTGGAAACAACGGTCAAGCGTAACGCCGCCTTGCCCGAGCGTATCGCGGAACACTCCATGACGATCTTGCGCGATGGCGAAATGGGCGAGCCCGAGGTGTCGCTCTCGCCCTTGACCTACCACTGGCAGCACCAGGTGGCCATCGAACTGTTTGTCGCAGACCCGGATACCAGCACGCGCGACGCGCGCATGGACGGTCTGCTCACCGAGCTCGCCACCCTGATCGAAACCGACCGGACGCTGGCCGGTGTTGTCGAGTACGCCGAAATCGGTCAGCCGAAGTTCGATGAACTGGCCCCCGAAGGCACAAGCGGCATCAAGGCCTGCCTGCTCCCCGTGCTCCTGCACTACAGCAGTGCCGGGCCACTGAACTGAACCCACTTCCCAAGGAGAAAAACCTATGGCCCGTGCCTACGGCGCGAACGCCAGCCTCTTGGCCGCGTTCGAATCCACCTATGGCAGCACCCCGGTAGATGGCTACTGGCAGCTGCCCTTTGTCTCCACCTCTCTCGGCTCCGAGCAGGGCCTAATAGCCAACGATCTGATTGGCCTCGGGCGCGACCCGAGTGCGCCGATCCGTGACGTGATCAAGGTCGAAGGCGACATGGTCGTGCCGCTGGACGTGCGGCACATCGGCCTGTGGCTCAAGGCCTTGCTGGGTGAGCCCACCTCGGTGGGAACAGGCGTGGTGACCCACACCTTCACCTCCGGCAAACCGAGCCTGCCCAGCCTCACCCTGGAAACGGGTCTGCCGGACATCCCGGCCTGGTTCGTGGCTTCCGGCGTCATGGTCAACAGCCTGCAGGTGGGTTTTGCCCGCTCGGGAGCTGCGAATGCCACGGTGGGTCTGGTGGCTCAGGGCGAGGTGCGGAGCACCGCCACGCTGGATGACACCCCGGCCACTCGCGAATTGCAGCGCTTCAACCAGTTCCAGGGCCAAATCCTGCGAGAAGGCCAGACGCTGGGTAACGTGGTCTCGGCGCAGCTGACCTATGCCAACAACCTCGAGCGTATTGAGACCATCCGTTCCGACGGCAAGATTGACGGCGCGGATCCGACGGTGGCGAGCCTCACCGGCAACCTGGAAGTGCGCTTTGCCGACACCACGCTGAACGATGCCGCCACCAACAACACGCCGCTGGAATTGACCTTCGGCTACGCGATCGATGCCGAAAAGCGCCTGACCTTCATCGCCCACGAGGTCTATCTGCCCAAGCCCAAGCTGTCCATCTCCGGGCCCGGTGGCATCCAGGCCACTTTCGAGTGGCAAGCCGCCAAGGCCACCAGCGTGGCCCGCATGTTCACCGTCGAGCTGGTGAACGACGTTTCTTCCTACTGATATCCCGACCGAGGTTTCTCATGATCAAACTCAATCTTCCGCGTGAGCCGCACTGGATCACGCTGGCCGCTGGCGTGCGCCTGCAGGTGCGTCCCGCCACCACCGCACTGGTCATGGCCGCTCGCCATGCCGCCTCCAAAGTGGCCGGCACCGATACCGCTGCGGCCGGCGAGCGTACCGCCACCCTCATCACCGAACTGGCCAAGCTGGCCGTGCTGGCCTGGGAAGGTGTGGCCGACGACAAGGGCAAACCGGCTCCTGTCACGCCTGAGGGTGTGGCGGCGCTGATGGAGCACTGGCTGCTGGCCGATGCCTTCGAGCGCGAATACCTCGCCGGCCTCTATGCGCTGGACTCCGAAAAAAACGCCTGAAGGCCCGCACCGCGTGGCACTTCGGTGGCGGGCCGAGCTATTGCAGCGCCTGCCCCGAACCCTGTCCCGAGTGCCCGTACACCATGAACGCGCCCGAGAGCCTGGAAGGCTGGCAAGCCGCCAGTGCGATTGACATCTGTGCCAGCCAGTTGCGCATGGCGCAGGGCCGCGTGGTGGGGCTCGATCTCAATGCCTGGATGCTGGCCTGCGAGTGCACGGGGCTCGATCGCGCGACGGCAATCGATCTGTTTCCAGCAGTCGAGGCGGGCCTGATGAGCACATTGCAACAAGACACATAGACCCACGATTCACCCGATATCGGATTTCTTCTTCCCATGGCCGAACGCAACCTCTCCATCCGCTTGTCCGTGGTCGACGGCGGCAAGGTCAAAGCCGAACTGTCCGAGATTGGTGAGAAGGGGGAGCGCTCGCTCAAAAAAATCGAGGCGGCGGCCACGCCAGCGTCTGGGGGCCTGAAACTGCTGTCGTCTGCCGCCAACGACGCTAAGTTCCAACTGCAGGCCGCCACCGACCGGCTTGGCGTACTCGGATCGGTCCTGGGCAAACTCGGCCCCGCCGGTCTGATCGCTGGGGCCAGTATCGCCGCCCTGGGCGTGGGCATCACGGCGCTGGTGCTGCCGGTGGCCAATACGGCCGACGAGCTGGCCAATTTGGCGCAAAAGACTGGGGTGTCGGTCGAAGCCCTGTCGGGCCTGACCTATGTGGCCAAGATGTCCGACACAGATTTGCAGGGCCTGGTCAAAGGCTTGCAGCGCTTGTCGGTGGCCATGTTCGACACCCAGACCCAGGGTGAAGAGGGCAGTGCCGCCCTCAAGGCGCTGGGTGTCTCGGCGGTAGACGCATCGGGACAAATCCGGCCCACTGAGCAGGTCTTGCTCGATCTCGCGGACAAGTTCGCCAACATGCCCGACGGCGCGGACAAGGCGGCGCTGGCCATGAAGCTCTTTGGTAAAGAGGGCATGAGTCTGATCCCGCTGCTCAACCAGGGGCGTGCTGGCATCACCGCATTGATGGAAGAGGCCGAACGCTTTGGCCTGGTGATCAACAGCCAGACGGCGCAAGCGGCCGAGTTGCTGAACGACAACTTAGATCGCATGCAGTCGATGCTAGAGGGCGTGCAGCGCCAGATCGGCGCGGCCGTCATTCCGGTGCTGGCCGACTTCACCGAGCAGGTGATCCTGGCGCAGACGGAGACGGGCAGCTTTAGCAATGAGTTGCAGCGCATCACGTCCAACCGGGAAGCCACGCTGGCCTTTCTGGAATCCGTTGCCTCGGGCTTGGCCTTCATCGCCGAGTCAGCGGTGCTCTTGAAACGCGTGATCGCCCAGCCATTTGACAGCCTGTCGGTGGTGGGCAAGGACATCGAGACCTGGTTCAAGACCGAACTGCTGACCTTCTACAAAAACTACGGGTTCGATGCACAGGCAATCGATGCCGAAATCGCCAAGCTGCAAACCGCACGCGACGACTATGTGCGCGCGGCCAACGACCGGCTGTTCAACATCAACCAGAACCCTGGCTATGTGGATCGGGTGGCCAAGTTCTTTGACGAGCAGCGCCGCACCGTGCGCGTCATGGGCCAGAAATTCGTGCTCGACACCGAGGCGCAGGCCAAGGAGGTCCAGGCGATCTACGACAAGTTTCTGCCAACACTGCCGCGCAAGCCACGACCCAGCCTCGACCTCTCCGGTTTCGAAAAACCCAAGCCCACAGAAAAGCTCAACGAAGGCGAAGCGTTCCTCAATCAACTGCGCTCGCGCCTGACCCGAACGCAAGAGGGCGAAGCCGCTGAACTGCGTGCTCGCGCCCTGCAGATCGAAGCCAAGGGCTACAAGGGTGTGGCCGTAGAAGCCGAGAAATACATTCAGGTGCTGGAATCCATCGAGCGCCAGAAGGAAAAAGACAAGGCCTTCGAAGCCTACGAAAAAGAAGAAGCCAACGCCCGCAAGATTGTCGAGACCCTGATCGGCGGTAACCACCAGCGGATCGAAGGCGTACAGCTGCAGCGCGAAATGCTGGATCTGTCTGCGACTGAGCGCACGGTCCTGCAAACCCGCACCGAACTGGAGAAGTCTGCTGCTGCCGCACGCAAGGAAGCCAGCCAGATCCAAGACGCCGATTTGCGCGCTCAGACCATCGAGGCCATCAACGACGCCCTGGCGCGTCAGCTCCCCATTCTGGAAAACCTCACCCGCGCCAATGCCGACTACCAGCGCAGCGCAGAGTTCGGTGCCAAATCGGCGCTGCGCACTTATATCGAGGATGCGACTAATGCCGCCAAACAGGCCGAGCGCGCGGTGACCGGTGTCTTCAAGTCCATGGAGGATGCGCTCACCCAGTTCGTAATGACAGGCAAGGTCGATTTCAACAGCTTGGCCAACTCCATCATCAGTGATCTGATCCGCATCCAAATCCAGCGTGCGATCACCTTGCCGCTGGCGAACTGGGCGATGAGCCTGTTCACGCCGGCAGCCAGTGCCGCGCTGCCACTTGGCTCCGGTGACCTGATGGGCGTGAATGCGAATGTCGCGCACAGCGGTGGCCTGCTCGGCGCCGATGGTCTGCCTTCCCGGCAGGTGGACATGGGTGTGTTCGCCGGGGGGCGGCGGTTTCATACCGGTGGCTTGGTCTCAGGGGAAGTGCCCATCATTGCCCGCCAGGGTGAGGCGGTGTTCACGCCCGGCCAATTGCGCGCTCTGGGTGGCGCGGTGGCAGGACGGCCGCAGGTCAACGTGGAAGTCAATGTGATCAACCGCGCCAGTGGTGTCGAAACCCGTGTCGAGCAGCAACAGCAGCCCGATGGCAGCACCCGGCTCGATGTGATCGTCGAACAGATGGAAGCGCGCATGGCCCGGTCGATCTCTCAGGGTTCCGGCTTGGCGCCGACGCTGGAGCGCCGCTACGGACTCAATCCTGCCGCTGGAGCGATGCGATGAATGTGCAATGGCCCAACACGCTGCCACTGCCCTCGGTCGAAGGCTATGGCCTCACGCCACAGGAGGCGGTGCTGCGTACCGACATGGAGTCGGGCCCGGCACGCCAGCGTCGCCGGTTTCGGCAAACGCCCACGCGCATCACCGTGCGCTGGCTGTTCTCCGAAACCCAGTTCGCTCTGTTCGAGGCCTGGTACAAGTACCACGCCGACGAAGGCGGCCAGTGGTTCGAAATCACCTTGCTCGGCGGTCTGGGTCTCTTGCCCCATGAAGCCCGCTTCACCCGCCAGTTCGAAGCCCAGCTGCGTTCGGCCCGGCGCTGGGACGTCAAGGGCGAACTGGAAATCCGTGAGCGTCCCACGCTCGACGAAGGCGCGCTCAACCTGCTGCTGGGGCTGGAAGCCCAAGACATCTTCACCATGGGCAGCGAACTGCATCAACTGGTGCATGGCAGCTTGCCGCTGCGTTTGCCTGCCGTGATTTGATTACAGAAAGATCAGCATGAGTCTTCAAACCGATCTGCACGATGCCGTCACGCGTGTGGCGGCTGACAGTGCGCTGCTGCATGCCGTCGTGCATGGCAGCCCGCTCGAGACAGTGACCACCGAAGGTGGCGCTGTCGTCACGGTGGCCAAGTTGCTCAATGATGCCGATGCGCGCATCAATCTCGCGGCTCAAGGCCTCCTGGCACAGAGCCAGTCTGCAGCCCAGGATGTGTTGACCTCGGCGGAGCTGGCTTCGAGCGAAGCCGACCGTGCACAGTCTGCCGCTAGCCAAGGCGTCACCGAGACCAATGCCGTGCTGCAGTTGGTCCAGACCAGCGGCAATCAGATCCTTGTCGATGCGGAGAGCGTGTTGCAGCAGGTCATCGCCCGATTGCTTGCTGTGGGGCTGCCCGACACCCTGACCGGTGCGCAGGGCATGTTGCTCAAGGTCAAGGCGGATGAATCCGGCTACGAGTTGGTCAATACCGCCGCCTTGCCGCGCTTCTATGGATTCCAGCTGTCCAGCGATGGCTCGGAGTTGCTGCTCACCGAAGGGCGTGATGCCGATTTCCATGCCAGCGACTTCCAGGCTTGGACACTGGCAGAGGGCGTGACCTTCGCAATTCACAACAACGCGCTGGAGGTACAGCTGTGAATCTGGATATCTCAGCGCTTGGCTATCGCTGGCGCGGAATCTACTCGCCGTTCCTGAGCTATCAAGAGGGTGATGTGGTCTTCAAGGACGGTGGTTCCTGGGTCATTCGCCATGGCCAACCGCAGCCTTTTGCACTCGGTCAGCAAGACGCAATTCTCAAAGGCCATTTGCTGACCGGCGGGGTGTCTGTCGGCGGCATTGGCAACATGGTGCTTCACTCCAACGGCGCCGACGGCGTGGAGTTTCGCTTCATGGCTGATCGCAACGGCACGATTGCCACTGCATTGATGAACACCGACCGCGCGGCGGCGGACTATCACAGCTCGAATTACTTCATGGCCGCGATCATGAACGACGGTTCGGTGCGCACCTGGGGCCGTGCGCTCTACGGGCAACAGGGCACGGGCAATACCGGAGACATTGGCCGCACCTTTCCGGCGCGGGTGGCGTTCCCGCCCGGCACGCCACGCATCGTGTCCGTGACCTGCCTGTGGGATGCCACCTACTTCATCGATGCCGACGGGGGGCTGTGGCACGCAGGTAGCAGCAACGGCTGGGGAGCGGACAACCCGGTTCCCAAGCGGCTCAACGGGGTGGGTCAATTGCCGGCCAATGCCGTCGTCAAGCAAATGTTCACCGGCCACGACTGGTACGGCTACCGCATGTTCGCCTGCCTGGATGCGCTGGGCCGCGTCTATGTGTGGGGCAACAACCAGCAGGGCAGCCTGGGCCTCGGGCACACCTCTGTGGTCACCACGCCGACGCTCGTTCCGTTCACCGCTGACACACCGATCAAAGCGGTGTTCCTGTCGGGCGGCACCTATGCCGCCAGTTACCTGATCGACACCACCGGCAAACTCTGGGTTGCCGGGGAGTCCAATTCCTGCGGCTTTGGTAGCGACCAATACTTGCACCGGCTCTGGATGCCTTGGGGCACAGAAAAGCGGGTCAAGAAAGTGTTCTGTTCCGAATCCGATGCCCATTGGGTGACGGGTAGCCAGTACTACCGCAGCTATGGCGTCATTCTGGAGGACGGTTCGCTTTACCGTTGGGGCCACGACGAAGGGCAGACTTCCGGTATCTGGGGTACTGGTTACACCGGCTCCATCTTCACCGGTCATGCGCTGTTTCCGTACAAGGTGCTCGATGGCGTGCTGGACGCATATGCGGTATCCGGTGGCTATGGCCGTACCTTGGCGCTGATGCAGGACGGCACCGTTCGACATACGGGTTACGACGGCTACAACCTGGGTGGCGGCAGTGGCAATCGCACGCAATGGGCCACTATCGGTGGCGATTTCCTGACCCAAGTCACCAAGCTGCGCATGTATGGCAGCAGCTATGGGTCGTCCGCCATGGCATTGCGAGCTGACGGCAAGGCGGTGGGCTGGGGCATGGGTGGTGCCGGACAATGTGGCAACGGTTATGCGGACTCATCTAACAAACCCGAACGCTTCGTCCTTATCGATCGGCCGATTGTAGATTTCTCGCGCTCGGGAACGATGGGGTGTGGCGAAGGGGGTGAGTACCACAACGCTGCCTACCACTTCCTCACCGCCGATGGTCAGGTGATGTCGACCGGCCATGGTCAATACTGCCAGACGGGTGACGACGACAGCGACCATCGCTTCACGCCGTCGCCGATCCTGTTCTGAACCCTGCTGAATTTCAATTTCCACTCAATAAGGACTGTTCATGGGAACCGTTTCTCTGGGCAAGATTGCCTTTACCTGGCGCGGCGCGTATGACGCCAGTGCCACCTATGCTCGCCAGGATGTGGTCGGCCACAACGGCGACAGCTTTGTCTGTCTGGTGGATGCCACCATGGGCGTCACACCGGACGCGACAACGACCGCTTGGGATCTGTTCGCTCAGGGCACGCAAGGGGTGTCGAGCCTGCCGGGCGAGTTGATCTATTTCGACGGCAATCAGCTGGTGGCCTTGCCCGCGGGACAATCCGGGCAGGTGCTCACACTCGGCGCGCAGGGCGTTCCGGTCTGGGCGACACCCGATGTGCGCTCGGGCACCAAGGTGCTGAAACTGCCGGAGAACGCTAAGGGCGCGCAGCCCAACAGCTATCGCCAGTTCGGCCTCATCATGACCGACGGCAGCATCCGCGCCTGGGGACGCAATGCCAACTGGAAGCTGGGCGACGGGACCACCTATGCGCGTTCCTACCCAGCACGCACCGCGTTTCCGCCCGGGTTTCCGGGTGCGGCCAAACTCTATTACAGCCAGGACACCAACGGCTACTGCATCGACAAGAACGGACAGCTGTGGGGTTGGGGCTACAACGGGTACGGCCAGCTGGGCACCGGCAACACGGCCAACCAGCCCGTGCCGGTCAACATGAGTGCCAATGCCAGCAACTCGATCGCCGGTAAGACGGTGGTGGATCTGGCGCTCAACTGCGGCGGCGAAGGTTACAACAGCACCCTGGTGTTGTGTACCGATGGCACGGTGCACGCCTGCGGCTACAACGGTTATGGGCAGCTCGGCCTGGGTGACACCAATCAGCGCAACAACTTTGTGCAATTGCCGGTGCTCGCAGGCATCACGCAGATTGCCGGCGGCCGGGAGCGTTACACCGCCTACTATGCGGTCAAGAACGATGGAACCCTGTATTCGTGGGGCTACAACGGCAACGGCCAACTGGGTGATGGCACGACCAACCAAGCCAACGTCGCCATGCCGCGTGCCGGTGGCAGCCTTGCCGGTAAAACCATCGTCAAAGTGTTCGGAGCTTACGTTCACGCCTTTGCGTTGGACAGCACGGGCGCCTTGCATGCCTGGGGCGTCAACGACTACGGGCAACTGGGCAATGGCAACACGGCCAACCAATACACCCCGGTGCAGGTGGCCACCAATGTGGCGGATGTCTATGCCGGCAGCTACGATTACCCGATCACCTACCTCAAGAAGGCGGACAAGACCCTGTGGGCTTGCGGCTATGGTGGCTACTGGGGCAACGCCAATGGCAGCTCGGGCGGCAACTGGAATCAGGTGCCGGTGGGTAACACCGTGGTCAAGGCCGTTCATGGCGGCACCGCGTCCTACAACTATGGTGCGGCACTGATGGAGAACGGCACCGTTTACGCCTGGGGTTACAACGGCAACGGCGGTCTTGGCCTGGGGGATGCGACCAATCGCAGCAGCGTGGAACTGGTTCGCATCGCGCAACGCAAGGTGATGGACATTTCGTCTTACGGCTGGAGCTCTGAGCAGGGCCTGGTGTTTCTGCTCGACGATGGGCAGGTTCTGGCCAGTGGCTACGCGGGTGAAGCGCAATTGCCGGAGGACGACAGTGAAACCAGCTACGTGCCTTACCCGGTGATTCTCTGATGCCGAACGCCGCATTGTCTGAGGCCATCAAGGAAGCATATGCCAGCGCGCCATCGGAACAGATCATCCTGCACACGCTTGAATTGCGTCACCCGGCGTTCGTCGATGAGGCGGGTCAGCCGGTCGCCATCCGTGTGGTGCGCGATACAAGTGATCTGTGGGCACGGTTGGAATCGCAAGCACCGCTTCAAGCCGGTGAACGCGTGCAGTTCGTGGCCATGGGATTTGAGCTGGATCTGCCACCGGTGGACACCATGCCGGTGCCGGAAATCACTGTGACGCTCGACAACGTGTCGCGCGAAATAGTGCGCCACCTGGATGCGGCCGCCGAGTCGCAGTCGGTGATCGAGGTGACTTACCGGCCGTACCTGTCCACCGATCTGGAAGGGCCACAGATGGATCCGCCCATCCACCTGGTGCTCACGGAAGTGGAGGCGGACATCTTTCGGGTGACCGGTCGTGCCCGCATGCTGGATGTGGGCAACAAGGCCTTCCCCGGCATCAGCTACACCGCCAAAACCTTCCCGGGTCTGACCCGATGAACCCGACACCCTATTGGGCGACCGAGCTCATCGGTCGGCCCTGGCACGCCGGTGCGCGTGGCCCGGATGCGTTTGACTGCTGGGGGCTGTTCCTCGCCATCCAGCGTGACCATTTCGGCCGAGACCTTCCGGAAATCCCTGTCAATGCCAACGATCTGCGCGCCGTAGTTTCAACCTTTCGTGGCCACCCTGAGCGGCAACGCTGGGCAGTGGTCTTGAAACCCGTCGAGGGAGATGCGGTGTTGCTTCGCCAATCCCGCCACCCGGTGCATGTCGGCGTGTGGCTCGCGGTCGACGGCGGTGGTGTGCTCCACGCGGTCAAGGACGCAGGCGTCGTCTTCCAGAAGCTGCCGGAACTCTTGCTGCACGGCTGGCGGGTCGAGGGCTATTACCGATTTGTGGAGAGCACGTGATTCACGCCGAGCAAAGTGCCGTCGTCCTGCTGCGCAACCCCTTCCAGCCCAGTCAGCGCGAAGTGATGGTGGCCCACCCCGGCCAGACCATCCGCCAGTGGCTCGGTGCCCAGGGCATTGCCGAATTCGATCAACCCACCGTCTGCATCAAGAACGGCGCGCCCGTGTTGCGTGCCGATTGGGCAGTGACACCGATCGATGGCGTGGTGCTCTTCATCACCCTGCCGCAGGGCGGGGGAGGTGGTGGGGGCGGTGGCAAGAACCCGTTGCGCACGGTTCTGATGATCGCGGTGATGGTGGTCGCCACGGTCTATGGCGGCCCCCTGGGCGCGAGCCTGGGATTCAGCGGCAACCTGGCCACCGCCGTCGGGTCGGCCATCATCATGACGGCAGGCTCTGCCCTGGTCAGCGCCCTGGTGCCACTGCCCACGCCCAACATGCCGTCCTTTGCCGGTTCGGGCGGGAGTCTGGCGCAGCCGTCGCCCACCTACAGCCTGCAAGGCCAGGGCAACTATGCGCGGCTGGCCCAACCCATCCCGGTCGTCTACGGTCGCCATCTGGTCTATCCCGACCTGGCCGCCACGCCCTATGGTGAGTACCAGGGGAATGAACAATTCCTGCATCAACTGCACTGCATCGGCTTGGGTGAGTACGACATAGAGCAGATTCGCATCGAGGACACGCCCATCGCCTCTTTCGAGGAAGTGACCTACCAGATCGTGCCACCCGGCAGTCCGGTCACGATCTTCAACCCGGATGTGGTGACCGCGCCCGAGGTCGCCGGGCAGGAACTGCTGGCTGGCACCTGGACCGGGGGCTTTGCCATCAACCCTGCTGACAGTGAAGTCACCCATATCGGTATTGACATCCTGCTGCCGCGTGGTTTGTATTACGCCAATGACGCCGGGGGCCTGGACAGCCGCAGTGCCAGCTGGAAGGTAGAAGCCCGGGCCATCGATGCCGAGGGCGATCCACTGAACGACTGGTTCACGCTGGGCAGTGAGAGCCTGACCGCTGCCACCACCACGCCACAGCGGCGCACCTACCTTTATCCCGTCGCTGCGGGGCGATACGAAGTGCGTGCCACGCGGCTCGATGGGAAAGACACCAACTCACGCGCCGGGCACGAAGTGCGCTGGGGTGAGGCCCGGGGCTATCTGGCCGGCGGTATCACTTTCCCGGACAACGTCACGCTGCTCGCCATCCGCATGCGCGCGACCGACAACCTGTCGCAGCGCTCCAGTCGGCTCATCAACTGCATCGTCACGCGCAAGCTGCCGGTCTGGTCGGTGGACTCTGGCTGGTCTGCCCCTTTGCCCACGCGCTCCATCGCCTGGACCTTTGCTGACATCCTGCGCGCCAGCTACGGCGCCAAGCTGCCGGATGCCCGGATCGATCTCGCCGCCTTGGCGCAACTGGATCAGGTCTGGGCCGGTCGGGGTGATCGGTTCGATGGCGTGTTCGACCAGCAGGTCACGGTCTGGGAGGCACTGACCAGGGTCGCCCGCTGTGGTCGGGCGGTGCCTTTCCTGCAAGGTGGCATCGTGCGTCTGGTGCGTGACGAAGCCCGGCTATTGCCGGTGGCGCTCTTCAGTCCGCGCAACATCGTCAAGAACAGCCTCAAGATCCAGTACGTGATGCCAGGCGAAGAGACGGCAGACGCGGTGACGGTGGAGTTCTTCAGCAGCCATACCTGGAAGCCGGATGAGGTGACGGTGAGCCTGGCCGGATCCAGCAGCACCAACCCGGCCAAGCTGCGGCTCTTTGGCTGCACCACCGAGGCCCATGCCGTGCGAGAAGGGCTGTATCTGGCGGCGGCCAACCGCTACCGCCGCCGCATCATCACCTTGCGCACTGAACTCGAAGGCCTGATCCCTACTTATGGTGATCTGATTGCCATTGCCCATGACATGCCCAGTTGGGGCACGGGCGGCGAGATCGTCGCCTGGGATGCCGACACACGCACGGCTACGCTGTCCGAGCCCATCTATTTCACGGAGGGTCAGCCACACGTGATGGCCTTGCGCCGCCGCGATGGTGGGGTCAGTGGCCCGCATGCCGTGACGCCGGGTGGCGATGCGCAGCAGGTGGTCTTTACAGACCTGCCCGACATCCCCATCGAAACCGGCCTCTCGGCCGAGCGCACCCACTTCGCGTTTGGCATCGCCGAGCAATGGAGTCTGCTGGCCCGGGTGATCGCGGTGCGCCCGCGTGGCGAGCAGGTGGAAATCACCTGCGTGGCCGAGCACCCGGCGGTGCATAGCGCCGATCTCACCGTCGGTACCTGACGCACGCTGATTCGCCCATCTTCTGTTGAAACCTTTCTTGTTGCGCCCGCCTGGCATGCCAGCGCGGGCATTTGTGTTTGTTGAGGAGTCCTCCATGTCTGATGAATTGCAATCCCCACCTCCTGATCTGCCGGCCGAACCCGTGTTGAGTTTGCGCGCCGAAGATCTGGATGATTTGCTCACCCGCGCCGCCGAACGCGGGGCAGAGCGTTGCCTTGCCCATCTTGGCTTGGAAAACGGCCATGCGGCGCGTGACATTCGTGAGTTACGCGATCTGCTCGAGGCCTGGCGCGAAGCGCGCCACACCGCCTGGCAAACGACCATTAAGGTCATCACCACTGGCTTGCTGGCCGCGCTGCTGGTCGGTGCCGCCATCAAGCTCAAGCTGATGGGAGGTCCCCAATGATCGAGACACTGCTTGGTGGGCTCCTCGGTGGGGCCTTTCGTCTGGCACCCGAACTCCTCAAGTGGCTCGACCGCAAAGGTGAGCGAGGTCACGAACTGGCGATGCAGGACAAAGCACTGGAATTCGAGAAGTTGCGTGGCGCACAGCGCATGGCCGAGATCGGCGCGAGCGCGGACGCAGCGTGGAACGTCGGGGCCATCGATGCGTTGCGGGAGGCTGTCTCCGCCCAGGGGCAGCGTTCCAGTGTGCGCTGGGCCGACGCCCTGTCGATCAGCGTTCGGCCGGTCATCACCTACTGGTTCATGGCGCTGTATTGCGCGGCTAAGACGGCAGCGTTTGCGGCAGCGGTGACCGCTGGCGCTGGCTGGGGAACTGCCATCCTGCATGCCTGGACGGAGGCTGACCAAGCGCTCTGGGCCGGGGTGCTGAACTTCTGGTTCCTAGGGCGTGTGTTCGACCGGGTGCGGCCGTGATTGCGGTCCCACAAGCGGCCATTGAGCTGGCCAAGCGATTCGAGGGATTCGAGCGCAAGGTGAAGCGCGGCACAGAGATCACGGCAATTCCCTACATCTGCCCAGCAGGCTACTGGACTATAGGCTACGGTCACCTCTGCGATGCAAAGCATCCGCCGATCACGGAGGCGGAAGCCGAGGGCTGCCTGGCCACCGATCTCATTACGGCGTTAAACGCGACGCTGCGCTACTGCCCTGTGTTGGCTACCGAGCCCCAGGGACGGCTCGCGGCCATCGCTGACTTCACTTTCAACCTTGGCGCAGGGCGGTTGCAGACATCAACGCTGCGTCGGCGCGTCAATCAGCGGGATTGGGCCGCCGCCGCAACGGAGCTGCGCCGTTGGGTCTACGGCGGAGGAAAAGTGCTGCCGGGGCTGGTGAAGCGCAGGGATGACGAGTGCCAACTGCTGTCTTTTCAGACTTGATCAGGAAGGTTCGTGGCATCGATTACGCCATGTTGTCTTAGCGTCATCGATGTCGAACGCGTTTGCCCGACTCATACCCGAACGGATATAATGCCTTCTTGCTGGCATGTACTTGCTGACAGCAGTTGTCCTGGCAGTCCTGTCTAATTTGGATTGACCGGTTCTGCGATGGCAAAACAGACAATCAACGAGGCGAAATCCGAATGAGCGACGATACGGCAGACACCAAAGACCATTCGGCCAAAACGGTTCTCGCTACAAAGTTTAACGAGCTGGTCGATATGCGAGGCCTCAGTCAGACTGAAGTGGCTGGAATTACCTGTATGACCCAGCCGAAAGTGTCACAAGTTCGACGCTACCAATTGCAGAATATTTCGCTCGAACGTCTAATGCAGGCGTTGGTGTCCTTGGATCAGTGCGTGGAAATCGTCGTACGGCCGGCGCGCAGCACTTATTCGGCAGGCCTTACGGTCCATCTGACATGAAATTTGCATACGAAGACCTCGGCGACGACCAGTTCGAGAGGCTGGTAGTTTCCTTGTGTCAACACGTACTCGGCATCTCTGTGCAGGGTTTCGCCAAGGGCCCTGACGGCGGACGGGATGCCAAATTCGTTGGAACTGCTGAATTGTTCCCAAGTAAAGCAGCACCGTGGGTTGGTACGACCATCATTCAGGCAAAACACACCAACGGCTACAACAAAAACTTTTCGGAATCAGATTTCTTCAGCAAGACGGCCGCAAACACTGTGCTCGGAAAGGAAATTCCGCGCATCAAGAAGCTACGTGCGGCCAAACAGCTTGATCATTACATGCTTTTTACCAACCGCCGTCTTGCGGGCAATGCCGAGACTGAGATTCGAGAATATATTGCGGCGGAGTGCACCGTTCCTGTCACGTCGATCTATCTGTGTGGAGTCGAGCAGCTGGAAACATGGCTGAAGCGATTCCCTCAGGCAGCGAAGGATGCAGACCTGGACCCCGTCGACTCGCCTCTGATTGTCAGCCCTGATGATTTAGCGGAGGTGGTTCAGGCGCTGGCACGGCAGATTAATGGCGTAACAGTACTGCTCGACGACCCGCCAACGAAGCGAGTCACCTACGAGCAGAAAAATGCGCTGAACAACATGAGCGTCGAATACGCCAAAGCGCAACGTCGAAAATATCTGAAGGAAACTGCGCAGATTCGGACATTTCTCGCAGCTCCCGAAAACATTGAGCTACTGCGCATGTACGAATCGGTGGTCGATGAATTCCAGCTCAAGATCATTGCCAAACGCAAGAACTACCAGACTTTTGATGAGCTGATGGAGTACTTGGTGGATCTGTTGTTCAACCGCGATCCTGTGCTGCGTCAAAATGCACACAAGCGGCTGACACGTGCCATGTTGTTCTACATGTATTGGAATTGCGATATTGGGGAGGTGGACGATGCTGCGACCGACCAAACACTCTCATCCTGATCGCACCGTGATCAACGTTTCTCTGCTGTTGCTGGCACGACTCAAGACTCGTCGTGTGGATGACTATGATGGTTTGCGCAAGTACGCGCGCAAGGCCGTGACTGGCGGCGACGTTTTGTTTTTGCCTGCGTTGAACTTTCTTTTTCTGATGGGCCTTATCGACTATCGCCCCAAGACCGATGCCGTGGAGTACGTAGGGCCCAATGAAACTGTCTAGACTTTATTCAAACAAGCCGGATTTATTCCAACCCATGGACTTCGTTCAGGGTTTGAATGTTGTCATGGCAGAAATTCGCTTGCCGGAAAATCGTAACAAGGATACCCACAACCTCGGCAAGACAACTCTGGGGCGTCTACTTGACTTTGGCTTTCTTGCCAAGCGCGATCCCAAGTTTTTTCTATTCAAGCACCTAGAGCTATTTCAAGAGTTAATTTTTTTTCTTGAAATCGAGCTGGACGATGCATCATTCGTCACCGTCCGACGTGGTGTGGATGAGGCGACGAAAGTCAGCATCAAGAAGCACGAAGCGGGACATCAAGACCTGTCGACCTTGCCAATGGCCGAGTGGGATCATCAAGATTTGCCTTTTGAGCGCGCACGCGATCTCCTTGATGGCATCTTCGATTGGCGGGCACTCAAGCCGTGGTCGTATCGAAAAGCCCTAGGCTATTTGCTGCGTTCACAAGAAGATTTTCGCGAGGTTTTCCAGCTTCGTAAATTCGCATCCAAGCATGCTGATTGGAAGCCTTTCCTTGCCCACCTTCTAGGGTTCGATGCAAAGTTGGTTGCCCAGCATTACGAAAAGGAACAAGCACTCGCAAAGCAGCAAGAGACCGCGCAAACCATCAAGAACGAGCTGGGTGGCTCGATCGAAGATATCAGCAAGATCGAGGGCATTCTCTTGCTCAAACAAAAAGAAGCCGAAAAAAAACAAAAGCTACTCGATGCCTTCGATTTTCGGGCACAGGACAAAGATCGCACCAAGCAACTGGTTGACGACATAGATGAGCGCATCGCGGCGTTGAACTCTGAGCGGTACTCGCTGAACCAGAACAAGAAGAAGATCTTGGCCTCGCTGGAAGAGGATCAGATTCTGTTTAACCCGGACGAAGCGCAGCGCCTGTTCGAGGAGGCAGGTATTCTGTTCAACGGGCAGATCAAAAAGGACTTTCAGCAGTTAATCGCCTTCAATCGGGCGATTACCGATGAACGCCGTGGCTATCTACAAGAAGAACGTGCGGAGATTGAAGCCGATCTTAAGCGGGTGAGTGCTGAGCTGAATACGCTCGGCAAGAAGCGCTCAGAGATGCTGTCGTTCTTGAGTGGCACCGATATTTTCGGCAAATACAAGCAGGTCTCCGACGAGATGATCACCCTTCGTGCGGACATAACATCGCTCGAACGCCAGCGCGGCTTTCTGCACCGCCTTCAGGAACTGCGGACGGATATCAGGGCGTTGACGGATGCACGCGGTTATCTACAGACCCAAATTGAAGAAGATGTTGAAAGACAGAATGCCGATCAAAACAGCTTGTTTTCGACAATTCGTTTGTTTTTCAACGAGATCGTCGAAGAAGTGATTGACCGAAAAGCGCTGCTCAGCGTGTCACCAAATCAACTGGGGCATTTGGAGTTCAGAGCAGAAATTCTAGATGAGTCCGGCAACGCCACCAGCGCTGACATGGGGCATACCTATCGCAAGTTACTTTGTATTGCCTTTGACCTGGCCGTGTTGCGCGCCCATTCAACTGACAAATTTCCACGCTTCGTTTACCACGACGGAGTGTTTGAATCATTGGATGATCGCAAAAAAGAAAACTTACTTGCAGTCATCCAGCGCTACACAGAGTTTGGCTTGCAGCCAGTGATTACTTTGATCGATTCGGATCTTCCGGCAAGGGCTGATGACGCTCCAGTATTCTCTGAGGAAGAAGTCATCTTGACTTTGCACGACGTGAATGAGCAGGGACGATTATTTAAGACAAAAACATGGTGAGTTTCGGGATCACCCCTCCGATCCTGATTCAGGATTGACAACGCGTCCGGCAAAACCACGCATTTAAACTTCCGCAAGGTGGCAAGATGAGAGTTCGCTCTTTCAAGCAATACGGCAGCACCCACAGCCGCAGGCCGCTGGACTTCGGGAAGTCGAACACGGGTAGCGCCTCATCGAACGCATCCGTCCGGGGATAGATCAGCACCACGTCCCCCTGGCCATCGAGGTAGTTCTGGCCATAGGCGTGCAGTTGATAGAAATCGCCTTGATCCAGGCCGTACTTGTCCGAGCCCGTGGCCTTCTTGTCGTCGAGCAGCTTCCATTTCGTGTCAAGAACCAAGCGGTTCGAAGTCGATTCTTGAACGAGCAGATCCGGTTTCAAGCGAAACCAGTCCTGCCCGAGATGCTTCACGAGCGAGAAGCTGCGCGCCTGTGTCTTGAGTGTGAACGGGTGCACCAGCTGCCGCGCCAGATGCTTGGCGACGTAGGCCTCAAAAACCGCTTCCATCGGAAAGAGCAGTGAAGGCGCCCTATGACCACCTGTCCCGGTGAGTGGGGATTCATCTTCCAGGATAAGTCTCGCCCATGCCAAGGCATCGGCGTAGTGCCCCATACCGCGATCCAGTCTAACCTTTGAGAAATCCACTGCTGGTCGTTCTGATGCCGGCACATCGGTGAACACGAAGCTCAGTTCGCGTGCGAGTTGCTGGTTCGACTGAGAAGCCGTCCACGCAAGTGTCCGCCGCAGTGCCGCGTGCAGCAACCGGTTCTCCGGGCGATTGATAGAGAACTCGTCGAACTCCGCAAAGAACCGATCCCGCCTGCACAAGTTCTGCCGCAGGTGCATGGCGATCTGCAGCTTGCCGCGCAGCGCGAACACGTTGTCCCGCCTCATCGCATAGTCACTGCGTAGACCTTGCTTGACGATGTGCTCCACGGCGAGGAGGAACTCACCGATAAATACCTCCAGCAAGGGCATACGCGTGGCCACGAGCTTGGCGCTGTCGGTCTGGACGTGTCGGAACCCGCCCAGGCAGCGCAGCATTTCGATCAGCAATCGACGAGCCTGTGCATCGCCACCATCGATCGCCTTGCCAACCTTCGGCAGTACCTCAATCTGAAATCCGTCCGGCGACCGAATCACACCGACAAAACTGGTGACCTGGACGGCAAGGTGACCGCGCCGCTGCGTAAGGCGCAACCAAGCGGTCGCGCCGGCCTCGGCCACCTGCAGCGCTTGCACTTCCAGCCAGTTGAATACGCCGGGAGGCACGACACGTTGACCGCCAACATTCAGCACGCCGGGTGCTGCTGCCACCAGTGCGTCGAACTCATAGATCGTGATGCCAGCCATCAGCGCACCTTGGATGTCAGGCCGGGGCCTGGTAGATCTGGATGTAGGCCTGCGGCTGGGAGAAGGCCGACTCCTGAACGAGATAGCGCCGCTTGGTGGCGTAACTGTCCAAACCGTGGTCGTTACCAAACAAGGCCGACAGATCCTGTTCGTGGTCCACACTCTCGTGAATGAACTGGATCGCGGTGTCGCTCTTCTGGTTGTCCGCCAGCACTAGCCGGATCTTTCGCCAATCCTCGAAGAAGTACTCCTCAAGTAGCGGTACGATGCGGTTGCGGAACGTCGCAGCGAGCAGCTCGAATCGCAAGGGCCCATCGTCTAGGACTGCCAGCGCGGTCAGATAGGCGTGACCGATGCCGTGGTCACGGTCATAGAGAGCCTCGATGCGCTCGTTCATCCGCTGCAGCAGCAGACGAATGTCGATCACCCCAGTGTCCGTCGTAACTACCAGTCCTGCCAGTGGCGCACTGTCCTGAACGGCAGGATCTTTCTCTGCACGCGTATCGGGCATCAGTGGCACGAACTCGAATCGGCGACGCAGGGCCGTATCGAGCAAGGCCAGCGATCGATCCGCCGTGTTCATCGTGCCGATGATGTCGACGTTGGCAGGCACCGAGAACTTCTCACCCGAATAGGCCAGGGTGACTTCGGTAGATGGGGCGCTGCCGTCCAGTGAGTCACGCTTGTCGGCCTCGATCAGTGTGATCAACTCGCCGAAGATCTTGCTGATGTTGCCTCGATTGATCTCGTCAATGACCATCGCAAATCTCTGGTCGGGCGCCTGCCGTGCCTTGCGGCACAACTCTTTGAAGACGCCCGGGCGAATCTCGTAGGCAACTTCGCCAGATTCTGCATCACCAGTCAACACCGGCCGCAGTCCTTCGACGAATTCTTCGTATCCATAGGACTGGTGGAATGTGACGAAGCTGTAGCGCTGGACGGCATCGGTGTCCTGCTGGCCCTGCTTGAGGTGATCGACGAGTGCGATCAAATCCGCGCAGGCCTCCTGCCAGTCACCGGCGAACTGCCACACCGACTCCGCGCTCTTATCGAACACGGCGGGGCTCAGGCGCTTCTTCATCTTCACCGTGGAGGACTCGTCTACGGTGTGGTTCTGCAAGGTTCGCCATAGCGTCTGCCGCACGTTGCGGTTCGAACCATTGGCGGCGGTGATGGCCTGGATGAATCGATGTTCCGCGATGTCCGCAACCTTGGCCTTGCCACCCAAGTCATATAGGGCTGCGGCGGCACCTTCCCACCATTTCAGGACAGCGATCTTCTCAGCGATCAACTGATTTCGCCATTCCTCGGTGGAGATCGACTTCGCCTGCTGCTCGTAGTCACGCTTGAGCAGCCGGGTCAACGTGTAGGTTTTACCGGTGCCCGGCGGGCCGTAGTAGATGCGATTGACGCAGGGAGCGACCGGCTTGCTCGCCGTGATGGTAGCGGACGTGTGCACCGGCGTTGGCGTCTGTGTCTTCCCGTTACTGAGGCTGGCCGCTTCGATGGGTTCGCCTGCCAGTGCGGCCAATTCCGCGAGGTCCGTGGCGAAATATGGCTTGAGTAGCGTGGTCTCGAACTCGGGCAGGTCGTGCGCGCCCACCTGCCAGAAGGTCGAATTGCCTTGCGGCGACCATCCCTTCGAGTTGGCGGTGTAGCGGTCGCTGCGCTGGGCGGGCTTGAGCACGCGGTAACTGCGCTGCAACCACCCGTCGCCTTTCGTGCAGGGCATCGCTTCGGACGTGAATTGGCCGATCAGCTGTGGACTGTTGCCGTGACACAGGTAGAACAGAGCGCCGACGGGTTCCTCTGAAAAATCCTTACCTTGCTTGCCTTTCTGCTGTGCACCGGGCCCGGGGGCGTTGGTGTCACGGTGCATCACCGCCAAGTGTCCATCAAGGTACTGCTGACGCTCCGCATCCGTGAAATTCGGTGGGTTGCCATGCGAGAGTTTCCAGATGGCCAGATTCTTTTGACTCCATGCCTCCCACACCTGCCACCCGAATTCGAGAATGCCAAGATCAGCAGGTCGTTTGGACAGCGTTGCTGTCTGCAACGTCGCCATGCTCTGGCTCGCAGTGCTACCGACGAAGACGGCCAGCGGCGCACGCTTGAAGATGTCCACGATCACGGGTGCGTGGCGGTCCTGGTAGTGGAAGGCGATTTTCCACTTGAAGGCCTCGCCGAGGTGATCGAATGCCTCGATGCCGCGCACGTCACCGCGCGCCGCCAGATCTGCCACCTGGACGACGTAGCTGCGCACCTTCTCGAATGCCTCCTGAGCCGTCTCGCCGAGGGACGAATACCATCCGTGGGTGTCGGAGTAGCTCAGCTTTGTATCGGACGTCTTGTCCTCGGTGTCCTTTCGGGAGAACACACCGAACTTGAACGACGACCCTCCCCAGATGCTACCCATTTCATCAAGGTGGGATTCGATCCAGTAGGTGAAGCTGTCCTTCGACCCTGCCTGACTGTACTCATCCAACGTCATCGTCGACAAGCGAGACGACGGCCAAATTTTAAGAAAATCGTCCCACCGAGCGTATTGCTGCTTGAAATCGTTCATGTTGTGATCTCCTGTGCGACGGTGGAAATAGATGTTCTGAATTTTCTATGGTCGTTCATCGCTGCACGCTCCACCCCGATGACAACGCTTCAGCCTGCTGCAGTACCGTTTGCACCGCCGTGTCCTGAAGATCGGGCGGGTAGCCGTACTTCCGCAGGATGCGCTTTACCAGTACTCGCATCCGGGCGCGGGCAGAGTCCCGGTGGGCCCAGTCAACCGAAACGTTCTCGCGCAGGCTCATCAGCAATTCGTGAGCGATCAGCTTGAGCTTGTCGTCGCCCATCATCTGCACCGCACTCTCGTTCTCGGCCAGGGCGTCGTAGAAGGCGATCTCTTCGTCTGATAACCCGGACTCTTCGCCACGCTGGCGTGCGGCACGGATGTCCTTGGCCAGCTGGATCAGTTCCTGCAACACCTCGGCGGTGGTGATGGCGTTGGCATGGTAGCGCGCTACCGCGTCCTCCAATCGCTCCGAGAACGCCTTGGTCTGCACCACGTTGGCTTTGCTACGGGAACGAATGCCGTCGTTGATCAGTTTGCGCAATGCCTCCAGCGCGAGGTTCTTGCGCTCCATCTGCTGCACTTCGGCGAGGAATTCGTCCGACAGGATGGAAATGTCCGGGCTCTTGATGCCCGCAGCGGCCAGGATGTCTACGATCTCGGTCGAAACCACCGCACGGCTGACGATCTGTTGGATGGCCAACTCGCGCTCTTGTTGGGTCACTCCGGAGCCAGTGCTGCTCTTGACCAGCGCGGCACGGATCGCCTGGAAGAAGCCGACTTCCTCCCGGATTTCCCGGGCTTCATCGGATGCGGATGCCAGGGCGAACGCCTTGGACAATGCCAGCACGGCGTCCTGGTATCGGCGATGGGCATTCTTCTTGCCCTCTTTGGTTTTCTCTTTTTCAGCCAGCTTCTGTTGCAGGTCGAGAATCCACTCGATGGCCCCCGCCATCATCGCTAGGCGCTCCTGTGGTGTGCCGCTCATCGCGGAGACGTAGTCGTAGCCGTGGTACATGTCCCGCACGACCTCGTACTTCTCCACCATCACCGCGATGGCCTGCGCTTCGTCAACGCCGGTGTTTTCCTGGTCGTTCTTGGAGTACTGCTGCAGTGCCGACTTCAGGTTTTGCGCAATGCCGATGTAGTCAACGATTAATCCGGCAGGCTTGTCGCGGAACACGCGGTTCACGCGCGCAATTGCTTGCATCAGCCCGTGTCCCTGCATTGGCTTGTCCACGTACATCGTGTGCATGCACGGGGCATCAAAGCCAGTCAGCCACATATCGCGCACGATGACCAGCTTCAGCGAGTCTTTGGGATCGCGTGCGCGCTTGGCCAGCAGATCGCGCCGCGCCTTGTTGCCGATGTGCTGCTGCCATTCCTGCGGGTCGCTTGCCGCCCCCGTCATCACGATCTTGACTGCGCCCGCGTTGTCATCCGCACAGTGCCAATCCGGGCGCAGCTTGACGATCTCGTCATAGAGCTTCACGCAAATTCGGCGGCTCATACACACCACCATCGCTTTGCCGTCCAGGGCTGCCACGCGATCTTCAAAGTGGGTGACCATGTCCTTGGCCACCAGGGCCAGGCGCTTGTCGCTGCCGACCAAGGCTTCGACCGTTGACCACTTCTTCTTGAAGCGCTCCTGATCGGTTTCGGAATCGTCCTCGGTCAATTCGTTGACCTCGGCGTCGATCTTCGGCTTCTCTTCCTCGTCGAGTTCGATGCGCGCCAACCGCGACTCGTAGTAGATCGGCACGGTCGCGCCATCCTCGACAGCACGGCTGATGTCGTAGACATCGATGTAATTGCCGAAAACCGCCGGTGTGTTGACGTCGTCCGCCTCGATGGGCGTGCCAGTGAAGCCGATGAAGGATGCGTTCGGCAGAGCGTCGCGCATGTACTTGGCAAAGCCGTAGGAGATTTCCCCGGTTTTCGCGTCCACCTTGGCCTTGAAGCCGTATTGACTGCGGTGCGCCTCATCGGCGATGACGACCACGTTGCGACGCGTGGTAAGCGGTTCCGCAATCTCGCCAAACTTCTGCAAGGTCGTGAAAATCACGCCGCCCGATGCCCGGCTCAAGACCTTCTGCAGATCTTCGCGGCTCTCTGCCTGCACCGGCGTCTGCCGGATCAGGTCGCGGCACATCGAGAACGTCGAGAAGAGTTGGTCGTCGAGATCGTTCCGGTCGGTCAGCACCACCAGTGTCGGGTTGGCCATCGCCGGGTGTTTGACCAGTTGCCCGGCGTAGAACGCCATTAGCAGGCTTTTGCCGGAGCCCTGGGTGTGCCATATGACGCCCACCCGCTGATTGCCCTCCGGCGAGGATGCAGTCACGGTGCTGGTGACCGCGTGTCGCACCGCATGGAACTGGTGGTAGCCCGCGATGATCTTGGCCAGCCCGGAACCGGTTTCGCCAAAGACCGTGAAGTGACAGAGCAGATCGAGCAGGCGGCGATGCTCGAACACTCCCTCAATCAGTGTCGAAAGTTCCGGCGCACCTTTCGGGGCAACGTCCGTGCCGTCGGTGGTGCGCCACGGCATGAAGCGCTCAAGGTCTGCCGAGAGTGAACCTAGCCGGGCTGCAATGCCATCCGATGTGACCAGCAGCGCGTTGGTGTTGAACAGCGCCGGAATCTGCTTCTTGTAGGTCTGTAGCTGGTTGAACGCGCCCAGCAGATGCGCCCCGGCGCTGCCCGGCGCCTTCAGCTCGATCACGCCCAGCGGCAAGCCGTTCACGAAAACCACCACATCGGGCCGCCGGTTGTTCTGGCCGTTGATCACCACGAACTGGCTCACCGCCAACCAGTCGTTCTGCTCTGGGTGTTCGAAATCGATGAGCGCGACCTTACCCGCCGTCAGTGTGCCGTCGTTCGCGTCGAACTCGACGTCCACCCCTTCCGTCATCAGCTTGTGGATGCGGCGGTTTTCTTCGATTAGCGATGGCAGTTCGGACTGCATCACGCGTCGCACGGCATCCTGACGCGCCTGCAATGGCAAACCAGGGTTCAGGCGCGCAACGGCGTCCTCGAACCGCTTCTTGAGCACGACCTCATCGTGGCTCTCACGCTCCGGTCGGTGTCCATCGGGGCCGATGTCCTCCTCACGTTCGATGCTGTAATCAAGAGCGCGCAGTTGATCCAGCAGCGCTTGCTCCACAGCGGCCTCGGACAAGAATGCCATTTCAGTGCCCTCTGTATTCTTCCAAGAAATCGGTCAGGGCCGCCTGATCCTCTGCACTCAAGTGATCTTCAACGATTCGAATCCACACAGCACCTGCGGGTGATCTAATCATCTCAAGGCTTTGTGAGATCCACCCAAACGTCGCAATCGCCCCCGCCTCATCGACAACTCCAACTTTGCTTCCTCCGGCGATTAGTTCCGAAAGGGGGTAGCATTTGCGTTGCCCCAGTTTTGTATTGCAAATTGCGTGCCCCCATGCAACGTTTTGGGGAATGTGTTCAATGTCGGAGTATGTAAGCGGAACCATATGGAAAAGGTTCACCACCGTTGATCTCGTTGCATTCTCAACCTGCTCAGAGGCGTTTAGGAGTGACGCCTCGTCTGCGAATGACACTTGATCGTGCAACTCGGAATACTTGATATGCTTCATGCAGAGTGGGCATGACGTGTGGCCACTCCGCAGTAAGCCCATTGCCTCCCATTCCCGCGGCTGAAATAGCCCCGCTTCCTGAAGAATTTTCTCAAGGTGCTGCGCTTGTGCTGCAACGTAAGGACTGTCGACCGTATGCGCCGTTAACCAAGCGAGCATGCACTTGGCTAGATAGTTGGTGTTTTCCGTTGCGTACTCAGGCGCAAATATCCCCTGCGGTGGGCCTTCAGTTCTCGCGGCGTTATTCCCGTGTGCCGCTATTCTCAGCACGTACTCTCCTACATCCACTGCCCCAGCCACGCGTTCTGTGACCGGTTGGCCATTCAATAGCAGTGACCGAACACGCCATCCAGCTAGAGGCGGGAAGTTTGCAAGCTGACTGTGCGTCCGATACAAAACGAAAGCGTTTGCGCCAACCTGGGGTGCATTGGGTTGGCTGAATTCCGCTTTTACTTGGCCAGGGCTGTCGAAATACTGATCCGGGAAAAGACGGAATACGTAACCATCCTGGTAACTGGCAAGGGGTGCTTGCGCACGGCGTTCATAGGGGACGATCACTTTGTTGCTGCGGAGCACGTGATTTTGATATGCGCCCTTTGCTCCCCCGCGAGGTGTGGCGAAGCCCGCTTTGGATAGCTTGTCCTTATCCTTTGCCCCCATGAATGCCCAAGGCGCGGGCGAATACGGATCGTGCAGGCCTCTGTGTCCCGATAGCTTTCGACACCCATTTTGTAGACACAGGCTCATGCGCTACCTCCAGCAAATCGTCCCGAAAGAATGATCGGGAGCAGTGCGGAATAGAAGTGGTCGATCCGATCACGTAGCTTTTGAAGCTTCAGGACATCTGCAACTTCAATTGCAGAGTGGGACGTGGCATCAAGACAAAGTGCGAGTTGCTTTGCAGACGAAATCGTGCGTAATATTTCTTTCTGTTGCTCAATCGAAGGCACCGCCATTTGGAACTCAAATAGATCGCCTTTGTACAGCTCAGGGTAGGTAGATCCATTGGCGACAGCATCAAGATACTTCTTGTTGGCGACAAGCCAATACGCAAGGTAAGTTGGCAATAGTTTCTCACCACAGATGAAGTTGAGAAAACCTTGATTGGTACACATCGGAACGGTGGAAATCGCCACGGCACCGACAGGCGCTCTCTTTGTAAGCATTACCGTACCAACAGGCATCAGCTTTGCTGCGCTTGACTGAACGCCCAAGTCGGTAATATTGCGTTCAGTGCTGGATACATAGAGAGCACCGTTACCCCTTGTAATCTCCTTTGGTGTTAGCCAAGGAACATCACCATCCCAATACTCATCAACGGATGTGCTAGGGGTTCCTCCGCTTTCCACTCGCTCAATGTAGCCAGAGCCATTCCTGGGTTCCAGCGTAATAATCTCCCACCCAGCAGGATGATCTAAGAATGCCTCAGCCATGAAATAGCTCCTCAAAAATCGTAATCGACTGCTCAACCTCACTTGGTAAGTTAGTAAGAGCCGCCTTCAACTCCGCAAAGTCACCTTTTAGTTTGCCGATGGCTGTCGTCGAGAGTTCGCTTCGATCAAAACCAACGTAACGTCCTGGTACAAGCGCCCAACGGTGAGACTCAATCGTTTTGATATCAACACTTCGACAGAATCCAGGGATATCTTTGTATGAATCATCATCGGTGACACCCTTCCAGCGTTTAAAGGCGTTGGCGATCTGGGATATCTCGTCATCTGAAAACTCACGCCTTGTGCGATCAACTAGAGATCCAAGGGCGCGCGCATCAATGAAAAGTACTTGTCCTCGCCGATCGGTGCCGCGTGAGAAATTTTTGTTCCGCGCCAAGATCCAAACACTCGCGGATATCTGAGTCGAGTAAAAGAGTTGGACAGGGAGTGTCAAAACGCAGGCCACAACGTCACCGGCAATCATGGCCTTGCGAATTTCGCCTTCGGTGGTTTGATTTGAGGTAAGCGAGCCGTTGGCAAGCACGACGCCCGCAGTCCCATTCGGTGCAAGGTGATGAACGATGTGCTGCAGCCATCCGTAATTGGCATTGCCAGTGGGAGGAACTCCGTACTTCCAGCGCACGTCTTCACGCAAGCGGTCACCGCCCCAGTCAGAGATATTGAATGGGGGATTGGCGAGGATGTAGTCGGCCTTGAGGTCGCGCAGTTCGTCCTTGTGGAAGCTTCCCTCGTTGTTCCAGCGAATGTCTGAGTCGATCCCGCGCACAGCCAAGTTCATCTTGGCCAGCCGCCATGTGGTGTAGTTCGACTCCTGCCCGTAAATCGCAATGTCACCGATGCGGCCGCCGTGCTCCTGCACGAACTTTTCCGACTGCACAAACATTCCACCCGAGCCGCAGCACGGGTCGTACACGCGGCCTGAGTAAGGCTCCAGCATTTCGACCAGCACGCGCACCACGGAGCGCGGCGTGTAAAACTCACCGCCACGTTTGCCTTCGGCTCCGGCAAACTGGCCCAGGAAATACTCGTACACGCGCCCTAGGATGTCCTTGGATCGGTCGCCTTCCTCGTTGAGCGCAATACCAGAGATCAGGTCGATCAGCTCGCCCAACATCACCTTGTTGAGCGCGGGCCGGGCGTAGTCCTTAGGCAGCACACCTTTGAGCGACTCGTTGTCCTTCTCGATGGCACGCATCGCGTCATCGATCAAGGTGCCGATATTTGGCTGTTTGGCGTTGGCCTGCAGATGCGACCAACGCGCCTCCTTCGGCACCCAGAACACGTTGTCCGCGAGGTATTCGTCCTTGTCTTCTGCGGCCTGCGCATCCTCGGCCAGCAGTGCATTGTGCCTGGCCTCGAAGGCATCGGAGATGTACTTTAGGAAGATGAGTCCAAGGGCTACGTGCTTGTAGTCGCTTGGTTCCATGTTTCCGCGTAGCTTGTCTGCGGTCCTAAAAAGGTCAGCCTCGAAGCCGAGGTTGCCTCCGTTGCCGTTCTTGGCGGTGTCGTTCTGTGCCATCGTGTTCTTAACCTTTACGTGATGTCTTTCCTGCTGGGGCTTGATATCCCGGCGCAAGTTTTGCGTTCTCAACGCCGTATAGCGCCAGCGGATCACTGAGCCATAGGCGGTACTGTTCTTCTTTGATGCGATGGTCGGGCGAGCAGTCCACGCTCCAGCGCAGCAGCATGTAGCCCGCGACCGCTGCGCGCACACGCATCCGGATCGAGCCGTCGGTCATCCCATAGTCCATCTTGATGATCTCGGGGCGTTCAAGGCGCGGGTGCGGCACGAAGTCCAGCTCAACGATGCGCGTCCACTGGATGTCGTTATTCGGATGTTCGTTCGCCTGTGGCTCCTCGTCGAGCAAGGTCGGCGCTTCGACACGGGTGACGACGAAGTCTCGAAACTCTCCGCTCTTGCGATCAAAGGCACGGACATGCCAGCGCAGGCCGGTATCCACCAGCGCGAAGGGCACGATGACCCGCTCGGACTCACCGCTACTCATCGAGTGGTAGCGGATGGTGACTGGCTGCTTGGCGTGGATCGCTCGGCAGACCGGGGCCAGCACATCCATTTTTGGGTTGCTCAGGGCGGTGGGCGACTCGCACGGCAGCAGTGGCTGCGTTGCGCCGTTCACACCATCGCCGAAGCCCAGAGCCAGCGCCGACAGCACGCGCTGCGATGCGTGATCGAACAGCGGGGAGAAGGCCTGCCCGATGCGGTAGATCTTATTGCTACCGTCGAAGGTAATGTTCTGCGGCGCGATTTCCCGGTACAGTGCCAAGTCGCGTGTCGCCCCTGCCGGAGCCACGCCGAAGCGCTCAATCAGATCTGGGCGACCGATCTCACCGAAGAAGTAGAGCCGGAAGTCGATGTAGGCCAGCCGCTCGCGCTGGGCGTGGCTCAAGCTCTCGACGCGCTGGGGTTGAGTCACCGAAGGCTCCTCATCCAAGACGGACGACCGAAAGACTGCGATTGGTTTTATGTTTGTCCATTGCTAGGCGGTTCACATCATCAAACTGATGACATTATGCGCCACAACGTGGACTGCAACAACACGGATGTGGCAGCTACCCCTTGGGAGGCGAGTTCGACTCCTGTTTGGGGGATTGAACCCGCGTCCACAACTGATCAACCATTTGAGCAAGATCGAACTCCAGGTCCCCGACACGAAAACGGATGGTGTTGGCGTGAATCCCTCGATCCGTTGGCGTAAAATTTTGTCCAGGCACCCGCCTGAGTTGTGAGCGACTCAAAAAAGGATCTTGCACCCCGAAGTTTTCATCCGACCATTGGGATTCCCACTGTGCTGGATGCGTAATCGCTCAACGTCCCGCGCAGAATTTGGAGAATTTCAATGAAGTCCGACTTCAGTTCCCTCGCGTTTGTCTTCCGCCAAAACCTCGTGGTGTCTGGCATTTCCATCTCGCTTGGTCATACACAGCAGTTGCTTGCGGCCAGCCTTGGGTATGGCAGCTTGGCGGCAATTCAGTCATCAACCGAAGAAGCACCCGGTATTGCCGGGGCAGACTTTGTCGTCTTGGACGTGGCAGGCCTGTCCGCTCGGGCGGCATCCCTTGGTTTAAGCTCTGTATCGGATCAGATCACCGGTGCGGTTGTCGCCGCCATCAAAAGCGATCCTGAACCGCCCACCGTTTTTCTGAGCCCGCTTGACTTTATCGAAGATGTCGCAGGTCGGTTTGCCAACGACACGGTGATGGATCACGATGCAGTATCCGACGCTGCAGCCAATACAAACGCCTACTTCGAAGGCGCCTGCCTCGAGGTGACTGAACCCGATGAGGCATTGAAGGACTCCCGCGAGTTTTGGGAGATTCCCGTCGAAGGCAACGTCGGCATGGATCAAGACCCTGATAAGCCTTTCAGCGGCGACAACATCCTGGTCAAAGGTGTTGTGCGAGTCTGGAAAGCTGGTCGGGTCTGTCTCATGAACGACATGGAGCTCGACATTGGCGCTGGTGTCGACGAAAGCTACTACGACCTTGACGAAGCCGACGCGTAAGGCGTTCGATTAAAAAAGCAAACCTAAAATCACCCACTCACCTTCCAAGAACTGCATGGCTTTTGAATAGGCGTAATGGGTGATTTTTTTCAGGCGGGCCGGAAATTCTTGGATTGGAAAATTGCTGCTGTTCTATTCAGGTCATTCCGGCATGTAGTTGCTTATCATCTGAAAGAGACTGCCGGTAGCAACAAGCAAAAGCCCTAGTTTTGATAACCACACAGACCTCACGTATCGTTTTATTTCCTCTGGTGTCGGGTCGGGTACACGCAGAACTCCATTGCCTTTTAGGTATTCATCGTGATCGACAAAACTAATCACCGTCAAATAACGCCAAACGAGATAGGCGCCTGCGATCGTTAAAAGTATGCCCAGTGTGTTGATGTGGATCTTCATGTTGGTTTATTGATCAATCGGGAGATGTGTATCGATCTATTTTCCGCCGGCTCCCAATCTCTTCCATTCATCGTTTGAAATAAGAGTTGAGCGCGAGATTTTTAGTTTTTCGCAACCCTGATTCTCGCGAATGGCTTTAACAGTGGAGTCTCTGAGTGTGGGGTGCATCCAAGGGCTAAGTGAAATGCTTCGGATTGAAGATATCCTGATGGGTATGGATAGACTGGAAATTTGTTCGGTTTTTGAGCCATAAATTGTGCGGAATTCATGCTCTGGTTTGTAGCCGTAGCGCTTGACGAACGGTAGTTCATCACACTGAATTTTCCCTCTCTTTCTGGCATTCGCAAGAGTCAAATACTCCATCGGCCCGCAGCTTATTTCTGGGTTTAAATCAAAATCCTCAAGAAGGGCGCTTTTATTAAAAACCAAACATACCCCAGATGGGCCATTCGAGAACACTCGCCAATGATGATAAGTCTCGGGCGCCTGTGTAAAGCAAAGGGCCAATACAGATTTGAGATTTTTCTCTTTCTTGAAGAGTGACATGAAAAAAGAGTCGTTTTTATCATCCCATGTAGCAGGGTCAAGCAAAGTCAGACTTTTGGTTCGCAATATATGTAGCAAAGAAGGAAGATCGGTGTACCGTCGTAAATAGGTTGGTGTTTTGGTATTTTTGATCATCGTTTTTAATCAACCTAAATTAAATGACGTCACATGCGGGTTGGGTTAATGGTTGAAGTCTGTCGTGCACGATTCACATATCATTCAGGTGCTCACGGATTCGCTCAAGTAGCAGCTCAAATTCTGGCTGCCCCTGATAGTAAAGCGCAGAAGACTTACTGTATTCCCGAGCGAAAAGTTCGCGCTGGCCAGAATCGCTCAGGGTGAATGCCGGATTCCTGGCAATCACCACCTCATCACCAGACCTGAAACGCTGCTTCTTTCGCTCGTGGTATGCGGGCGTCTGCATGAAGTCCTGCACTTCCTGCAATTCAAGCAGGCAGTACACATCGTAGTAGTGGCGCAGGAAGTTGGCCGGAAACGCTTGAGCTTCGGCCAGTCGCCGGTACTTGGTTGAAATGGTCTGGAGTTTTTCCACGAAGGTGTGGGTTGGTGCGTAGCAGGGTACATCCATGGCCCGGTTGTCAAAAACCGGCACATTCCGGTCCATGGCGAAATCCAGCGCCCAGGAGGAAATCGTGACCGGTCGGTTGGGTGCCGTGTCGTCAAACCCGAGTTCCAGCAAGATGCCATCCTTAACTCCGGCCAGTGTTGCCACGCGTGATGTGTAGGACAAGCGAATACCGGCACTGCGCATTTTGTCGTCATCGAAGAATGTGTCCCGTTTGACGTTGTCGATGCCGGGGATGCGGATGCGTCTGGCCAGCGCGTCGTAATATACCTGCCGTGAAGCAATGTGCGCAGGCTTGTCGTGGTTGCGACCGATTTTGACATCCATGCCGGCGGGCGGCTCTATACGGATGTCGATGTCCTCGGAGAAGCGATGAATCACCCCAAAGCCTTTGGACAACGAGGTACCGCCCTTGAGTTCGAACACAAACCCCTGGGCCTGCAGGCCCCACAGCCCATGCATGATCCAGTAGTCCTTCTCGACCAGCATGGGGTCGAGGCCGCGATCGTTGGCAACCACCGCAAGCAGTTGGTCGAAGTCGCGTCGTTCGTGAAGAAACTCAACCATCGATCCACTCCCGGAAGCGTTTCCGTGTCGCCATGTTGCCGTAGCTGTTTACAGCCGTTTGCAAGCGCGCCAAATCGAAGGATGGCAGCTTGTTGCGTGCCTGGTGAAGCACGACATCACGATCTTCGGCCAGATCTTCCAAATTATTGAGCAGATCCACGAACAGGAACTCAAGGGACAGCTTCTTGGGGAAGCGGGGTTTCACACGGAAATCGAACTGCCGGTTCCCCAGGAGAAAAACGCCGTGTCGTTTGTGGTTGTAGACCAGCGTCTGGTTATAGAGCTGAGTGGTGCCCAGTCCCACCGTGTTGTAAGACGAGGGCGAAAACACCAGGAAATCGTTGTCCCGCAGAAATCCCCTCACCACATCGTCGTCGGCCGGAGGCAAGAGGCCAAAGCTCGACTGTTTGGGGACATGGTAGAGCCCTTGGGCCAGTTTCTGGAGCTTGCCCACGGTAACCAGTTCACGCAGGTGCCGATCCACTGCAGTGCTCAGGCGAGCAAGATCCTCCCGCCGATAGACATGGCCGGCTTTCAGCGCATCCGCCAGGTGTGCGGTAGCGCCCCGCAGAGATGACGCAGACAATGAGGCAGTCGCAGACATGGATTATTTTTCATTGAAGTTTCATGCATTTTAACAGCTTCAGTTAAGGATGTCACTTCTCACGCTCCTGGAGCCACTCTCGTCCAGAGAGTTACTGCTCAGGGAGCAGCAGAATGGTGGATCGATCAAAAATGCAGTTCGATTCCGCGCTTGGTAACTGAACCCACGTCCGCAGTAGTTGCTGGCCGGGTCCTTCGCCCCTTGGCCCGGACGTGATCACTGCACGTCTGCGCGGAGGACTGCCACCACATCTCGGACAGTCAGGTTTTGGATCACCTCGGGCAGGGTTGGCTCGTCTGGTGCAACCTGTCTGGGCAAGGGCTTGCGTAGGCCAGCGCGCTCAAACTCGAGCACGTCGCTCATCGCGTTGCGCACTGCGCCGCCCAACTTGACGAAGGGTGGCCCGCGTCGTTTACCGCGCCAACGTGTCAGGGTCTTGCTACTCATCGCCCAGCGGGCGGCCAGATCGACTTCGGAAAGGAATTGTTCGCTCATCATTACCTCCAGTGAATAGTCACGATGAAGGCGCTGAAACCCATGTCTGGCAAGTGAAATCAAGGGCTGTCAAGGTCAACGCCCGCCCATTCGCGTCAAAAATCGGCAAATGAAAGTGGGTGTATCCTTGATAGGCCGCGTGGGGTCGCCTCAGCACCACCAATCGTTAAAAAACCAACCGCTCTCGGTTGGTTTTTTTTCGCCTACTACCGCGTTGTTGCGCGGATTCCTGTGGGTTCTTGCGGACTTCGAGGCTCGCCATTTCTACCACCAACCAGCAGATATTACTCTCAGATTGCGCATTCTCTCTCAAACCCTCCATACCTAGCGCCGGCTGAAGTCCGGAAGACACACCCGTCACCCCTATATAAATCAACAGGTTACGCGCGGACGAATCAATCGGTTTTTTTGTGGCTTTGGTAGGCTGAGTGAGGTGGTGACTGTTTAAGGCTATTAGCAGACATAGTAGTCTAGCTGGCAGGTGGACAAAATTGACCAAGAGCGGCACTTCCAGAGGAAACTTCAATGCAGTCCTCCTCGTTGATATTACAAGCTTGTTCGTGTGAAGCACCATGTAACATTGTCAAGTTCTCGCAACAGTGCAAAACGGAGTAGACCATGCTGACAATGGATGAGGCGCTGCAACTACTGGTTGCAGGTGAGCAAAGGCAGTGGTTGATAGCTGACTGGGATTGGCATATCAGCGGCAGCGGAAATGGTGGTGTTTATATAGGCCTTGTCCGAGGAGACATCGCCGAAAAATGCCTTGACAACGCAAGTTGGGATGTTATTAAGGGCGATGTGCTAACCGGATTTTCTATGTGGTGGGAGAACGGAGAAAAACGAACAGAATATTCTTACGATCCTGTATCGGGCGAATCTTGGCCCCTTGTCATACATCGCAATTTTCACGGCTTGGAACAGGACCAGCTCGATATTCTGGAGGAATTTCGGTTGTTCCACAACTTATGGCACGACCGAAGAACTGATAACTATTTCAAAATCCTAGATGATGGAACCAAGCAAAAGGTTGTTTTCCGTGATTCAAATGGCGCAATCCTCGTTGATACAGCAGCGATTCGAAAGTTTTGTGCAGCTCGGGGCTTGAAAATTCTTCTACAAGTAGATTCCGTGCAATTTTTTGATGCGCCTCAAGAGGAAAAGTCAGAAGAAATTAACGATTCTGGGCTTTACGCGAGCAGGCACGTAACTAATGATTCCATTTCCGGAAAGCCCGCGGTTGGTCGGCTACTGGGTAAGCGGTTGATAGAGCCGTTGCCAATTCAGAAGTGTGGTGTCTGGCCGTATGAGGATGAGAAAACTCATGAAGCGTTCATTATCGGAACCCTTGATGATGGATCCGATGCAGTTTTCACATCCGATCCTGATGAGCTTGCTGATTATTTCGGGAAAAATCGAACTAACCCTCACTACCTCACACCTGTTCAATTCTTTAAGGATGTATTGAAAAAGTACCTTGAAAAGCCTAGTCTGTATTCTGTGGAAGATGGTTATCTTCGTTGCGGGAGCCTGTGGGGCCTGCGCATTGATAACGACCATGAAGATAAGGTTGTTGTGTTTCTGGGTGACCTGGGCCGTGACCTCCCAGAGTCTGAACAGCGATACTGGCGCTCGTTCAATGTTCGACCTGAGGGGGGAGTGAGTGGGACTTGCTTCAAACGCTCTTTTTTAGCTCAGTTTTCCGATCCGACGAATCCAGATCTCGCTATCAAACTTGAGCGTCGTAAACTTTTGGAAAAATGGCGTGAAGCATTCGGTTTCGAGCTATACGCTGAATTTCATGAAAATGATGCGGGCGTACTCACAGATCTACGCGTGCCCATATCTGACGAATGGGCTGAGTTTGATCGCTGCACAATCGCTGCAACCAAGGTTTTTATCGACTACCTGAACGAATCGCAACTCGCTAAATTAGCAGCGACAGAAGTTGCAAAGATGAAGGTGAGCAATCCAGATAAGCCTGTTAGGGGAATCGACAAGTTACAGGCATGGTTCCGGCAAAATGAAGGCTGCAGCGCTTTAGAAGATTTGATTGCCTCACTTCGCCTGTTACAAGAACTTAGATCGAAATCTGCTGCACACCGTAAAAGCAGCAAATTGAACGACTTGCTGACCGATAGAGGGCTGGAGAATGAGTCTCCACGAGAGGTTTACCGTCAACTAATATTGCATCCAATGCTTAGTTATTGCCGACGTCTTTCAGAGTTTGCTGAAAACCATAGCCAAACCAGACATGCAGGGATTGTTCCCTGACTGAGCCATGCCGCACATGCGACCATGTGCCAAGATGCTGCACACTTTGTACTGATTACATAGGCAGACATGATTAAGACGCCATACGTCCCCCATCTCTTTGGCGACGCAGCTCAGGAGAAATTAAGGTCGAGGCTTGGCTGGGTGACTGCAGGAGTAGCCTCCTCGATTCCCTGGCCTCAAGAGGACGTCTGGGTGTTGTACGACAACCATGAATACGTGCTCCGAGGTACCAAGGATGGGGAGGACAAGCGTTCACCTTGCATCTCCACGCCGTGTGCCCAAGGCAAAAAAGACTCCGAGATGGTGCGCATCTACCTGTTCGCCTCCGTTATCGGTTGGTTCAAAGGCGGACACGTCGACGTGACGGGCTGGGTTTGGGGCAGTAGGCCGGTCCTCTATGGTTCTCGCGATACGTTCACCACCACGCTTGATGGCGGCAAGTGCTTCGACTGCAACTACATGCCAATCATCAACGATGACCGAATCCGCAAAGCTCTAGCATTCCTGCGAGAAGGTCGGCGGCTTAGGCACGTCCATGAGCCGTATTCGTTTCTGAGCTTCTACAAAGTGGTTGAGTCGCAATTCAATTCCAAGGAACGTGTAGCGTGGATTCAAGCTAATCTTGACCAGCTAGATGGCGAAGCAGGCAAACGAGTAGCCGAGCTTCGCGCGCAGGGCGTCGATGTAGGCAAGCATCTATTCGATTCAGGTCGTTGCGCCGTGGCTCACGCAAGTCTTGACGGCGCAATCGTTGACCCTGACATCCCCGCTGATCGCCGGCGCATTGCCGACGACCTTGACGTGATGGAAGGGCTTGCGTCCCGCTATCTCAAGATCGAAGCTGGTGTACCTGACGTCATGGAACTTTATAAAAACCGTGACCGTACGGTACCGTGGCATGCGCTGTTACCGGCTGGGACCCTTGAGACCTTGCAAGCGGGCGGGACAGTACGCGGCATGTCTGCTTTGGGCCAATTGCGGGATAACAGGATCTCAGTGCGTCTTTGGCCACACGACGCACCGGACTGTATGTGTAACATGCGCTGGGCTGCAGAGAGCTACGCGCCGGGCGTGGTGACGTTCCTAGTCGTCAATGATCGTAAAACGGTGTTCCTTCGCTTCTCCATGGACTTGGCTAATGGGCGAGTGCACACGATGCTGGAAGATGGCGGGGTCACCGACCAATTCGGCGAGCTGATGGAGGCGGATATCGAGCACTATACGCGCTACTTCCACAGCGTGGTCGGAAATGCGCTCGTCGAGCTGTGCATTGATGGTCTCGACCCGGTCCCGTGTGAAATCGTCCTTCCGGTCAACATCATCCCGCAGCCGCCAGAGAAGATGGTCGCGTTGGCGTTGGAGCAGTTTCGTAAGGGAAAGTGTGATTCCGCAGCGGACTATGAGCAACAGCAACCTGCCAAGTAAGGAGTAAGCATGTACGAGCAGCCAAACACATTTGATGAAGCGAAGAAGTTGGTTGCCAGCCCAGCCGGTATCGAGTTCGAAAAGTACCCACTCAAATTTGTCACGCCTGCTTACTTTGGTGCGCGGCCGCTCACAGGAATGCTGGCTACTGTCAATAGCGGGTCAGCATCGCTATTGCGTATAAATGGCCAAATTTTTGCACTGACCTGTTGGCATGTTCTGGAGGGCTATCGCCAGCGCTTGGCTGAAGGTCCGTGCATTTTCCAGCTTGGCGACTGCGAACTTGACCCGTTGGCGCAGCTAAAAGCGGAGGACAAGGAACTGGACTACTCCCTAATTCAGCTTACCGATAGCCAAATCGACGAGATCACCAAGCCAACAGGCCCGTTTGACGGAACTTTTTTCTGCGACGTCGCACAGTGGCCGCCTAGCAGAGTGAGAGAGGGCGACTTCGTTGCGTTTGGCGGCTTCCCGGGTGAGCTACGCCAAACCGAATCCTTCGACAAACTTTGTTTCGGCAGCTATAGTAGCGGGGCGTCCCGGGTTACCTCGGCCCGCGACGACTATCTCGTCTGCCAGTTCGAACCTGAGCATTGGGTTTCCCACGGCCTCGAACCAGAGCCAGGCACCATCCGCGGTATGAGTGGCGGACCGGTGTTCGCAATTCGTTACAGTGACGCAGGAATCATGACCTATGACTTTGTTGGCCACATAACGGAGTTCCATGAGGACTTCAAACTTCTGTATGTGCGTTTGGCCCGAGTACTGCCAATTTGAAACAGAAAGAAGCTGGCGCATTCCGTTGCTTGCGTTTCTGTTGTGACCGTCAGGTCTGACAGACCCTGCTTTGCGCCATGACCAACGACCGTTTGTAGCCACCTAGCTTACCTAGGATCTTGGGCCGCTAAATTCGGGAATCGCTGCCTTGGAGTCAGTCGCCATCACTATCCTTTTACAGTCTCCGCCTCACTAAATCCGTAATCGCTGCTCCTTCCACAACGCAGGCGGATCCACCGCAATATCAAATAGCGTGACATGGTTTGGTAGCGTGTCATCCAAGATGGCAGCGACAATGTCGGGGGCCAGCGAGGTCAAGTTGACCATCCGGCTGACATAGCTGTTGTCGATTCCCTCCAGAGTCGCAATCTCCGTGAGGTTCTTTACCTGCCCGGATTCCAGCATGGCCAGCCATCGGTAGCCTCTGGCCAATGCCATTTGTATTGGCGTTGGCTCACCATCCCAATCACGAGGATGAAAGTCCGTACCATCCGGCAGCATCACTGCTTTGCGCCGTCCTCGTCGCGTGATCTTGATAGGGAAAGTCACATTCAAGCTGCCATCGCTGGCCACCACCACATCCGCTTCACCGGCGGCTTTGATCTTGATTTCGTTCACGCCACCACCTCTGCAGCATCTTCCTCGACAACGGGAAGTCTTAATTCCGCCGCCAACCGCTCGATACCATTCGGCCGAAATTGCAACTCAATATTGTGGGCCGTGACCACCACCTTGGTGATCAGCAGGCGAACAATGCGCTCTTGTTCAACCGGAAAAAGCTGATCCCAGATCTTGTCGATCTGCAGCATCGCGATGCACACCTTAGCTTCATCGACTTGCGAGTCTCTAGCAGTCATGAATTGAGCCACCCGGGTCTTGAGATCAGGCGCGCACAAGATACGGCGCAGTTGCGCCACGACATTGGCTTCCAATTCGATCGCCGGAAACCGTGGCAAACCCGATGCGCCAGCGTGCTCCTTGTTTTCGCGGGTGTGGATGTAATACCGGTACAACTTGCCTGCCCCCTTGCGTGTCCAAGCGGCTGTCAATGCGCGCCCATCGGCACCCTCCACGATGCCCTTCAGCAGAAACGGAACAGTCGCGCGCGTGTAGTTGCCTCGCATGCGGGGACTGATCTTCAAGACCGACTGCACAGCGTTCCAAGTGCTGGGTTCGATCAAGGGCTGATGCTCGCCCTTGAACCATTCGTCCTTGTGCCGCAACTCACCCAGGTAAGTTCGGTTGCCCAAGAGTTTATAGATCAGACTTTTATCAATCAGCTTGCCCGCGCGGACGTTTCCATCTTGCGTAGTCCAGGCTTTGGAGGTCACACCATCCAACCGCAATTCCTTCACTAGCTTGGTACTGGAGCCGAGTTCTACAAACCGCTTGAAAATGTGTTGTATCACCCGGGCTTCGCGCTCATTCGGAATCAGACGGCGATCCTTCACGTCATAGCCGAGTGGTGGGATACCGCCCATCCACATACCCTTTCGTTTGGAGGCGGTGATCTTGTCGCGAATCCGCTCGCCGGTGACCTCGCGCTCAAACTGCGCAAAGGAGAGCAAGACATTCAACATCAACCGCCCCATAGATGTGGTCGTATTGAACTGCTGCGTCACCGACACGAATGACACCCCGATTCGCTCGAACACTTCGACCATTTTTGAGAAGTCCGCCAAGCTACGGGTCATGCGGTCGATCTTGTAAACCACGACGATATCGATACGACCGTCTTCGATATCAGCCAATAACCGCCGCAGGCCAGGTCGTTCCATATTGCCACCAGAGAAGCCGCCATCATCGTAATCGTCAGCGACTGGAATCCAGCCTTCGTTACGCTGGCTGGCAATATAGGCGTGGCCTGCTTCCTTCTGCGCATCAATCGAATTGAATGTCTGATCCAATCGCTCATCACTCGACACACGGCAGTAGACAGCGCAGCGCTGGCGTCGCTTGAGAACCTCACTCATTACCGCACCCCTTTCTTTACCACCGGCTTAGGTGCTGTAGAGGATTTCAATCCAAAGAACACTGGCCCTGACCATGCGGTACCGGTGATTTCTTTGGCGATGCGGGAGAGGCTTCGATAAGGACGTCCCTCGAATTCATACTGGCCATCGACCGTGACCATGATCCGATATTCTTTCCCCTGATACTCGCGGGTGAAAACCGTACCGGCCATCAGACGTATATCTCGGTCGCGTTTTTTGTTTTGTCCCGAATCGATGATTTGCTGAATGCGGCGCTTATTTCGATCCATCAGCGCACGATCAACTTTGCGGAATTCAATTTCTTGTAGCCGGTATGCGATGCGTCGCTCAAGAAACTGTCGGTTGTGCGTCGGGGTGTCGTTGCCAAACAAGCTTTTCCAGAGCGATCGGATGTCGGTCATCGGCAGATCGGGCAATCCGGCGATTTGGGCCAATACAGAGAGTGGCGTGGCATAGGGCGATGATGCAGTGGTCATTTGGACTCCGTGACGGTGTTTGTCGGGTCCGTATGAACGCTCTGGTTACCGGAATAGCCAAGTACTAAATGACTCTTTGAAACCCTATTTGCGGACTTCGCAACAGGCTTTTCCCATAGGCGGGACATACCACTTACCAGCAGGGCAGATACCTCGTCCATGCGCTCTTCAACGGTCATGGATTCTGGGGGGCGGCGGTTGATTTCGTGCATTGGGTACCAGTCATTTAGGTTCAACGATACAAGGTAGAAATTGTGGGCGAGAAGCAGCCTGAAACCCATCAGCAAGTTGCTAACGGATGCGGAAAGGTGCGGAAAAATGCAACAACTATTTGTTAAATTGAAACTTCTGTGACAAGTTGCAAAGAGAACGAACGTTCTCTAGAATATAGCCGTGAAGAAAGCTATTAACGACAGAGAACACCTTGCCACCCTGCAGAGCTACTACGCCGAGCATCGTGTGTTGCCCTCGTACGCCCGTTTGATGACCCTGCTTGGTTATGCCTCCAAGTCGGCAGTCAAAAAAGCGCTGGAAAGGCTTGAGGACGCTGGGTTACTCGACCGCACGCCAGATGGCGACTGGTCACCTAGCGAACGCTTCTTCGAGCGGGCGATTGCAACCCAGCCTGTGCCAGCGGGGATGCCCATCGCAGCTGATAGCGATATGCATGAACCGATCACGATTGATCGGTTTTTAATCGATCAACCTTCAAAAACCGTACTCATTCGGGTGAAGGGCGACAGCATGGTGGACGCCGGGATCCACAGCGGTGATTTAGCAGTTGTAGAACGTACCAGCGAGGCCACGCCGGGGGACATCGTGGTCGCAATCGTCGACGATGAATTCACATTAAAAACTCTAGCGAGAGACAAAGTCGGATATCACCTGCTTCCTGCCAATGCGAATTACGCCATCATTCGGCCAGCTGGCAAGCTTGAGATTTTCGGTGTCATGGTTGGACTAGTGCGTAAATACTCATGAGGACAATAAAAATTGAAAATATTCTCACCCACCCATTTTCTACGCCACGTATCTAAACCAGCGCTGCACGGCTTCACCCAGGCTCATCCGATCTTCCCTCGTTTGACAATTGACTGGGAGAGCTCAGAAAATTCATTGGCAGACACCGTTCATGCAGCAATCGAGGTGCTGCAAACTTCGCTGCACACAACTGATCTTTCCGAAAAAGAAAAATCGGCAATCGCTGATGATTTGAATCTCTGGCACGATGATTTGCGACGTGTTCACCTCCTCACCAACGATCTGGCAGCCAATGAATTTCATATCGGCTGCGCTAATGATGCAGAGGCGCTTACTGCTTTTGACGGTCGTGATGCCCGCGAGAAGGCGCTATGGGTCTTTCATGCGCGGGACAAATTATTCCGTGATGTCGAACTGCACCTGGCCTTCCAAGCCAAGGCCAACGGTAAATACTGGAAGAAGCACCGCATTGAACCGGGTCTGGATTTAACCAATGAACGGGCAAAGCTGGAAGCGTTCAGTCACGAGGTAGCCAAGCTCTACGAAAGATCTGGTGGCGGAAAAAGCGCTCACATCGAGCGAAGCATCCTTGCTTCTGATGGCAGCATCCAACTGACTATCTATGTCGAAGGCCCACTGACAGCACTGGCGCACTTCACCGAAAATAAATTCAATCGCGTCACCACGCGTATCGCTCTTGAAACTGCCATCGTCTACCAACCAGCAACCGGTGTAATCGAAAGCGTAGTCAAAGGGGGCGCAAAAGCTCATCAGGCTGTACTGCAGCTTTTCGGCAAGCATGTAGTCGGGCGAGATATCACGCCAGCTGAAATTGAGAAGACGCGCTTTAAACTTAATGAGCTGCGCGAGGGACTGGAAACATTTGAAGTCCTGTCGCACCTTGGGGTTGAAAAAATTCGCTTGCGCCGTGCACAGTTCAAGCCGCGCGCGAGCACCGGCATTTCCATTCGCATCGAAGCCTCTCCAGAACAACATCAAGACGACGCGATCGAACTAGCGCGCAGCACGCTGCAAGTCCGGCATTCATTCGAAACTGAATACGATCTCGACGGCGCATCAGTCCTCGTCTACTTAGCAGCGGTGGGCGGTCATCAACCCAAGCGTTTCAGCTTCGATGTGTACGCAACAGGATCGTCCACCATCAAAAATCTTTCGGAGAAAAACCAGCCCATTGCTAATGCCATATTGCAGTCGCTCAACGTCATCGAGCCCGAAGAGGCAGTCGCTTGAGCAAAACCCTGGTGAATGCGACAGCGGTGCTGTGCCATTTGCTGGAGCAGGCTAAGCCGACAGTTAATGGCACCACATTGCTCAGCGGCCCGTTTGGCGAAGGCGGACACGAACTCGTTCGAGAACGCTTGCTAGTGTTTGGACCGACCCTGACCTACGTAACCTGTCCAGACTGTGAGGTTGAAACGGCGCGCGTCGTGCGAACGGTTAGTGTGGACCAGATTCTGCTCAACTGCGATGAGTGCGGAGAAGTCGATGCAGAACGCGCACTGCTTCAGACTTACACGGTCAGCCTGTCGAGGCTCATCGATCGGTTAGTCAGCAGCCTGGCATTGCCACCGACTTCCGTCAAGGTCATCGATATCGATCTCTCATGGCGCCTCGGCATAGAGGAGCACAAACGTGGGAAGGCACAAACGTGGTATTTCGCCCGGCACTTGAATGATCATGCGATAGCTAAGCGTCTGCTCGAACAGATACGTGCTGACAACGCTGCGCAATCGGCCAAAATCATTACCAGCAGCGACACACCCCTACCCGATGGTTCGCCGCTTAGCGAATATGGCGTAGTGAATCTGGCAGCTGTCGCGCGGCTGTCGCAGAGTCGATTTATTTTCTTCGATGACAGGGTCGAGGTAACTCTTTCGCAGCCTGATGAGGAATCGATACCTACCACTTCTTTGCGCTATGTCCGTGAGAAGGCATGGGCCTATGTTGATGGCGTGAAATATGAGTTGGAAGGGATGCAGCAGAAAATTCTACTCGCGCTAATGGATGCACATGCGCACCGCCTGGAGGGCAAGGAGATTGCCGATCGATGCGGCTCAGAGGCATTTCCATTTCAACCGGCGAAGTATTTCGGCCGTAATAACGAAGTCTACAGAGCCTTTATTAAGTACGTGCCCGGTGACAAAGTCTACGAGTTGAATATTTCGAAGCGCGAACCGTAAATAAGCTTTGGATTGAGAAATTGAAATGGCTTAAAGGTTGAACATGAAACAGGCACCAGCAACTGGATCAAATGATGACGATCGAACGACAGCCGTAGGCTTGGCTCGATACGCATTCGAGTACATTGAAGCAGCTCTGCTTGTGGATGAGCATGATGCTGATGTGAGGCCGGGAAATCAGATTTCTCCAGTACCTGCTTACTTTTTAGCTTTGCACGGAATTGAGTTGACTCTCAAGTCGTATCTTCGACATCAAGGTGTTCCCCTTCGAGAACTTCGTTCAAAGAAATACGGACACGACGTTCATGCTTGCTATCGGAAGTCCAAAGAATTGGGACTGCTGCATCGTTTTAGTGAACAGCCTGCGGATGTCGATGGTCTTCGTATGCTGATTGATTTGAACAATGACCATGGGTTGAGGTACATAAAAACTGGATCAAAGCAGTTTCCGCTGTGGTCGTTGGTTGCGCCGTTGGCAGTCCGATTACACCAGGCTGTGGCTCCCCTTGTTGGGTGCAAAACATTCACTTCGGCGTTCGGAGGATATCCACCTTCGCTGTAACGCCATCTTCAATTTAGATTCATAAAAAAATTTTCCCAACACCCGGCTCCTGCACGCAGGAGGCCGGGTTTTTTGCTTTTTATCCGCACGAATTCGATTTGCAGAACCCCTCTGCCGAATCTGCCGAACGTGTTGCAGAACCCGCCTTGAAATACTTCAAGCACTGGTTAGCGCTGCTATCAAGCCGCACGAAACAGGGCCTTTTTCACCTTCAAGGAGACTCAATTGCAACACTCAGAACCCGTTATTCGGCATCTCAACCAACGGCAGCTTGCCGAACGTTGGGATCTCAGCGAAGCCACCCTTGAGCGCTGGCGCTCTGATGGCATCGGCCCTATTTTTCTCAAACTGCAAGGCCAGGTTCGTTACCGGATCGAAGACATCGAATCCTTCGAAGCCGACAGCCTGCGTAAGAGTACTTCTGAGCGTGAAGTAGCCCGAGGTGCAGCATGAGCACCCCGACAACCTTCACGCCCGAACAGGTGTTAGCCACTCCGGCCGGAACCCTGGCGCAACAACCCGCCGAACTGCTCTTTAGCTTTAAAAATTCAGCAGATGATCTTCTGACCGATGCCAAATCGCTGTGTGATCACATTGATCAAGCCATCGATTTTAAGTGGAACGAACGAGCTCGCTTTCTGCGCCACGAGGTAGACAAAGACACAGGCGTTGTGCATTTCGATGACGGCAATGTACGTATCACTGCTGATCTCCCGAAAAAAATCGAATGGGATCAGACGCGCTTAGCTGAAATCGCGCGCCGTATTAGCGAGAGTGGTGACGACCCTAAGCAGTACGTCGAAATCACCTTCCGCGTGAGTGAAACCAAGTTCAACGCCTGGCCCGACACCCTTAAGTCCTCTTTCAACGCTGCCCGCACAGTTAAAACCGGGAAGCCTTCCTATCGTCTTGCCCTAATCAAGGAGTAACGCCATGTTTTTCAGAAAAGCTGCCATCGACAAGCTTCGTCAACGTGCCGAATGGGGCATGCGCGACCTGCCCGACACCATCCGTGTTCCAGCCTTGGAAAGCTATCGTCCCCACGAAGTCGTTATCGCATTAGAAGAGTCCACATTGGATGATCTGGCATTTGCCATGATCGGCATTGAATCGCAAATAGCAGAAATGCGCCGTCCACTGGTTGGCTTGCGTGAACTGTACGAGCAAGCGCGCAAACGTGGCGGCGTGGGCTCGAACACCGTGTCTGAAGTGTTTTTACAAAATCACTCAGCGGAGGTGACCAAATGAGCTTACCCATCATTACGGCCGACCAGCGTCTGGCTGAACGACGTGGCGTTAAAGGTGTGTTGGTTGGTAAATCCGGCATCGGCAAAACCTCGCAGCTCTGGACTCTCAACCCCGCCTCAACACTGTTCTTCGATCTGGAAGCAGGTGACCTCGCTGTTGAAGGCTATGCCGGAGACACTATTCGCCCTCGCACGTGGCAGGAATGCCGTGACTTCGCTGTGTTTATTGGCGGAGCTAACCCGGCACTACGAGAAGACCAGCCTTACAGCGAAGCGCACTTCAGCGCCGTTTGTGAACGCTTTGGAGACCCGGTTGCGCTCGACAAATACGACACCGTGTTCGTCGACTCCATCACAGTTGCCGGGCGCTTGTGTCTGCAATGGTGTAAAGGGCAACCGCAAGCCTATTCCGAAAAAACCGGCAAGCCCGACAACCGTGGAGCCTATGGCTTGATGGGTCAGGAAATGATCGCCTGGCTGACTCATCTGCAGCACACGCGACGCAAGAATGTCTGGTTCGTCGGGATCCTCAATGAGGCCTTAGACGATTTCAACCGCCGGGTTTTCTCTCTGCAGATCGATGGTTCCAAAACTGGGTTGGAGTTACCGGGCATTGTCGATGAAGTCATCACACTGGCCGAGGTCAAGGCTGACGATGGCAGCAGCTATCGCACCTTCGTGTGCCACACCCTCAATCAGTGGGGTTACCCAGCCAAAGATCGCTCTGGTCGTCTGGACGCGATTGAAGAACCGAATCTCGGCCGACTGATGCAAAAGATCGCCGGCCCTGCCCGGCCTGCGACCGAGCGTCTCGACTTTGCGCGGCCACCCGCGACTACCGACGAGCCCGCCCAACCCAATCCGCTATCCACTATTTCTTTTCAGGAGTCCTGATCATGACTTTTTTCGATTTCAACTCTGCTGCCGAGCAAGCTAACTACGATCTCATTCCCAAGGGCACCATTGCGCGCGTTCGCATGACCATCAAACCAGGCGGCTATGACGATGCCTCTCAAGGCTGGACTGGCGGCTTTGCGACCTGCAGCCAGACGACAGGATCGGTCTATCTGAACTGTGAGTTCGTAGTACTCGATGGTCCTTTCGCTCGCCGCAAGATGTGGTCACTCATTGGTCTCTACAGCGCCAAAGGTGCCGAGTGGACCAATATGGGACGTACTTTCATCAAAGCCATCCTCAATTCTGCGCGTGGCATTAATCCGAGCGACAACAGTCCAGCTGCACAGAATGCTCGCCGCATCAGCGGATTCGCTGATCTGGAAGGCATCGAATTCATTGGCAAGGTCGACTGGGATAAGGATCAGAACGGTCAGGACAAGTGCGTCATTAAATCCGCCATTACTGCGGAACATAAAGACTATGCCGCCTACGTGAACGGCTCAGCACCCTCTGTATCCCCAGCGCCAGGAACACCGACTGTCAACGCCTATGCACAGGCGACCGGACGCTCGCCGGTTCCGGGTCGCCCCAGCTGGGCGCAGTAAGGGAGAGCAACCATGATCCTTCGCCCCCGCCAAACGATGCTTGTGCAGAGGACCCTTTTGGCTCTCGGCAAGCATGGAAATACCCTGGCCGTTGCACCAACTGGATCGGGCAAGACCATCATGCTGTCGGCTGTGGCCGGCAGTCTGTTGGCTGAGCCCGATGCCAAGGCCTGCATTCTGGCTCACCGCACTGAGCTGACTGGTCAAAATCGCGCCAAGTTCGAACGCGTCAATCCAGGCCTAAAGACGTCGGTCTATGACGCCAATGAAAAATCCTGGGATGGGCACGCCACATTCGCGATGGTGCAGACCCTCTCCCGAAAAGCCAATCTGAATCAGATGCCAACGCTGGACCTGTTGGTGATCGATGAGGCGCACCATGCTGTCTCGCCCAGCTACCGCGAAGTCATCGATCAGGTGCTGGTGAAAAATCCCAAGGCTGCAATCTGCGGCCTGACTGCCACCCCAAACCGAGGCGACGGTAAGGGACTGCGCGAAGTGTTCAGCAACCTGGCCGACCAGATCACACTGGGTGAGATGATCGCCAGCGGTCATCTGGTGCCGCCTAGAACTTATGTGATCGATGTCGGCACGCAGGAAGCGCTGAGCAAGGTGCGCCGCACTGCGATCGACTTCGACATGAACGAAGTCGCCTCCATCCTTAACAAGACACTGATTACCGATTCCGTTATTAGTAACTGGAAGGCTAAAGCGATTGATCGCAAGACCATCGTGTTTTGCTCAACGGTCGAGCATGCCACCGATGTGTGTAGTGCCTTCAATCAGGCTGGCGTTCATGCCGTATTAATTCATGGCGAATTGCTTGATGCCGAACGCAAACAACGACTGGCAGCGTTTGAAAATGGTGATGCCCAGGTGGTGGTTAACGTCGCTGTGCTCACTGAAGGCTACGATTACACGCCAACGTCCTGCGTGGTTCTGCTGCGCCCGAGTTCCTACAAATCTACTTTCATTCAGATGGTGGGCCGCGGACTGCGTACCGTCGATCCGCATGAATTTCCCGGAGTACTGAAGAGCGATTGCATAGTCCTGGACTTCGGCACGGCCAGCCTAATGCATGGAGCACTTGAGCAGGAAGTTAATTTCGACGGCCACAACCGCGATGGTGATGCGCCCACAAAAGATTGCCCAGAGTGCGGCGCTATCGTGCCGCTATCCGTGAGGGCGTGCCCGTTTTGCGACCATGTGTGGGAGCGTTTGGAAAACCCCGATTGCGACGTCCTCGACAAGTTCATCATGAGCGAGATCGATCTGCTCAGTAGTTCGAACTTTCGCTGGTGCGATCTCTTTGGCAGCGACGATGCACTGATGGCCACAGGCTTCAATGCCTGGGGTGGCATCTTCTTCATGAACGCTCGATGGCACGCAATAGGTGGCGGCAAGGGACTCAACACTCGCTTGCTGGCCATTGGTGAGCGCACCATCTGCATGGCCAATGCTAACGACTGGTTAAACGATAACGAGTCTGAAGACTCTGCTTACAAAACCCGTCGCTGGCTAAACGAAGCACCCACGCCTAAGCAGTTGCAATACCTGCCTGCTGAACTACGTACGGACTTCGGTCTGACACGTTACCAGGCTTCAGCGCTACTGTCCTTTCGCTTCAACCGCCATGCGATTGTCCGACTGGTCAATGCGGCCAACGACGCGCAGTCCCATCAATCGATGGAGGCGGCGTGACATGCGCAATATGCCATCGCAAGGCCAAAGGATACGGCTGGTTCAACGCGCACGTACCCCGCACAGATCCCTCGCGCTACAACGACAAGTGGGTGTTCTGCTCCCGTCGATGTCAGTCAGCGTTCTGCAACCTAATGACGAAAACGGAGGGAAAAATGATTGATCCCAGTGACATGGAAATCGCAGCCATGCAGTCGTGCCTAGGGCCGCTAGGCCAGTACGTCAGCGCAATTGGTATGCAAAAGCCACTAGCCGACTACACCAGGGAAGAAGTGCTCTCGCTTATCGACGTAGTCGTGACCGTCTATCAAGATCGCATGATTGAGGAACACGAACGTATGACAGCCCATGACTGCCTATCTCTTGATCCCCATCTTACATCTCCAGCCGCAACGCGGCAGCAAGGACGGACATGATGCTGGACTTTAATCATCGTTCGACATTTCATGAGCAGGTCAGCGAACTCATTGACGGTGCGCTGGCATTGGAGCGTGATGCGCAAACTCCGCGTGATTATTTAGGAGCGTCCCGTCTAGGCGTGACTTGCGAGCGCGCGCTTCAATATGAGTACACCCGCACACCGACAGATCCGGGACGTGAATTTTCAGGGCGTGTATTGCGCATCTTCGAGGTCGGCCACGTGCTGGAAGATTTAGCCATTCGTTGGCTCCGCTTGATCGGCGTTGATCTCTACACTCACAAGCCACAAGGCGGTCAGTTCGGCTTCTCGGTAGCAGGTGGTCGCATCAAGGGACACGTCGACGGTATCGTCAATGGCGGCCCGGCGAGTCTAGGTATGCGCTACCCGGCACTCTGGGAATGCAAAACCATGAACGACAAGTCCTGGCGGGATACGGTAAAAAACGGCGTCGCCAAGTCCAAGCCGGTCTACGCGGCGCAGATGGCAATCTACCAGGCGTATATGGAAACCAGCATTCCGGGAATCTCGCAAAACCCGGCGCTCTTCACCGCCATCAATAAAGATAGTCAGGAACTTTGGTTCGAGTTGGTGCCATTCGATGGTGGTCTGGCACAGCGCATGTCAGACCGAGCGGTTCGCATCATCACTGCTACGGATGCGGGCGAAGTGTTGCCGCGATTCTCGACGACACCAACCCACTTCGAATGTCGGTTCTGCTCTTGGAATGAACGCTGCTGGGGCGGGTCTTAATGCATGAGTCTAATTACTTTGACTTCAACGACGCAGCAGATGGACCAACCGGGACAGTAGATAACGTCGAGGGACTACGCCAAGCACTGACTGATCGGCTCGAGTCTGTGCTGCTCTTTCTATTCCCCGAGGGGCGAATTCGCGGCGGTAAGTTCTACGTGGGTGACATCGATGGCTCACCCGGCAAGAGTCTGGTCGTAGAAATGACGGGACCACGGCGCGGCCTGTGGTTCGACTTCGCCGCTGACATGGGTGGCGACGTCTTTGATACCTGGGCGCTGTCGCGCAACCTGTCTGTCAAGACTGACTTCCCACGTATTCTCAGCGAAGTGCGGCAGTGGTGTGGAATGGCACCTCCCAAGATCAAAAGCGCCATTCGTGACTTACGCCCACAGCCGGTTGATGAACTCGGCCCCTACACGGCCACCTGGGACTATCAGACTACCGATGGCACGTTGATAGCCCGGGTGTACCGCTACGACCCTGAACCTGGACACAAGGAATTCAGACCGTGGGATGTGCGCGCCCGGATGTGGCGGGCACCCGACCCTCGACCACTCTACAACCAGCCAGCCATGGTCACGGCCAGACAAATCGTTCTGGTCGAAGGAGAAAAATGCGCCCAGGCCTTAATTAATAACGGCATCGTGGCCACAACCGCGATGAACGGCGCCAAGGCACCCGTCGACAAAACCGACTGGACTCCGCTCAGAGGCAAAGATGTGCTGATCTGGCCCGACCGGGATGCACCGGGCTGGGACTACGCTGAGGTCGCTGCCAAGGCATGTGCAGCCGTGTGCCGATCGGTATCTATTGTGATTCCGCCGGAATCGAAGCCACAAAAATGGGACGCCGCCGACGCCGTGGAAGAAGGCTTCGACTGCCAAGCTTTTCTTCAGAAAGGTGAGCGTATCAGCGTCAAAACAAGTGCGGCTGTCCTTCCCACGTACTCGATGGGCGAAATTCTGGATGACACCACACCCTTGCCTGCTGATCTTGTCTCCAACCGTATCATCACTCCTGGTGGTATCACCGTGTTTGGCGGTGCGCCTAAGGTTGGCAAAAGCGACTTCCTGCTGTCATGGCTTGCCCACATGGCAGCGGGTTTGCCGTTTCTGGATATGGTGCCGGCGCGGCCGCTGAAGATCTTCTACCTCCAGGCAGAAGTGCAGTACCCGTATCTCAAAGAGCGAATCAAAAACATCCATCTACCCAAAGCTGCATTGCATCTAGCGCGCTGCAATCTGATCGTCACACCGCAGCTGCATCTGGTGCTCAATGAAGATGGACTAGAACAACTGATTCAAACAATCGGCAGCGAATTTGATGGCGAGACCTCCGACATCATCGCGATTGATCCGATCCGCAATGTGTTCGATGGCGGCAGCGCCGGTGGTGAGAACGACAACGACGCAATGATGTTTTTTCTTACCCGTCGCGTGACCAAACTTCACCGCGCAATCAACCCCGACGCAGGCGTGATTCTGGTCCATCACACCAAGAAAATCACCAAGCGTCAATTCGAAGAAGATCCCTTTCAGGCGTTCGCTGGCGCAAGCAGTCTGCGCGGCTTTTATTCATCAAGCCTGATGCTGTACAGACCGGATGAAGCGACCACAGTACGCCAGCTGATCTTCGAGTTGCGCAACGGTCCCGGTCTGCCCATTCGCTACGTCGACAAGATTGATGCGAAGTGGGAAATCGTTAATGCCAGTGAGCGCCTAGTCTTAAAAGAATATGGCCAGCGGCTTGATGCCGAACGACTACGTAAGCTCGATGTGATCTTGCAGATCCTGATTGATGAAGCGCTGAAGGGACACTGCTACAGCGCGAACCAGTTTGCCGAAACATTCGAAGGCCGCGCGGGTCTGGGCGGCGAGCGCACGATCCGTGAACGCCTCTCAGCCTTGGCCACTCAGGGCTATATCAAATATTTTCGCAACGCCACCGACTACGGACTGCCTTCCATCGGCCGCTCCAAGTTTGGCTACCTGTGCGTTGAAGGCATGGTGCTAAACCTGCCCAAAAGCGATCCGGATCCCGACACTGGTGAGATCACGCTGGTGTCGCTGCGTGTCCTGCCCACCCACTACAAATGCCCGCTCTCTGGTGCCGCTATGCCTGTTGAGAATCCAGAAGTGTGGGTTTACCCCGAAAACAGCAATGACCCACAGGAGTCCGAATGAACACGATTTGCCAAGATAGAGACATCATGCCAAATGCATTAGCGTGCGCTGGTATTCGTTTGCAAAAACATGCACGCACCCTCATACGCAACGCGTTGGAAAAGGCTCGCTTTAAACCGCATCTGCACGATGTGACACGCATCGACACGCAAGCACAAGTTGGCAAAAGCAGGGGCGGAAGTTGGCAGAGTTTTGCCAACTGGATTTTGTCGGCAAACCGTTGCCAACTTAATTCCTTGGATGATCAACAACTTAGCGATTTTCCTGTTCAGTTGGCAGTCGGCAGTTGGCAATATTTGCCAACTGAACCAAGTACTTGTTTTCATTCACTTTCACCTGCTTCCGAAGTTGGCGAAATCTCCCCCTCCTACTACGTAGGAGAGGGGGCTGATGCCCTCTCTCCGTTACGTAGGGAGATGACTCAGTTGATTAATCCGGTGACAGCATCGCGCACCGTTGTGCTGGCAATCGACTTGGGTACCACCACCGGTTGGGCAATGCGAACCATGGAAGGACAGCTCACGCATGGGTTCACTAGCTTTCGGCCGAGCCGGTACGAAGGCGGTGGCATGCGCTACCTGCGCTTTAAGCGCTGGCTCAGTGAGATACGCTATTTGGCCAGCGAAATCCATAGCGTGTACTTCGAAGAAGTGCGCCGGCACGCCGGCGTCGATGCTGCCCATGTCTACGGCGGTCTGTTGGCAACCCTGACATCCTGGTGCGAACACCACAACATTCCGTATCAAGGCGTACCGGTCGGGACGATCAAGCGGCACGCCACTGGAAAAGGCAATGCCAGCAAAACAGAGGTCATGGATGCCATGCGTTCTCTCGGTCATCAGGTCACCGATGACAACGAGGCAGATGCGCTGGCATTGCTGCACTGGGCTTTAGATACGCAGGAGGGGTGAGATGAACGGATCAACATTGACATGGACAAACGATGACGTCACCGACTGGCTCATCGAGGCAGCCCATACTGCCCACCGACTGCCACCAGTTCGCGTTCAGGGTTACTTCAACGTCTGGCCTGCGTTTGTACGAACAGACTATGAGCGTATGGCCAGCGATGACACACCGACCTATCGCTTCCCACCCTCGCCCGCTGAAATCGAACGGATGCTAGTCGTTATGCAGTGGATGCAGTGTCTGGCAGTCGAGCAGCGCAAACTGGTCTGGATGCGGGCTGAACGCTGGCGCTGGCACGAGATCGGCAAGCGCTTCGGCGTGGCTCCCCGGACTGCACAACGCCGTTGGGAAACTGCAATTGGTCTAGTCACAGCCCATCTCACGCACAGAGATCGATAGACGTCTCTAACTGTTGATCATGAATACCAAACGGTGAAAACAGATGCGGATAAAACGCTGATTTCAAGATGTCGCGTTTTGCTGAAATTCGCGATACATTTTAGCTACCGTCGCAAGAGATACGCTTGCGACCCCATCTCTACACTGACCCGCCCGGTGGCAACGCCCGGCGGGTTTTTCATTTCCGCTTACATGAATCCCATTCACATTGAATACCGTCCGATCGATTCACTGATTCCCTACGCGCGCAATGCCAAGCAGCACCCTGATGCGCAAGTGGCACAGATTGCGGCAAGCATTCGCGAATTCGGCTGGAGCGCACCGATCTTGGTGGATGGACAAAACAATGTCATCGCCGGCCATGGACGACTTCTAGCCGCGCGCAAACTCAATATGACAGAAGTGCCTGTGGTGCCGCTTGAGCATCTGTCTGAGACTCAGCGTCGCGCCTTGATCCTAGCCGACAACAAGATCGGTGAAAACGCTTCCTGGGAAAACGAATTACTCGGCATCGAATTAGCCGAGTTGAAAGACGCCGGATTCGATCTTGGACTAACGGGCTTCTCTCCAGAAGAATGGGATTCGTTAATTGCCGGCGGCGAGACTACGAACGATGGCCAGACCGATGAAGATGCCGTCCCTGAAGTCACTGAAACACCGATCTCTCAGCCAGGCGACATCTGGATCCTTGGCGAGCACAAGGTGATCTGTGGAGACGCCACCAAAGTTGAGCACTACCAGGCACTGCTGGGTGAAGAACTGGTGGACATGACTTTCACCGATCCGCCCTACAACGTGAACTATGCCAACACGGCCAAAGACAAGATGCGAGGCAAGAGCCGGCCTATCCTGAACGACAACCTGGGTGATGGCTTTGGCGGCTTTCTGATGGAAGCCAGCCACAACATCCTGACTTACACCAAGGGGGCCGTCTACATTGCGATGAGTTCGTCCGAGCTCGATACACTGCAAGCAGCTTTCAGAGCCGCAGGCGGTCGCTGGTCCACCTTCATCATCTGGGCGAAGAATACTTTCACCCTTGGACGATCCGATTATCAGCGCCAATACGAACCGATCCTCTACGGCTGGCGCGAAGGCATCGATCACTTCTGGTGCGGCGCTCGCGACCAAGGCGATGTCTGGCACGTTAAAAAACCTGCCAAGAACGACCTGCATCCGACGATGAAGCCAGTCGAATTAGTTGAGCGGGCAATCCGCAATAGCAGCAAGACGAAAGATCTGGTGCTGGACCCCTTCGGTGGCTCTGGCTCGACCCTGATCGCCTGCGAAAAATCGGGACGCCGCGCCCGCTTGATTGAACTCGATCCGAAGTACGTGGACGTGATCGTCAAACGGTGGGAAGAATTTACCGGCCAAAAAGCCACTATGGTCATTCAACCGGTAGAGAACAAAGCATGAGCCAGGAATCATTACTGAGCAATTCGGTAGACTCGGCCCTGGTCTGCTTCTTTGATTGAGATGATTTCCAAGCCCAGCTTCTTTTTGAAGGCGCCAGCGAAGGTGCCCCGCACCGTGTGCGGCTTCCATCCGGTGGCTTCACAGATCTGCTGGATCGTCGCACCCTCAGAACGCTTCAACATGGCGATTACCTGAGCCTGCTTGGTATTGTCTCGGGTGCGGGGCTGCTGCACTGACGCTGATTCGATGATCTCGTTGAGCACTTCAGCAGTGACGGACGCTTTACGCGGTACGCCTAACGCATCGTAGCCCTGGGCAGCGATGAACCAGTCGTCACCGATTTGGGTGATCAATGCACGGTGAATCAAACCCTCCAGCACCTTCTGGCGTGCACCGCCCTTGACGTGCTCAGGTAACCACACAATCTTGCCTTCAGTCTGCTGGTGGGCATGGGTCAGGATGACGTGTTGGGTGTCGGTAAGTTCGTTGCGCATGATGTCGCTCCTATGGATGCAGTTGATCGGGTTCGTATGAACGCTTCAACGCCCAGAGAAGACAAGTGAATTCTCGCGGACTGTTGGTTGATTCCGCTTCTTTTTTGAATAGTGTCGAGGATGCCCCAACGCGCCCCTACCCCATGTCGATTCCCGGGTTGCGGGGCCATCCTCGACACCCCCGGCTTTTGTCAAAAGCACCGTGTCGCAGTGCACCGTGACTATGGACGGGCACGCCGAAGCTTTGATACGGAAGTGGGTTTTTATCAGTCCAACGAATGGCGCCGGGTACGTGCGGCGGTATTGCGCGATGCCCCGCTATGTGCGGCCTGTGGGGCGCGCGGGCGCCTTGTAGCGGCCAAAGTGGTAGACCATATCCAGCCAGTTAAGTTAGGGGGCGCTCGGTTTGATCGGGCGAACCTCCAGCCACTGTGCATCCCTTGTCACAACCGCAAAACGGCAAAGGAAACAGCAGGGAATCGCAAAACCCCCTAGGGGGGTCAAATCTCTACGATGGGCAAGCAAAGATGCGCGCGCCTGCCCACATTTTTGTGCGTGCAAAATGAAAAACTTTTTTTGGATGAGTGATGGCCGGCCGTAAACCCTTACCAGTTGCCGTCAAAAAAATTAAGGGTACGCTGCAGAAGTGCCGCACCAATCCAAACGAACCGCGTCCGCAGGGGCTCTTGGGCGAGCCGCCAGATTACATGTCGGAGATTGCCAAGGAAGCCTGGACCTACGCTATTCAGAATGCGCCGCCTGGTTTGTTTTCGTCACTGGATGCAGCCGTGCTGGAACGCTGGGCAAATTGTGCGGGCCTCTACCGAGAAGCGCTGGCGAAGATCAATCGGTCTGGTGTCGCTGGAATGATCATCAAAACACCCAGTGGAATCTTGCGGCGTTCGCCGTTGATGGATGTCATCCGGGATCTGGCGCAGGAGATGAAGGGCTACGAGTCAGAGATGGGGTTTACGCCTGCGTCCCGCTCACGCGTCCAGGTGTCGCCAGAGCCTGCATCGCAGGACGACCCCTGGGCTGAAATAGCGGGTTGATTGCAGGATGATCCGTCAGTGTGCTGTAGCTTCATCCAGCAAAGAACAACGAGGAATCGCGTCGAGTCGCTTGCCTAATTCCCGACGAGCGACGTGCGTGTCGTGATGAGACTGTACGGCCAGCCACCATCCATCAGTCAGCCCAAAATACCGGCAAAGCAGCAGGTCGGTTTCAGCTGTCACGGCCCTTTTTCCAGAGACGATGTCGTAGACGCGTGTTGCAGGCACATCAATGTCTTTCGCCAGTCGATAGGAGGTCAGCCCCAAAGGTTTGAGGAATTCTTCCTGCAACATTTCGCCGGGAGAAACCGGTGCAATTTTGGTCATGATCAAACTCCTTTAGTGGTAATCGATGATTTCCACATCGTGGGCACCATCGTCAGCCCACACGAAACAAACCCGCCACTGATCGTTAATGCGGATGCTGTACTGCCCTGCCCGGTCTCCCCGTAACAACTCTAGACGATTGCCAGGAGGAACGCGAAGGTCTTCCAAACGCGGCGACACCGCGAGTTGGGTGAGTTTACGAAGTGCTGCCCGCTCAATATTGACCCAACGAACGACGCGCTCGCCGCGATAGAGGGCTTCGGTGTCGGCACATCGGAACGATTGGATCGGCATGCCTGATATTACCGAACGGCGTTAATAACGTCAAACAGGAATAGTCTAAAAATTTCCATAATGGCAAACTCTTCCTATGCCGCCACAGCAAAACAGTACGCGCAATCTGTGGTCACCGGTGCAATCCCGGCCTGCCACTGGGTGCAACTGGCCTGTCAGCGTCAGTTGAACGACCTGGCTCGCTTCAAAGGGAGAGACAGTCCGTATCGCTTCAACCCGAAGCTAAGCGACCGGAATGGCCGGGGATTTCGCCCCGCAGATAACCTGTGCGCGTTCATTGAGCGTTTACCGCACGTGAAGGGGCCGCTGGCGGGTGAGCCGATTAGTCTGGAGCCGTGGCAAGTATTCATCCTGACGACGGTGTTTGGATGGGTGACACCCGATGGCAAACGACGTTTTCGGCGCTCGTACATCGAGGTCCGTCGCGGCAACGCCAAATCGACCTTGTCCTCAGCGGTGGCGCTCTACATGCTGGCCGCTGATCACGAAGGCGGTGCCGAGGTGTACTCGCTGGCGACCACCCGCGACCAGGCACGGATCGTCTTTGGCGATGCCCAAACGATGGCCCGGCGCAGTCCGGGATTTCGTACGCGGTTCTCCGTGAACGTCGGCGCGCACAACATGCACGTGCTGGCGTCAGGCTCAAAATTTGAAGCTCTCTCTGCTGAAGGTTCGACACTTGATGGTCTGAACATTCACTTTGGATGTGTTGACGAGTTGCACGCTCATAAAACACGTACTGTCTACGACGTAGTCGAAACCGGTACCGGCAAACGCGATAACTCGCTCTTGTGGGTAATCACCACCGCTGGTAGCAACCGGGCAGGCATCTGTTACGAGGTGCGTACCTTCGTCTCCAAACTGCTCGATGGCGTGTTCGAGGATGACACGCAGTTCGGCATCATCTACGGCCTAGACGATGGCGACGACTGGACCAGTGAAAATGCACTCATCAAGGCCAACCCTAACTGGGGCATCTCGGTCAGACCTGAGATATTGGGACCGCTGCAGGCTAAGGCCATGCAACTGCCCAGCGCAGTCAACAACTTCAAGACCAAGCACTTGAATGAGTGGGTCAATGCTGATACAGCATGGATGGATATGCGCGCGTGGGACGCTTGCGCTGACACCAGTCTGGACATTGATAACTTTATTGGTCAGCCCTGCTGGATCGGATTGGATCTGGCCAGCAAAACGGACATCGCCGCGCTGATTCTGGTTTTTGCACATCCAGAGATTGCTGATGCGTATGTCACGTTCGGCAAATACTACCTGCCTGAAGACACTGTCCATGGCGCCGGCAATAGCCAGTATTCGGGCTGGATGCGCACAGGACGTCTAACTGTCACACCCGGCAATGTGATTGACTTTAGCTGGATTGAGGCTGACCTCCTCGATATGGCGTCTCGGTTTGCCATTCAGGCGGTGGCCTTTGACCCGTTTCAGGCGACGCAATTATCAACGCGCATGTTGGCCGAAGGGCTGCCAATGATTGAAGTACGCCCCACCGTTCTCAACTTCAGTGAGCCCATGAAAATTCTCGAAGCACTGGTGCTCCAGAAAAAACTCGCACATGACAGCGATCCGGTCCTGACCTGGATGGCCAGCAACGTCGTCGCGCATCTGGATGTCAAAGACAACATTTATCCGCGCAAAGAGCGGCCAGAAAACAAGATCGACGGCATTGTGGCACTCATCATGGCGCTCTCCCGCGCTATCAAGCCGGGTGACTCGGTGGTGCTGGGCGCCGATTATGAATTGATGCTCCTTTAATCCCATGGGATTACTGAGCTTTTTTGATCGCTTCAAAGCGCATCGGGCCGACCGATCGCCTTGGGGCGATTTTTATTTTGAGCCGACCGGGTCAAGAAGTGTCTCCGGTATGCGTGTTTCTGCTGATGCCGCACTGCGCTTAGCGGCCGTCTATGCATGCGTTCGCATCTTGTCGGAAACCATGGCATCGCTCCCTATCGTGATTTACCGAACCCGACCCGATGGCGGCAAAGACCGTATCAAAGATCACTGGCTTTATCACCGGCTAGCCCGCACGCCCAACCGATACCAGAACCCGTTTGAATGGCGGGAGATGCTTCAGGGGCATCTGACGCTACGCGGCAATGCGTACTGCCAGATTCTAGCCAATGCAAAAGGTGAAATTACCCAGCTGCTGCCCATTCACCCAGATCGGGTGAAGCTGGAGATGCTCACCAACGGTGACTACCGATACCGGATCAGTCAGGCCGGAGGGACTGAATTGATTTTGCCTCGCGGCGAAGTTTGGCATCTGCGGGGGTTGTCGTCCGACGGTCTTTTGGGTATGAGTCCGATTGAGCTCGCTCGCGAGAGTCTGGGAATGGCTCTGGCTGCACAAGACTATGGCGCACGATTTTTTGCAAATGACGCCAAGCCCACCGGAGGCTGGATCGAGTTCCCAGGCAACTTCAAGGACGCAGAGGCCAAGCGGGTGTTTCGTGAGTCCTATCAGCAAGCGCAGTCTGGCGCGAACCGGGGCAAAGTACTCGTCCTTGAAAACGGCATGAAATTCCACGAGGTGGGTGTCACCAACAAGGATGCGCAATTTCTGGAACTACGCAAGTTTCAGATAACGGATATTGCGCGCCTATTTAGAGTACCACCCCACATGATCGCGGATCTGGACCGGGCCACCTTTTCCAATATCGAACAGCAGAGTCTGGAATTCGTCATGCACACGATGACACCCTGGGCTGAGCGCTGGGAGGCAGCCATCGGACGTGATTTGATTTTCGATAGCGAGGCTTTGGAAGTCGAATTTGATTTTTCTAATTTGATGCGTGGTGATGTGGCCAGCCGCTCAGCGTATTACCAAAGCGGCATCCAAAACGGCTGGCTCACTCGTAACGAAGCGCGGGCAGCAGAAAACTTAAATCCTCTTGCCGGTCTTGAACAGCCGCTGCGGCCACTCAACATGGTCGAAGAATCCGATGCGCAAGAGTCTGAAACGGAGAATGCATCGCGTACTCCTGATACCGATCCGGAATCGGAGTCCGAGGAAACAGCAAACCCAACTGACGCCCATCTGCGCTTGCGGTTTGGCGCGTTAGTTGCATCGAACGCTCGCCGTCTGGCACGACGCATTCACAAAAAGGGAGTCATTGGCGCGAACGATATATCGCTCATTGCTGATGCTTTGGGCGTAAGCCACGAATCAGTCAAGCACTGGGCAAAAAACTGCGATCCCATCCCTGACGAAATCACCTTGCGTAAATTATTAATTACATTGGGAACAACACTATGAATCCTTCATTACTGCTTGGAGAATTTCTAAGCACACCTTGGGCGCTGATGCCTGATCGCCTGCAAACGATTGCTAGTGTCCTGTCACGATGGTCTAATGGACGAGAGCCTGAGGATAGTGTGCAGTTTCAGATCAATACAGACCGCGTGGTTCGCACTACACGCAAACAATATGCAGCCGAACACTCTGCTCTCGGAATTGCTGTGCTGCCGCTTTACGGTGTCATCACACAGCGTGGCAATATGGTCGACAACATCTCGGGTCCGGGCTGTACCAGCACCGAACAATTTTCGGCGGCGTTTCGGCAGCTGCTGGCCGATACATCAGTCGGTCAGATACTTATCGACATCGATAGCCCCGGTGGTAGCGTCTACGGGGTAGCTGAACTGGCTGAGGATATTTTTCGGGCCCGCTCACAAAAACCCATCATCGCAATTGCCAACAGTTTGGCTGCGTCGGCTGCCTATTGGATCGGTTGCTCGGCCAGCCAGTTCTACGTCACCCCGGGTGGCGAAGTCGGCAGTATCGGCGTGTGGCAAGCGCACCAGGATTTCAGCAAGGCGTTTGATGATGCCGGGATCAAGACAACCCTGATTTCCTCCGGCACTTACAAGGTAGAAGGCAATCCTTACGGCCCACTGGATCCCGAGGCACAAGCGTTCATGCAATCTCGGGTGGAGGACTACTACCAGGCATTTGCGCAATCAGTTGCCAAGGGCAGAAACGTATCGGTCTCTGACGTTATCTCGGGCATGGGACAAGGTCGCGTTCTAGGTGCTGACGCTGCAATGAAACAAGGCATGGTCGATAGCGTTGCCAGCTTTGATCAAGTACTACTCAAAATGCAAAAGCAGGCACGCACTACAACCCCGTTGAGATCTACGCATGTCCCGCGTCTTCAACATGCACGTGATGCGATAGCCCTGATGTAAAAATTTAAATTTGACTTATGCGCTCCGTTGAGCGCTGCAACCCTCGCGACCCAAAGGCCGCACCCAAATCGCCACCCTTACGCGGGTGGCTTTTTTATTTATGGAGAGACCTAATGAGTAATAAATTGCGCGAGCTTCAGTCTCGCAAAGCCAACCTGGTCAAGGATGCACGCACCCTGACTGATATTGCTGCTTCAGAAGAGCGTGACATGACCGACGAAGAATTGTCGGCCTTTGATGTGCTGAAATCGAAAATCGAAGCGGCGTCCGGTGCAATCGACCGCGAAGCGGCATTGATCTCTGAAGAGGCGCAGATGGCACACGTCGCTTATTCAACACCGATTACCCCCTCAGCCATTATTTCCGTGACGGACAACCGTGAAGGCAATCCAACCCATGGCTTTCATAGTGTTGGCGAGTTTTTGAAAACCGTCTGCCAAGCCCAGAAGCCCGGCAGCACAATCGATGAACGCTTGATCTTAGGTTCAGCCCGTGGCGCAGCGGTTCCAGCGAATTTTGGGAATGAAGGCTCTGCCCAGGACGGTGGCTTTTTAGTCCCACCACAATTTGCCAGTGAAATCTTCCAGCTCTCATTAGGAGAAGACTCACTGTTGCCGATGACGGATAACGTTGAGATCACCGGTAACACGATGGCTTTCCCGAAAGACGAAACCACGCCTTGGGGCAGCAACGGTATTCGTGCGTATTGGCAGGGTGAAGCCACGCCTGCGGCCAGCACGAAACCGGTACTGGGACTGTCTACTTTGCGACTTAAAAAATTGATGGCGCTCGTTCCCGTCACCGACGAGCTGCTCGACGACACCAATGCCCTGTCGAGCTATTTGCCCGAAAAAATCGCCACCTCCATTCGCTGGAAAACCAACGAATCCATCCTCTTTGGCTCGGGGACTGGGGTACCAATGGGCTGCATGAACAACAGCACGACGGTGACCGTTGCTAAAGAGCAGAACCAGGCAACACAAACCCTCACACCGCAAAACCTGGCGAAGATGATTTCTCGACTGCCACCGGGAAGTTTTGGAAAATCAGTCTGGATCGTCAATAACGATGTGCTTCCAGCCCTCTTCACGCTCACCCTTGGCAACTATCCGATCTATCTGCCCACCGGCTTGTCTGTTGGTGGGATTCAGATCTCACCCTACGGTAGCCTCCTGGGTCGACCGGTCTTTGTCTCTCAACACGCCAACACCTTCTCCGGACAAGGGGATGTGCTGCTGGCTGACCTTTCCTACTACCAAACCATCACCAAAGCGGGTGGGATGCAAACGGCAACTTCCATGCATCTGTACTTCGATGCGGATTTGACGGCCTTTAGAACCACCTTCCGCATGGATGGGCAGTCCAAGATTGCCACACCAATTACACCTGCTAAGGGTACTGCGTCGATGTCCCCGTTTATTCAACTGGGTGCGCGTTGATCGCCCCAAGACTTAAGGAGAATAACTATGTTTCCAAATGCAAAGGGTAGCGAATTAGTCGCGATCCTCGCCACGCTGGATCCTTCAAGCCAGGCAGCTAGCACGGTCTCTACCGGATGGATTTCATCAGGCAATCATCACAGCCTGTTAGCTGTCATTCAGACTGGAGTGCTTGGGACGGGAGCGACTGTCGATGCCAAACTTCAACAGGCAATTGATGCGACTGGTGCGAGTGCAAAAGATATCAGTGCTAAGGCGATCACGCAGATAGTCAAAGCGACTGGTGATAACAAACAAGTGCTCATTAATGTCAGGCCTGAAGAGTTAGACATTACCAATGGGTTTGGCTTTCTTCGGCTGTCATTGACTGTGGGCGTTGCTGCGAGTTTAACTTCTGCACAGATTCTTGGAATTACGCCACGAGTTCTACCAGCAGACACCGCTAATCAGTCAGCAGTGGTGCAGATCGTCTAAGCGATGGCAATGCAAATCGTCACACCACCCTCAGAGGAGCCGGTGTCGCTTGCCGAAGCCAAGCTCCACTTGCGGGTGGATGGTGACGATGACGATGCGCTCATCAGCACACTCATCATTGCGGCTCGCCAGGCAGCAGAGACCCTTACCGGAAGGCAGATGATCACTGCACGATGGAAGCTCGTGCTGGATGCTTTTCCTGGGGCCGCAATGATGGGCGCTCACCATGCCGCATCATTTAGTTTTCCTAGCCACGCAATTGTGGTTTCAAAGTGCCCGGTTCAGTCTGTCGTGGGTATCCAGTATCTCGACATGAATGGGAGCATTCAAACGTTATCCCCAGCTGACTATGTGGTGGATGCAGCGTGTGAACCTGCACGTATCACACCTGTATTTGGTAAGACGTGGCCACCAACCTTGCCGCAGATTGGTTCGGTCACCGTGATGTTCGATGCTGGATATGGCGCCGCAGCGGCGGTTCCTGCAGGCATTAAGAGTTGGATCAAGCTGCGAATTGGCAGTCTCTATGCGCATCGGGAAGAGATGTCGGTCTTAATGCGTGGTCGCATCGATCCCTTGCCGTTTGTGGACGGCTTGCTTGATCCTTACCGAGTTGCTTGGGTATGACAGTTGTGTCCGCTGGCCAGTTGATTCATCGAATTGCTTTGCAACGCGCAACAACTACGATCGATGCGCTCGGTGCTCCTTCGCGTACTTGGCTGCCGGTCAAAACCGTATGGGCCAGCATCACTCCGATCTCTGCACGCAATCTCATTGTTGCGCAACGTATTTCAACAGAAATCACGCATGAAATAACGGTACGTTATCTGCCTCTTTTTTCTGACTTGCGAGATCTGTCGAATTACCGAGCGATGTATAAGAGTCGTATATTCAAAATACACGGTGGTATTAACGAGGATGAGAAAAAAGTTATTGTCACTCTCTATGCATCAGAAGGAATCGATGATGGCTAAGTTTGAACGCATGCAGATAAAGGGTGCGGCAGAGTTAGTGAAACTATTAAACCAGTTACCCGCGCGTGTAGCAAAAAATGGACTTCGTAATGCCGTGTATGTTGGCGCGAAGGTGGTACGTGATGAGGCTAAATCTCGCGCACCGAAAGCCGCTGAAGCTATTGCCAATCAGCCACCACCCGGTACCTTGAAGCGTTCCGTCATCATGAAGCATATTCCTGAGCTATCGAGCCTGACCCGTCAGACATTCTTTGTCACGGTTCGTCACGGAAAGAAGTATCGCCTGCAAGGAAAAAAGAAAAATCTCTCGCAGGATGCCTGGTACTGGCGCTTCATTGAGTTCGGTACGACCAAGATGGCCGCCCGTCCTTTTTTGCGTCCAGCGATCGAAAATAAACGGCAAGAAGCGGTGACTGCGATTACGACGCGACTGGCTGAAAGAATAGAAGTCGAAGCGAAGAAGCTCGCAAAAATTTAATGCAAGAATTTTATCAAGCGATCAAGCACTTGGCGCAAACCAGAGTGTTTGCATTAATCGCACCAAGCGAGACCATCTTTCCCTGCATCGTCTATACCCCAGTGGCTACTGAACAAGTCATTGGCATTAATGGTCTGCATGGTGTTGTGCGAATACGCATGCAAGTTGATGCGTATGCCAAAACATTACAAGCTGCCAATCAACTCCAGGATGAAGTGTTGGGATCTGTGATGGCGGCAATCGATACGGTCTCTGATGTACGAATGGTCAATAGTGGATTTGATGAAGAAGCACGTGTTTACCGAATCACAGTTGACTATACCTACCTCCATTAACTGTTTCAAATTTAGGCCCAACAGGGCAACTCATCGATAGGAGAATATTCATGCCAAGTACAGCCATCATTGCTCAAGGCATCACGATTGCCCGAATGGGCACTACTGCTTTTGAGACGATACCGAACGTCGTTTCCTTTCAAGGCCCGGGTGGACAGGCACAAGTCATTGATGTGACAAACCTGTCCTCAACGGCAAAAGAAAAGCGTATGGGACTGAGAGACGAGGGCTCACTTTCCTTGTCCTTACATTTTGATCCTGACAATGCAGTCCACGATGGGTTGCGGTCGGATCGTGCTAACAGAACACGACAGCAGTTTCGCATCACTTTTACGGACACCATCCCTACTGTTTGGACGTTTTACGGGTATGTCACCCAGTTCAGCGTTCAAGGTGGTGTGGATGCTGTCGTTGAAGCGTCGGTGACGATTGAGATCGATGGCGATATCACGGAGGCGTAAGAACATGAATCTGCTTAATAAAGAAAATATTCTCGCTGCCAATGATCTTCCACTGGAGTGCCTCACCATCCCTGAGTGGGGTGGCGATGTGATGGTTCGTACCATGACTGGAGCTGACCGGGATGCGTTTGAGGCAAGCCTGATCGGCAAAGAAGGTCGCATGGAAAACGTGAGAGCCCGCTTGGTGTCGCTCACGCTCTGTGACGCTAATGGCGTGCGCCTTTTTACCGATGCTGAAGTGGCAGCGCTAGGTAATAAAAGTGCCAAAGCCCTAGATCGAGTATTCACTATCGCTCAACGCATCAACGGCATCGGTACAGACGCGGTTGATACCGCAAAAAAAGTCTAGAGGCTCAGCACAGTCGTCGATTTGTATTCCGGCTAGCGCTAGCCTTAGGGATGACAGTACGAGAACTACTTCAAAAAATTGGCTCGGATGAGCTCACTGAATGGATGGCCTTTTATGAGTTGGAACCCTTTGGAGAGTTTCGTGCAGATTTCAGAGGCGGTTTAATTGCGGCCACCTTTGCTAACGCACACCGCTCACCACATTCCCGTCCTTTCACCCCAGACGATTTCATGCCGTTCATTAAAAAGCAGACCCAATCCGATCAATCCCAGCAACACATTGCGCAATTCAAGGCAATGTTTGCCCATAAGTTAAAAAAGCATGGCTGATATTGGCTCCCTTGTCGTCAAACTCGCGGCCGAAACCGCTGAATTTCAGGCAGATCTGGGGAAAAGTGCGCGCCTGTTAGATAAGCACGCCAATGAGATGAAAGCTTCATTGCAAAGTGTCGCCAATGTAGCCAAGTCAGCCTTCGCTATTGCAGTAGGTGTGACATCGGTTGCTGCAATCAAGGAATTTGTTCTTCAAACTATTGAGGCTGCTGCTGCATTACAAGGGCTGTCCGAGCAAAGCGGCGCGAGTGTTGAAGCGTTGTCTGGATTTCAGGCAGTGGCCACCATTTCGCACACCACGCTTGAAAACATTGGTGGGAGTCTGACGAAACTTGCCAAGGGCATGGCAGGGGTTGACGATGAGACGGCTGGCGCTACCAAGGCACTGCAGTTTCTAGGGGTTGATGCTAAAGATGCAGCAGGAAATCTGCGCGATCCAGCCGTAGTTTTAAACGATATAGCGCTAAAACTGGCGCAATTTGAAGATGGTGCGGGAAAGACCGCCATCGCCATGGAATTATTTGGCAAGTCTGGTGCTGGCATGCTGCCATTTCTTAAAGATTTGGCGGACAACCAAGATCTGAATATTCGTCTCTCAGCTCAACAAGTGTTATCTGCTGAGCATGCAGTCAAAGCACTCGCGCGTATGAGAGCGGAGTACAGCTTTATCGCGCAAACGATCGTTACGTCATCGATTCCCGCTATGACGGTTTTAGGCGAAGAACTTCGCAAAGTATTACTGGGAACGGATGACGCAGTTGAAGGGATGAAAAAGCTTCAGCAAGATAAAGCAATCACTACCTGGGCTGAGAACACGGCATATGCGCTTGCTGTTGTCTTCGATGCTCTGCGAGGTATTGCCAAGTCGATTCAGGCAGTAGTCGGAAGCTTCCAAGCTGTCTGGGCCGATGTTGAATTGGCAGGTACCTTCTTAGCCGGTGGTGAAGGACTCAATCCTTTTTCGGATAAAAATCGCGCCAAGTTGCAAGAGGCGCTCACTAAACGTAATGAGATAGTTCGTCAGGCGAACCAGAATTACACAGATCTCTGGGAGATGCCGTTACTCGCTGACTCGATTGAAAAGCGTTTTGCAGATATTCGCAAAGGTTTAGATGGTGCATCTCATGCGCAAGATGCTTCACGTAAGCGTTTAAATTACAACACAGCGTCGAGCACGAATTCGAGTAATGCTTTGTCTGCGATGGAAAATCAGATTCGCTCACTTGACAGAACAGTCGGTGAAGAAAGCAACTTGCTGCGCGACCGTCAACGGATCATCGATAGCTACCAAAGCGCTGGTCTGATCAGCATAGAAGAAGCGACAACAGCGCGTGCCAACGCTGAAGAGGAGTACCTGTCCAAGATACGCTCGATTTACGATCAAGAAGAAGCGTTGGTCAAAAAAAGTTTGCAGACAAATGCAAAAACAGTTCAGGAAAAATTAAAGCTCCAGGATAAGCTCAGTGAAATTGCGTCGAAACGCTCAAATTTTGAGCGTCAAGCTTCTCAATCTAATCTAGAAAACTTCTTTAAAGCGTCGTCTATCAATGCTAGTCAGTCGATGGCTGGTATTGAGTCCGAAGTCAAAGAATTACAACGCTTAGTCGATGAAGAGTCTGGCATCTTAAAAGACCGCCAGCGGTTAATCGATCTATATGAAAATGCCGGCTACATCAGTTTTAAAGAAGCTAGCCAGGCTCGAGTCGCAGCACAAGAAGACTTCGTAAATAAAATAGGTGCGCTGTATGCTGAACAGGAAATGCTGCTTGAAATTGCGCTTCGCAAAGATGCAAAGACGGTTCAGGATAGATTAAAGTTCGAAGATAAATTATCTGAAATCGCAAAGAAGCGTGCAACGTTAGAGCGCGATGTACAGCAGTCAAATGTAGAGCGCTTAATTCGTCAGCCAAGTGAGACGCTCAAAGATCTGCAAGAGCAGGCGCAGCGTGGCCAGATGGAATTGGCATCAATTGAAGAGCAGATAAAAACGCAACGGGAGTCTCGCTCGATTTCCGAAGTCGCGTCATTAACCTTACTCTCGCAGGCCCGACAGCGAAGCGCTGAGGAGCTAACCAAGTTGGCTGCCCAAGCTGAAGCTATTGCGTCCGCTTCGCCGGGTAACGAAAAATTTTCTGACTCTTTTAAAAACATTGCTGAGGCAGCTCAACGCGCAGCTACAGCGTCTGAGCAACTTGCACAGCGCGCTCGTGAGTTGTCTGATCCTTCTGCTGGAATTGGTAAGGCGTTGAAAGACGTTGCGGAAGAAGCTTCTCAAGTCGGACGTCAAATGGAGAATGCAACCCGCAGTGCTTTCACCGGCATGACTGATGCTCTGACGCAGTTCGTGATGACGGGCAAGCTCAGTTTTAGAAACCTTGCTCTTTCCATCATTCAGGATTTAATTCGTATACAGATTCAAAGTGCCATTACTGGCCCTCTGGCTAAAGCCATAGGCTCGATGTTCCCCTTCGCAGGGGGCGGCATCATGACTGGCAACGGACCCGTTCCCCTTCGGGCTTATGCCTCTGGCGGTGTGGCGACCTCGCCGCAATTGGCGCTCTTTGGTGAAGGCTCAAGACCTGAAGCCTATGTACCTTTGCCCGATGGACGATCGATTCCCGTCACCATGCGAGGTGCTGGGACTGCATCTGCTGGTGGAGATGTTTTTAATATTTCGGTCAATGTGACCGAGGCAGGTACTGCGGCCCGAGGGGACGAGGCAGGCGGACGTGACTTAGGTCGCGCTATAGCCAGCGCCGTTCGGCAAGAGCTACTCGCACAAAAGCGCGCGGGTGGTTTATTGGATTCTCGGCGAGCGATGTAATTGGCGACCTTTACTTGGATTGCCTCAACTGGTGCGAGTCTGACGATTCGTCCCATCGTTCGACGCGTGACCTTTGGTGACGGCTATGAGCAGCGACTTGCCTTTGGTCTGAATACACAGCCAGAAGTGTGGACATTAGAGTTTCGGGCACTAACGACTGTGAATGCTTCTGCTATTGATGCCTTCCTTCGGTTGCATGGAGCAATTCGACCTTTTGACTGGACAACACCTTCAGGTCTAACCGGAAAATTTATCTGCGAGGAATGGAGTCGCTCGATCGATGAACCAAATATCGAAACCATTCGGGCAAACTTCAAACAAGTGTTCGATCTGTCATGACACATCAGTTGATTGCCAGAGAGATTCAACAACTAGCACCCAGTGCCGTTATTGAACTCTTTGTGCTGGATCTATCGCTCTTTGGTCAGGGGATGATTTATTTTCATGCTGGGACCAATGCGCTACAGCAGAGACTCGTTTGGCAAGGAAATGTCTATGAAGCCTTTCCCATCCAAATTGAAGGGTTTGAATTCAACGGCAATGGTCAGATTCCAAGACCCAAACTAAAAGTTGCCAATGTCACTGGTGCGATCACCGCTTTAGTGCTGACCTATCAGGATATGGTGGGCGTAAAAATTACGCGTAAGCGAACGCTGGCCAAATATCTGGATGCAGTAAATTTCCCAAGCGGCGTTAACCCAACAGCAGACGCTTCTGCTGAATTTGCGGATGACATTTACTACATCGATCGCAAATCACGTGAGACACGCGATGTGATTGAATTTGAACTTGCCGCATCGTTTGATCTGGAAGGTGTGCATTTACCGCGCCGACAGATTGTGCAAAACGTGTGTCCTTGGCGTTATCGCAGTAGCGAGTGTGGCTACACAGGCACCAGCTACTTCGATGCGAATGACCAGAGAGTCGCTGCCAACTCGCAAGACACCTGCGGCAAACGTCTCTCGTCTTGTCAGGCGCGTTTCGGACAAAACGCCGAATTGCCATTTGGTGGATTTCCGGCTGCGGGACTGTTTCGCTAATGCTGCCTACTAACCAAACGCTGGCGTTAGAACACGCCCACGACGCTTATCCGCGTGAAGCCTGTGGACTCTTAGTCGTTCGTAAAGGGCGAGAGATTTATATTCGTTGCCGCAATATCGGCGTGGGTACCGACCAATTTGTTATTCATCCTGAAGATTACGCAGCGGCTGAGAATGAAGGCGAAATCGTAGGTGTCGTGCACAGCCATCCGGGGTTTGCCTCTGAGCCTAGTCAAGCCGACAGGGTGGCCTGTGAGGCCAGTGGCCTGCCTTGGCACATCGTTGGCATCCCAAGTCAAGAGTGGACGCGTATTGAACCTTCTGGGTATACCGCTCCACTCGTTGGCCGGCAATGGTCTCACGGTGTCCTGGATTGCTATGCGCTGGTGCGCGACTGGTTTCATCAGGAGCGAGGGATCACCTTGCCGGACTTTGACCGCTTTGATGAATGGTGGAAGCGCGGCAAGAACTTGTATTTAGAAAATTTCGCCAACGCCGGATTCACCGGCATTGATTTTAAAGAACTTCAAGAGGGAGACTGTTTTTTAATGCAAGTCGCCTCACCCGTGCCGAACCATGCCGCTGTGTATTTGGGTGATGGCTTGATTCTGCATCATTTGCAGGGACGACTCTCCAGCCGTGATGTTTATGGCGGCTACTGGCAAAAAATTACGACCCACATCCTTCGCTATGGTCACAGTCATACTTCTTGGTGAGCTTGGTAAAACCTATGGTCGCAGACATCGTCTGGCAATTACATCGCCGGCTGAGGCCATTCGTGCACTGGTGGCCAATTTTCCATCCCTTGAGCGCGAATTGGTTGCCTCTGGCGAGCGTGGCGTGGGATACCGGGTTCTGGCAGGTCGCGATGCCTTGACCATCGACCGTCTCCATGATCCTGTTGGCCTGCAAAACGTCACCATCGCACCTGTTATCTCTGGTGCTGGTGGCGACGGGCTTGGACAGATTCTTCTGGGTGTCGCCTTGCTTGCAGTAGCTTGGTGGAACCCGATGGGTTGGGCAGCTTCTGGTGCGTTCTTGTCCCAGTCCACGCTTTACTCTGTCGGCACCGCGATGATTCTTGGTGGCGTGACCCAAATGATCGCACCCACTCCTAAGGCAGCTGATCCATTTGAGCAGCCCGAGAACAAACCGAGTTACAGCTTCAATGGTGCAGTGAACACGACCGCACAAGGGCATCCGGTCCCAGTTGGTTATGGAAGGTTGATCGTGGGCTCTGCAGTCATTAGTGCTGGCATCGATGTGGATGAGGTGGCAGCGTGACGTCCCTCATCATTGGCGCTGGCGGCGGCGGTAAGAATGGTGGTGGTTCTGCCCGAGTGGCGCAAGAAGCACCAGACAGTCTGCGCTCCAAAGCTTATGCACGCGTCGTTGATCTGATCTCCGAAGGTGAGATAGAAGGTTTAGTTGCAGGGTTGCAGTCGGTGTATCTGGACGACACCCCAATTCAAAATGTTGATGGGACAAATAATTTCACAGGCATCACGTTAGAGACGCGGAACGGTACTCAACAGCAAAATTATGTACCGGGATTCTCTTCTGTTGAAAACGAAATCTCAGTGGGTGTGGAGATCAAGGCTAGTCAACCCGTCGTTCGCTCAATAACAGATGCCGATGTAGATGCTGTGCGTGTGAAGGTGAGTGTGCCTCAATTAACCAACCAAAACACAACCAACGGTGACTTAAATGGCAGTCAAGTGAGCTTTGCCATCGATCGCCAAACGAATGGCGGTGGATTTATTGAAGTTATTAAAGACACGATTTCTGGTAAGACCACAACCAAGTATCAGCGCAGCTATTACGTTCCTTTGACAGGTAGTGCGCCTTGGGAGATTCGCATACGTCGTATTACAGCGGACTCAACGTCTACAGCAATTCAGAACAAAACGTTTTTAGAATCGTACACCGAGGTTATTGAAAGTAAGCTCAGGTATCCGAACAGTGCGTTGGTCGCTTTGCGTGTAGACGCAGCGCAGTTTTCATCCATTCCACGCAGAAGCTATGACATGAAGCTTTTGCGTGTTCGGATCCCAGTTAACTATGACCCAACTACACGCTCATACAGCGGTGTCTGGAATGGTAGTTTCAAGATTGCATGGACGGATAATCCCGCATGGTGTTTTTACGATATCTTAACCAGTACCCGTTATGGTTTGGGGAGTTATATCCCCGAAGCGCAAATCGACAAATGGGCGTTGTATCGAGTAGCGAAGTATTGTGATGAGCAAGTACCGAACGGCTTAGGCGGTTTTGAGACACGATTTACGTGCAATTTATATCTCCAAACTCGAGAGCAAGCATACAAAGTTGTGCAAGACATGGCCTCTATTTTTCGGGGGATGGTGTACTGGTCTGGCGGCGCAATTACTGTTACGCAAGATGCGCCAGTCGATGCGGTTTATCAGTTCGCACCTAGTAATGTGATCGATGGTGAATTCGCCTATCAAGGGTCATCTGCCAAGGCGCGTCATACAGTCGTTTTGGTCAGTTGGAATGACCCAGAGGATTTTTATCGTCAGAAAGTTGAATACGTCGAAGATGCAGCAGGTATAGCTCGCTACGGTATTGTACAGAGTGAAATCACTGCTCTTGGATGCAACTCTCGCGGTCAAGCGCATCGCGTTGGCAAGTGGCTTTTGTATTCCGAGCAGTCTGAATCCGAGATTGTCACCTTTCGAACAGGTTTAGAAGGCGCGGTCGTGCGCCCTGGAGACGTGATTAAGGTAGCTGACCCGGTTCGAGGTGGGCTGCGTTTGGGTGGACGCGTTGCATCTGCGACGACAACATCCATTTTGCTTGACCAAGACGTGCCAGCGCCTCGAGCTTGGCGCCTGTCCATCATTCTGCCTAACGGCACAGTGGAAGAACGACGCGTGGGTCCGGCCTCTGGCCGTACGGTTACAGTAACGAGTCCATTCAGTATTGCACCCGAACCCAATGCTATTTGGGTGCTGGGTTCAACCGAAGTTGAGCCGCAGCTCTTTCGAGTCGTTGCCGTTTCCGAGCAAGACCCTGGCGTTCACGAGGTCACTGCGCTTGCCCACAATCCGGGCAAATACGCTGCCATCGAACAAGGCTTGGCACTCCAGCCCCGATCGATCACGACTCTCTCAGACCAGCCATCTGCTCCGACTGGTCTGTCGATTAAAGAGAGCCTGTATCGTGTCAAGGATCAGGCAAAGGTACTAGTACAAATATCGTGGCAAGAAGTGCAAGCGGCGATTGCCTATCGATTGTCCTACCGGGCCAATGGTGGAAATTTTATTAGCCTGCCACAGACCAGCGCTAACTACATCGAGATTCGAGACGCGGTTGAAGGCCCGTATGAGTTTAGCCTTCGTGCCATTGGTGTGACTCGCAAGGAAAGCGCGGCGACAACGTTTAATGCCACCGTGTTGGGTAAGACGTTGCCACCCTCGGATGTCATGGGCTTTATTGTTCAGCGAAGGATGACTGATCTACTGCTCACCTGGAACGAGGTGACCGACGCAGACTTGGCAGGTTATGAAGTGCGTGTTGGTTCGAACTGGGATCAAGGTCAATTAGTCGCAAAGACTGCAGCAACCCAAATGATTCACGACCAGTCAATGGCAGGACTCTATGCGTATCACATAAGAGCGATTGATACGTCGGGCAATTTCAGCACCAACGTCACGACTCATCTGTTGGATCTGAAAGCACCGATAACGGTAATTCAATTCGATGTGGTGCAGTCAGCTAATCGACTGGAGTTTCGCTGGCAGCCCAATCCTGAGCCGGAAGTGGTGGGTTATGAACTACGGGAGGGCTCAGCGTGGGACGCCTCACTTTTTGTGGCTGAGATCAAGTCCACCAGCTACACCTTGCCTTCAGGCTTTGATGGCGAACGCAAATTCTGGATCAAGGCAATTGCTTCACCTGGTATCTACAGCCATGCACCGACGTTTGTCTCAACTGTCGTCGCACAACCGCAAAATGCTAACCTCATTCTTGAACGAGATGAGCAAGCATCGGGATTTCCGGGGATTCGGCATTTCGCATCAGTAGTGTCAGTCAACGGAAAGGATGTGCTGCGCATGGATAGTGGGGCGGTGAGCGCGGAGTACTTGTTTGAGGTGGATCTGATTTCAACGACTCGGGCGCAGAACACGCTGCAAAATAGTTTAGGCGCTTCACAAGATGACCGTACAACCTGGCTGGAAGTTAGCTATCCGTGGAGTAGCGAAGCCGCAGGGCGTCAGTGGTCTTACGACGGATCACTCGCAAATGTAGATGCACGATTGCAGGTCGCTCGAGAGGATGCACTGCAAGACGGTGAACTATACGGCTGGCGCCTAAACGGATCACTCACAGGCTTCGGGAATCCGACCACCAACCAATCCGCTGGTGTCAGCTTTGATGGCGGTCGCTATGGCGACGGATTAATGATCAAGGACACTACGCGAGCAGCGTGGAGCGTTGCGATTCCAGCCGCGTTTCATACCTCGTTCTGGTTTATCCCATCACATGTCACCACTTGCGTGATTTGGCGTGCGATAGGTCCTGATGGCTTACTACTAGTGGGCTACGACTCCGGTACAGGAATGTTTTTCTTGGAAGATCACTTATCGCGTCAGGTAACGGTGTCCATTTCAATTGCAGCAGAGGATCCGATCTGTCTTGGCGTATGTCAGACCACCTCAGAGCGGCGACTTTTTGTATCACGCTTAGGCGGAGACGTTGAATCAGGAAGTGCTGTATTAGCTCCAGTGGGTCAACTAACTAGTCTGCAGCTCTACTAGCTCAATACCATCAACAAGTAATTTCAACCATGGCGTTGCACGCAAGTGCAGCGCCATTTTTTTTGAGGAATTTCATGATCCAAGAATCCATGCAACTTCATGGCGCGATGACCTTATTCATCTCTCGTGCTAATGGCGATACAGAAACAGTCTATCAAGACAATTTGATTGTTAATGTTGGCTTTGATTTCATTGCTGATGCCATCGGCAAATCAGCAAGCCGACCAAGCGTGATGGGATACATTGCGCTCGGTACAGGCACAACGGCAGCAGCAGCCACGCAATCGGCGTTAGTAACTGAAATTGATCGCAATGCCGCAACCTATGCTCACACTGCCGGCACCAAGACATTTACATTTACTGCGGACTTCTTAGCAGGGGATGCAACAGGTGCGATTACCGAGGCCGGCGTATTCAATGCAGCAACTGCTGGAATTATGTTCGATCGCGTTGTCTTCCCGGTCGTCAATAAAGGTGCAGATGACAGCTTAACTGCTGTCTTTACCTTCACGATGAGTTGATTGTCATGCCTGACGTGGTGACAGTGACGGAAAATGCCGGAGCTCGCTACACGTGGGCCTCAGGCAGCTTTACCTGGTCGAGTGCTAGTGCTGGAAAAAATTGGGAAAGCGCATATCCAGCAGTCTATGTATTTGCAGTCGCCGTTAGTCTCTCGATGCTCGAATCAACCTCTCGTCAATTTAATAAACCTGTTGGTGAGGCATTTGGCGTCATTGAAAGCACCACACGTCAGGTGAAGTTACAGCAATACGAGACTTTGTTATTTGCTGAAACCTATGCAGATCTGATCGCTTATGTGCTGCGCTTCGTTGAGTCATTTTCTCTTGCTGAGAATCTTTTAAAAGATAATCAAAAACGATTCAACGAGACATGGTCACTGGTGGATTATTTATCGAAACGGACATCTAAAGAGTTTATTTCTGAAGTGAGATTAGAAGATGCTTTATATCGACAAACAACTGTAAATCAATCTGAAATATTGCCGATAAGTGATTCGCACCGCAAATCGATCATGCAATCGCATCATGATGCTTTGGAATTTTCAGAAGCTTTAAAGCGTGGTCTGGTCAAAGCGTGGTCTGGTCAAAGCGTGTTCAGAGACATTTGCGCTGGCTGAAACGTATGCCGATCTGATTGCATACGTTCTGCGAATCAGCGAAAACCTGAATGTTATAGAACAACCTTCTAAGAAACTAAATAAGCCTTTACATGAGAGCTTGGGCTTAGCAGACGCTAAAGGATTTGGCACCATAAAACGTGTAGTCGAAGCTATTGCTTTGGACGACGCGTGGGGTAGAACCGTCGCTTATCGCCGCTATCTGAATGAAGGGCTAAGCATTACAGATGCTCTTCGTCGAGTACTCAACATTAAAAGCGTTGAAGTACTTTCACTGGTAGAGCAATATCGTCGACATGCCAACGGTGTGGTCAGCGACATGATCGTCTCAAGCACGTTAATTACTGAAGAAGATTTTGCAAGCATCGTGCAAAACGGTCATCCACCGGGATACACGAACTTTCGGGATTTTATTCAAGGGGACTATACCTATCAGCGAGCGCTTTTTCGGGCCATCTTGAAATCCAATAACGCCGATCGGGGTTATATCGATGCACTGCGTTTAACAATTGATGTTCCCGATATCTTCGACCGAGGCGTCGCAGAAATCACAAATTCTGCTACCGGCATCACGGTTCAGTTTTCTCGAAGTTTCCGCTTCACACCACAAGTGACGATGACTCACAAAGGTGGAACAACCACAGCCATACCTCGCATCCTCGGCACACCCACAACATCCGGTTTTACAGCTGTTCTGGAAGATAAGACCGGGGCTCGAGTGAGTGGCTCATTTTCTTGGCTCGCACAGGGGTGCTAAATGCAAAATTTCACAACCATACCGTCGTCCGAGACGCTGACCAATTCACTGGCGCCGCTGTTAAACAACGACAAGTCAGCGCTCTCTAATTCCAGCGGTACAGTTTTTCCGACGACTGAGCTGCAGGTAGGGATGAAATGCTGGCGCACAGATCAGCAAAAACTTTACCTGCTAACAAACGCTTCACCTGCGACATGGATTTTGCTTGCTGATTTAAGCAGCGGTACTACCAGTGTGGCAGCAGCTATTGCTGCACAAAGCGCTAGTGATGCCACTGCACTTGGCGGTCAACTACCGAGCTACTACACCGACATCACCGCACGTTTGGGATTTACTCCGCTTAATAAGGCGGGAGACACAGCAACTGGACTGCAATATCAAGTACGAGCAGCCGGCGCCTTTCAATATTGGGGGCTGACGGCAGCGAACTATTTATCAGTCGGCCAAAGCTCGACTGGTGATGCCTATGTAAAGAATGCCTACCCAAGCAAGAGTTTGATTTTGGGAGCGGGCAACACTGACCATGTCGTCATAAACGCTGCAGGCGCTGTGGGGGCAGGTGGCGCTAACTTTGGTGCAGCTGGGCAGGTTTTGACTTCGGCTGGAAGTGCCGCACCTCCTGGTTGGCAGACTCTGCCTGAAGAGTTTGCCAGTGGGACAAGGCTGCTCTTTCAGCAAACCGCCGCACCGACTGGATGGACAAAAGATACGACGCACAACGACAAAGCACTCCGCATTGTGAATGGTGCAGTGAGCTCGGGAGGCACCGTTGCGTTTACATCCGCCTTCATATCGCAGGCTGTAAGTGGCACTGTTGGCTCCACCACGCTGTCCGAGGCACAAATTCCCAGCCATACCCACTTAGCTGGCGCCACGTTGCAAACCTCTTCTTCCTCCGCCAAAGGATCATCAGCGCAATGGCGATCGATCTCGGCGACGGGTAATGCAACGTCTGCAACCGGCGGCAGTGGCTCTCACAACCATACGTTTTCGGGTGCAGCAATCAATCTCGCTGTGCAGTACGTCGACGTCATCATCGCTACCAAAAACTAATTATGGAAATCAAACCCGGCAATTACTGCCCTTTGCTGAAAAAAGACTGTGTGGGACTGCAGTGCGCATGGTTTACCCAAGTGCGTGGTCACAACCCAAACACCGGAAAAGAAGTCGACGAATGGTCTTGCGCCATTGTCTGGCTTCCTGTCTTACTAATCGAAAACAGCCAACAGCAACGCTCTACCGGTGCAGCGGTTGAGTCCTTTCGAAACGAAATGGTCAAGGCAAACGAGGACTCGCAGCTGGCATTGCTCGCTGCAGCAAACAGAAATTCCGTACGGGAGATCACAGAATGACCGCGCCAACGAGAGTAACGATTATTCCGCAAGACACCTTCTGTGCAGTGGACGGGGTGGGTTATACGGGCATTACCATGACCAGCGTTGCACCTAATGTCCATGCGATGCAGTGGTATGCAACCCACGGCGAAGTAGAGATAAAGGATCCTGCTACAGGGAAGATCATGCGCAACAACGAGATAACCCACCTCGATGATTATCAGGCAGTGCTTGATGCGTACTGGGAAATTCGACAGGCAGCAGAGGCGTTCGAGGCCGCGCAGCGATCAATCGATCAAGTACTGGAGGTCTGACGATGAACTACGATCAGAAACCAGCCAGAGCATTCGATACGATTGCGTTACTACTTGATATTCCAGCCGGCACTTTACTCAATGACACTGATGTACGGAATGGATGTTTCGTTGTACATCCCGACGGTACCTATAACGAAACCGGAGATCAGTTCGTCTGGATGGTCTTTCATGGGCATATCCGACACACACACCTGGACACCGGAAGCGTAACAGACCGCCATGCAGGTTATTGCTCTCTAGGTATTTTCGACAAACCCGGCATCACCCGCGTCGATGTCGTTGCTGATACCAAGATGATGTGCATTCCTCCGCATCTGAGGCATGGAGTGTCCTTACAAAATATTTCTGCGTGGCGGCTTGCCGCTGGCGAAGAAGTTGTACTGCCGAAGGACACTAGGCTTTTTCTGGCCAGCGGCACCTTACAGATTGGTGGCCTGCCAATCGCAGGCCCGCGCCAAATCCACGTGACAACCGGGGACAAAAATGTAATCGCCGTGACAGCTGCTTACGGTGTCACGTTTGCATGATGAACACATATTTTATTAAGCTGGATATGAGTATGGATACCAGCGGTGTATTCACCGATCCGGCGGCACTTCGATGCAACGGTGAGTATCTCAGGCAGCAGAAATACGGCGTTGCCCTGCTCAGAAAAAAATCCTTCAGCTCAGTTCCCAACAGATCGTATGTAGCTGCGGATAAGGACGCCGAACGACTCATCGCGCAGCTGCCGCAACGTTTACTCAATATCGAGATGCCCAAGGTTTGGGTTCTGGATATGCAGGCTCCGGCGCATGAGCCCGAAGTCATGCTTGCCCCGCATGTGGATGGCGTACGCGTTACGGCCATCAACATTTACAGCAACACAAATGGAGAGCGCACCTGCTTTTATACGTATGCAGCAGGCGGCGAGATTCAGGAGGTCGGTAGTTTTGTGGCCAAGGATGGCGATATTTGGCTGATGGATGTATCGAAACCTCACGCCGTTGAACTCAAGCCAGGGAAGAACCGGCGGGTACTGACACTCTCGTTTATTACGACACCTTTTGATGTCGTACGGAAGGTGCTTTCATGTCTCCCTTCCTAAAGATTGATTGGAAAGCGCCTTTTGGCCGAGAAATAATTAAGTACGCAAAACTGCAACATCGATTTACCAAGACACAGAAGTACAACAAGAATCTGGCAGATGAATACACCTCTGTACCAACCGAAGCACTGACACTACCAAACCACTATGCAGATCAGATAATTAGTATGGTGCCAGCATCAGTGAAAGCGTTGGAGGTGCCACAGGCCTACCTTATCCGCATGACGGCAACGGATGCATTGCAGCCTGTTTTACCAGCGCATGTCGACTACAACCGCACTTGCGGTATCAATTTTTATCTTGAGGCGGAAGGCGAAAAAACACATTACTACGAATGGGATAGAGAATTGAAATCCTTGACGGAGACAGAGACATTTGTCGCTGCGCAGGGAGACTGCTGGCTCATCGACACCTCGATTCCGCACTCCGTGACGCTAAAGCCAAATCAGCAACGGCTCATACTGACTTTATCTTTTTCGCACACATCGTTTCCCGAAGTGGTTGCTCGTCTGAGGAGGGTGTGTAATGTCTGAGTTTTCTAAACTGCGCGCGCTTATCTTGGCTGTGCATCTGGCAGGAATTGTGGGCGTTGTCGTCTACTGGAATCCGGTCTGGCTTGGCCTGACGTTGATGTCAGTAGTGCTGTTTACGTGGCTTGGACAGGAGCTGTATTGCCACAGATATCTGGGACATCGTGCTTTCGAATTGTCTGAAGGTTGGCAAAAGGTGTTTGCCTTTTTCTCGATCTTTAACTTGTTTGGAAACCCAATAGGTATCGCGTCCACCCATGTGAACCACCACAAACATGCTGATACGGCTTTGGACCCGCATCCTGCAGCGACTGCCTGGCAGACTTGGTTTTGGATGGCACCCGGATTTGAGCAGTCGCGAAGTATCGCAACAGTAAAGCGATTGATGCGGGATGCATGGTTGGTGTTTATTCGGCGTTACTACTTCGCTATTTATTTCGCAGTGGTCGGCACAGCAGCGCTGATTGACATTCGGGTTGCAATCTACGGCTTTTTCCTGCCGGTAATCTATTCGTTTTTCTGTAACGGCGTGATTAATGTTTTATGCCACAAGTATGGCTACAAACTGTTCGCCACAAATGACAACAGTAAAAACAACCTGATAGCGAATTTGCTCCTACTCGGCAACGGTGTCGCGTTACATAACACGCATCACGCAGAGCCTTGGGACTATCGGCTTTCCCGCCAGTGGTATGAGGTAGACGCTGTTGCGTTACTCATCGACATACTTAAAACTAAAGATTGAATCGGATGACACAAGACGATCAACTGCCAATACCAAAATGCAGTGTTGCGCTGCTGTTTCCTACTGCCGTTGCATCATTTCAGTGTGACCAGCATAAAGCGTTCAAGGCCACGTTCATGGAACGACTGCCCGCGCATTGCATCACCCACGAGAGCGGACAAGGATTAATTTCTGGCGAAAGCTCCGGGAAAGTCTACGTGCATACGGATGCAGCGATGGATGCATTCTTTCGCTTCGCGTCGCAATGCATTGCAACCTACCTTGATCAACTGTCCTACGATAGGTCCCGGGTGGCTATCAACATCGTCAAGACATGGATCAGCGCGACAAACAACGACACGGTGACCCCGGTGCATGCACACGCGACGAGTCACTTGTCGTTTGTGTATTACATGAATATGCCGAAAGAGGCCGATGCTATTGCGTTCCAGATTCAAGCTTCGCCGAACGAGCCGTACTACGGTGCATTTTCTGAATCAACAAACAGGCAGCGCTCAATGGTTAGGGAACGGAATGTACTCAATGCAAACCAGTCGATCATGCTGGTTGAAGAAGGACAGCTACTGGTATTTCCTAGTCATCTTCATCATGGCACAGTGAAAATGGGGGACATAGGAAATGAACAGCGCATTGCCTTATCTGGCGATGTGCTGCTAGTTTTTAATGAAGAAGAGCCGAACTATGCGACTGGTGTATTTGACCCGCGCACCTGGCGATCATTTGCAAATTTGTAAATTTATCGAGTAACAATCAATCTCACAGTAATCCCTCTTTGATGCCTGCCAAGAAATTTTTTGGTAGGCATTATTTTTTGGAGAAATGAATGGCAACAGATTATGACAATCCCGACGTTTTGAATCTTCGGCCTGAAGATCTCGATGAACTACTGATTCGTGCAGCTGAAAAGGGTGCTGTGCGTGCGTTGGCAGCACTTGGGCTGGAGAACGGCCATGCGGCGAAAGATATTCGGGATCTGCGAGGACTCATCGAAGCTTGGCGGCAAGCCAGACAAACCGCTTGGCAGACTCTTATTAAGTTACTGACCACCGGCATTCTAGTTGCTCTGATTGTGGGGGCAAGTATTAAGTTGAAACTCTACGGGGGCGTCCAATGATCGAGACGCTTCTTGGCGGTTTGTTGGGTGGCGCTTTCCGTTTGGCTCCTGAGATATTGAAGTGGATCGACCGAAAAGGCGAGCGTGGCCACGAACTGGCAATGCAGGATAAGGCTCTGGAGTTCGAAAAGCTGCGCGGAGCCCAACGTATGGCCGAAATCGGTGCTGCATCCGATGCGGCATGGAATACCGGCGCCATAGAGGCCCTAAAAGAAGCTGTGGCTGCTCAAGGGGGGCCCTCGGGCGTTAAGTGGGTTGATGCGCTCTCAACCAGCGTCCGTCCCGTGATCACTTACTGGTTCATGGCACTTTACTGCACAGCTAAGGCAGCGGCATTCGCAGCCGCAGTCACTGCCGGGGCGACCTGGGGTGTGGCTATCCTTAATGCGTGGACGGGTGCCGATCAGGCGTTATGGGCTGGGGTGCTGAATTTCTGGTTTCTGGGTCGCGTGTTTGATAGGGTGCGTCCGTGACTGCTGTGCCGCAGGCAGCGATTGAGCTTGCAAAAAGCTTTGAGGGCTTTTGCCGAGTACCGAAGAACGATCCTGTTCGAGCGTATCCGTACATCTGCCCGGCGGGTTACTGGACAATCGGATACGGCCATCTTTGCGATCCAAAGCATCCGCCGATCACTGAGGCTGAAGGTGAAGTTTACCTTTCCAACGATCTGCAAACGGCACTAGCCGCGACACTGCGTTATTGCCCGGTTCTTACTAATGAGCCAGAAAATCGACTCGCCGCCATTGTGGACTTCACGTTCAATCTTGGGGCGGGCCGGCTGCAGACATCAACGCTACGAAGGCGGATTAACCAAAGGGACTGGGCTTCGGCAAAACAAGAGCTGCGCCGATGGGTCTACGGGGGTGGAAGAGTACTACCCGGCCTCGTATTGCGTCGTGATATAGAAGCTAATTTGCTGGGTTGATTAATAAGTAGCTTCTTGCCTATCTTTTCGCGCAACCTTGGAATCCCAAACAAGATTCGAATCCCCGGTCACACCAAAAAACGATGTATCACGACCTGAGCAGGTTAGTGCTACGACAGTTTCTAGCCCTCCAAGACTTACCCTTCTAACCCCTTCTGCATAAGCCATGGCGATGACTCGAGCAGCACAACGGGCAAGGGAAGTTGCTCTGACCGGTCTGTATCTCACAGATCCTTGACGAATTCGGACCATCTGGGAATTTTCTGGATCTTATCGATTGCCAGGACATGAAATTGCCCGAGCGGAAGGTACCTAGCCTTGGCTCGAGCCTGTGTCCATTTGGCGATAATACATTTTTCAATGGCTTTTGCCCCAGGTTTTGGCTGGACGATGCTGGCGGCATCATTGAATGGGTCGACGGCCACCGTCGGCTTAGATTACTTCGCCAATTGAATGTCTGTGACGAAAAAGACACCGTCTAATTTATTAGCGACAAATTTGACTTTATCACTAGCTTTGAATGTTTCCAATAAAGTGGCATTTCGAATGGGAAAAACCATAGTCATACGAGGCATGTCCAGATTTTTTAGCTCGCCATGCTTGATCGTCATCTTTTTGTTTTCTCGATCGACCTTTCTAACCTCGCCATCTGCCATATTATCAAAGGACATAACGCCCGCAGGCTTTTGGGGTTTATCCTCCGCATGGACCGTCTCAGATCAAGTAACGGAAGCCACCAGCAAGGCTGCAAAAAGATTTTTAGAAGGTTTTATAAAGTATTCCTCAAATGAATTTTCTAAATTAATGTTTGTGCGCCGGGTCGTGAGCAGGAGCATATCCCTTGGCCTTACTTACCAACACAGCGCCCTTCATACCAGCGTCGTAGTGTCCAGGTTGCATGCATGCAAAATTAACTTTACCCACCTTTGTGAATTGCCAAATGATCTCACCAGATTTTCCTGGTTGTACCGATATTTGGTTCTCATCAGCGTGCTCCATTTCAGGATTTTTCTTCATTACTTCAGAGTGTTCTTTTAGCTCTTTTTCTGTGCCCAGCACCATTTCGTGCTTCACCTTGCCAGAGTTTTTAACAACGAATTTAATAGTTTCACCTTGTTTGACCGTGATGCTTTGTGGATTGAAACGCATGCTGTCAAGCATGTCGACTGTGATGGTTCGCTTGGCATCGACAGCTTTACCCGGTTTACCAATGGCATCTGAGTCTGCATGGCCGCCTGCGTGATTGCCAGTTGCAAAACTCAGTGTGGCGGTCGATACGAGCAAAACAGTCGATATAGCCGCAATGATAAGTTTAAATTTCATGATATTTCGTATCAGGGAGTTAAAAAAATTTCAATGGCCAGAGTGGCCTGAGGGTTTACGTATTTGAACTTCTATCTCTTTTTGGGATGGCGTTGCCTGCGGCATTGACTGCCCGCTCTCAGCTTTAAATCGTGCAGGCTCAGGCATAGAACCGTTCCACTCAAAAGCAACACTTCCCGGTGGATGTTTGTACCAATCAGGATTTTTATAGTTTCCTGGCTTTTGGTCTTTGCGCACCTTCAGCACCGAGAACATACCGCCCATTTCAACACCGCCAAAGGGGCCTTGGCCCGTCATCATTGGAACGGTGTTGTCTGGAAGCGGCATTTCCATCTCGCCCATATCTGCCATGCCGCGTTCGCCCATCACCATGTAGTCGGGAATTAAATTGGTGATTTTTTTCGTGACACCTCGGTGGTCTACGCCAATCATGGTCGGCACATCGTGACCCATGGCGTTCATGGTGTGGTGGCTTTTGTGGCAATGAAATGCCCAGTCCCCCTCTTCATCTGCCACAAACTCAATTTGACGCATTTGTCCCACCGCTATATCCGTGGTTACTTCAGGCCAGCGCCCTCCTTTAGGTGTTGGACCACCATCCGTTCCTGTTACTTGAAACTCATGGCCGTGCAAATGGATAGGGTGGTTAGTCATAGTGAGGTTACCGATCCGAATCCGCACCTTATCGTTCAAGCGTACATTCAAGCTGTCAATCCCTGGAAAAATACGGCTGTTCCATGTCCATAAATTGAAATCCAGCATAGTCATGATCTTAGGCGTATAGCTACCCGGGTCAATGTCATAAGCGTTCAACAGAAAACAGAAATCACGCTGAACCTCATCAATGAGAGGATTCTTTTCTTTGGGGTGGGTGACCCAAAATCCCATCATACCCATAGCCATTTGTGTCATTTCGTCGGCATGCGGGTGGTACATGAAAGTTCCTGGTCGACGCGCGACAAACTCATAGACAAAGGTTTTTCCGGGCTCGATGCCAGGCTGGTTGAGCCCAGTGACACCGTCCATGCCATTAGGCAGTCGTTGACCGTGCCAATGCACACTGGTGTGCTCTGGTAGTTTGTTGGTCACAAATATACGGACACGGTCCCCTTCAACCACTTCAATGGTCGGTCCTGGACTTTGACCGTTGTAGCCCCAGAGGTGGGCTTTCATACCAGGTGCCATTTCACGCACCACGGGTTCAGCGACCAAATGAAACTCCTTGATACCTTGGTTCATGCGCCATGGCAGGGTCCAGCCGTTTAGGGTGACTACGGGGTTGTACGGGCGGCCAGTGTTGGGTACCAGCGGGGGCATAGTGTCGGGTAGAGCTTGGCTGATGGGTTCGGGTAGAGCTGCCATCGCCACTCTGCTGACGGTCGTGACTGCAACGGCGGCAGTCACTGCACCGGCGCCGCGTAAAAAATTTCTTCGTGAATTCATGTTGTTCTCTCTTTAGGCGGCATTGCTGGCGGCCATGCCGCCCATTGGTGGGATCAAGCTAGATTTTGCCAATCAAGGCCATTTCCAAGTCAGCCTGGGCTATCCAGAAGTCACGCAGTGCCTCAATGGCGCTATTTACGCTGGTGATCTGGATACGGGCATCGGCCAGCAGTTCAAAGACACCAATCAGCATCCCGTTGTAGCGAAGCTGGTTTTCTTCGCTGATTCGCTTTTTGATTGGCACGATCTCATTGCGGTAGTGACGGGCAATGTCGTAGCTGGAGTGATAGCCCTGATAAGCTTCGCGCACCTCAGAACGGGCATTGATGGCCATCTGCGCGACTACGTTGACCGACTGCATGTAAAGCGCCTCGGCCTTGGCGACCTTAGCCGTACCCCAATCAAACAACGGCAACTGTAAAGACACTTCGTAGCCTTTCTTGTAGCCAGAGTCCGCTGTACCTTCGAGAACCCTGGCCGGGCCGAACTCCAAAACGTTGATGAAGCGTGTGGCCTTGGTCAGCCCCAGGTTCTTGGCCAGCGCTTCCGTTTGCAAGCGTGCGGCCTGCACATCCAGCCGCTGGGCCATCGCCATTTTCTCAACGTTGGGCAACTCGTTGGGTGCTTGTGGTAGGTCTGGAAGGCGTTCAGGCAAGGTGAACTGTGTTTGCTGTCCCCATAAGCCCAGCAGACGCGTCAAACGTTCGCGGCTGGCTACTGCGATTTTTTCTGCTCGTGCCAATCCAAGCGCGGCATCGGCATAGAAGTCTTGTTCTCGCGCTTGGTGTAACTTATTAAAGTTGCCAACCTTAGTCATGCGACGAGCAAGTTCGGCGCTGGCTTCGGCGGCTTGGCGCACCTGCTTGGCATAATGCACCGATTGATCGGCAGCCACGGCAGTGTAGTAAGCCTTGCGCGCCTCAGAAGCCAGGCGCAGCATTTCCAAACTCACCATACGCTGGGTCTGTTCGAAGCGCCGCCGCTCGATGGCACTAGCCTTTGGCATCGTCACCAAGGAGAACAGGTTGAGGGTGATCGCCTGCTCGATCTTGTAGTCGCGTCCGTCTAGGCCTGGCTTACTAGCCCGAAGCATGGAAAAGCTAGGATTGGGCAAGCGACCGGCTTGCACTAGGTCAGATTCGCTGATCGCCAGCTCGGCAAAAGCTGCTTGAAGTCCCCGGTTGTTCAACAAGGCTACTTGTACGGCATCGTCGACACTTAGCGGGTTGCCCAGCAATTCAGTGACACGTTTGGTGATGGTTTCTTGATCTGCCTCGGATTTGACCCATGTGACATCCTTGCCAAGCCGTTTGTGAGCAGTGTTAGCAACGTTGCCAAATCCGCCGTCTTGGCTGAATGAGGCGCAGCCAGCCAACAGGAAAATGACCAGGCCCGAAACGGCTACACCCGTTACGCGCCTCTGTGTGGTGTCCATGGAGTTCATGGCTGGCCTCCGTGGTGTCCAGCATGGTCTTTGTCCGGTGCAGATGCAGGCACGGTTGCCGGTGCTTCGGGTTGAAGGGATTCTTTGCCATAAGCCCGCCAGCCACCGATCTTGGCAGCCAGATCGTTACTGCTCTTCCATGCTGCGACTGGCTCTTCGGACAGTGGCAGGTAATTTGTAAAAGATGATCGGTATAAAAGCGCAGGGACCGGCGCATCGGCGTTTGCCGGATCGACCAGTTGCGGCTTTTTAGCGTTGCTTGGGGTCTGTGCTTGGGCAAATGTCAAAGTCAGCAACAGTGTGGCTGGCACGATGCCTCGTACCCATTTATGCAGGATGAAAATTTGCATGAATTCCTTATGTAATCATTTGAACTCACCCACACGCTTGGCGTACGGGAACGGTATGGCAGCGATTGCTCGACTCTATCGTGTTCAGTGGTGTGACCAACACATGTACTTGATAGCCGAGTTGGAACTCAAGGGCCAGCCCACCATCGACGCAGTCGGCAGCCACCGAAATGGAATAAGAGGTTTTAATGGGTATTCTCTTTAAGGTGGCACCGGCACGAGGGGATAGAAACCCGGCCAGCGCAAAAGGCAACATTGTTTGTAGCGATTTCGATTACTCGGTTTTCTCGATGGAGCGCAACACATAACCACCATCGACCTTATCGGGGATGAACCGAATCTTATCGGCAGCTTGGAATCCGTCAAGCTGCTTCGGTGACTTCAGGCGGAAATTCATCGTCATTCCCCCCATACCGTATTTCTTGATTTCCTCGTGCTTGATCGTGACCTTGTTGTTCTCGAGATCGATCTTGCGGATCACGCCAGAGACCTTCGTATTTTCGTATTCGTTAGCATCGCCATTGACATGGTGCTCATGGTCTTTGTTGTGCTCGTGCTCTTGTGCAAATGCCGGCAAGCCCGTCAGCGCGGTCGCAGCCAGCAGGGCGGCGGCAAGGGTGCTTAGTTTCTTCATCGAAATCTCCAATCATTATTAATTTTGAAAATGAACCCGGCGGGTTGCTATGAGTTACACCGCCAGATTTCAACGAAGTATCCAAGACCCGCCCCAACAGCTACCTGACCGGCACATTACAAAAATGTCAGTTTTTTGCTGTCCTCGGGCAAAATAGGCACACTACCCACTGTGGCTACATGGAGCATCTTGTGAAGATTTTGATTGTCGAAGACGAACCGAAAACGGGCGATTACCTGCGAAAAGGGTTGCGCGAGGCCGGCTTTGTGGTCGAGCTAGCGCAGAACGGTATCGATGGTTTACATTTGGCGCTTGAGGGAGACCATGACCTCGCCATCTTCGACGTGATGCTGCCAGGTATAAATGGCTGGCAGTTGCTGGACACGGTACGCCGCGCGGGCAAGACCTTCCCCGTCCTGTTTCTCACAGCCCGCGATCAGGTAGAAGACCGCATCAAGGGGCTGGGACTCGGGGCTGATGATTACCTGGTCAAGCCGTTCTCGTTTGCCGAATTGCTGGCCCGGGTTCGAACGGTATTGCGGCGCGGGCGTCCCGCGCAAGAAATGACGACCTTGCAATTTGCCGACCTCGAGCTGGACCTGATCAAACGGCGTGTCACGCGCCATGGGCAGAGAATCGGCCTGACCGCTAAGGAATTCGGGCTACTCGAACTACTGCTGCGCCGACAAGGCGAAGTACTGCCGCGGTCCTTGATTGCATCGCAGGTCTGGGACGTGAACTTCGACAGCGACACGAACGTAATCGAGGTCGCGGTTCGCAGGCTACGCGCAAAAATCGATGACGGACATGACCGCAAGTTGATTAATACTGTGCGTGGTATGGGCTACGTGATCGAATGACGAGGGTGACATGAACCTTCCCCGATTTTCGCTGACCACGCGACTAACGACTTTTTATTCGTTGGTATCGACGGCTGTTCTGTTTGGCATGGGCTTGTTGGTCACTGTACTGGTCGAACGACATTTCGAGGAAATGGACCAGCGTTTTCTAGACGATAAAATCGAGCTCGTTCTAGAGTTGAGCAAACATGCGTCGTCGAATGAAGATTTACGATTGCGGCTCACTGATGCGCTCAATCATCACGCAGATCTGCACGTCCTGGTTCGTGATGAAAAAGGGATAATCCTGTTCGTTATGCCGGACCAGCTTCCGATCGAGGAGCTGGGTGATGATCAGGTACTCGAAACCGGCGGCATGGCCAGTAAAGGCCATATTTACCGCGTTCGCTCAACCGATACTGTTAGAAATTTTTCGCCATACGGATCACTACGCGTCGTTACAGCATTTGATACGGAGAGACATGCCGGCTTTCTTAGTAGCTTTCGTCAAACACTTTGGTGGTATGGCAGCGCTGTGGCTATTCTCAGTGGCCTGCTCAGCTGGTGGGCTGCGCGTAGTGGTCTTGCTCCGCTTGGCAGGATGCGCGATCGTGCGCTGGCCGTCACCGCCAACAAGCTTGACCACCGCATGCCGGTGGAGGCCGTGCCGATCGAGATGGCCTCACTGGCGAAATCTCTAAATCAGATGTTTGAGCGGCTCGAACAAGATTTCAATCGGCTTTCAGAATTCTCGACCGACATCGCTCATGAATTGCGCACGCCAATCAGTAATCTGATGACGCAGACGCAGGTCGCCCTTGCCCAGCATCGCTGCGCCGACGAGTACCGCGATATTCTTGCCTCGAATGCCGAGGAGTTTCAGCGACTGGCGCGCACAGTATCGGAGATGCTTTTTCTGGCCAAGGCGGAGAACATACGTTCGCTACCAAATACTGAAATCATTGAGCTTGCCGATGAGGTCAAGTCGTTGCTGGATTTTTACGAGGCGCTAGCTGAGGAAACAGGAATCACTTTCCGGCTTGAGGGAGAGGGAAGAATGACGGGCGACCGACTGATGGTACGCCGCGCCTTAAGCAATTTGCTGTCGAACGCGCTGCGGCATGCCGATGCCGACAGCACGGTCAATGTAGGTATCAGATCAGTGGCAGATCAATTGACTGTAACAGTGTCCAACAAAGGCGAGCCTATCGATCCGGCAGCTATCCCTCGCTTATTCGACCGATTTTTCCGAGCTGATAGATCACGTCGTCAAATCGATGCAGAAGGTGCTGGCTTAGGCTTGCCGATTGTCGCGGCGATTATGCACGCGCACGGTGGCACTGCCAGCGTTCAATCGATTAGCCGCACAACCGCAGTCAAATTGATTTTCCCAGCAAATGCAAGGCTGGATCAGATTTGAGTCAATGCAAATTTTTCCGTTAATGTTGGCAGCTGACTGGACGCAGGATGCGCATTTTTGGAAACTGGTGATGAATAAGTTTTCAATTTTGAATTAAGAACGGTTCTATAACGTTATCCGCCAAAATGAAAAAGACTTGCCCACGGCGCCGTGGATATGTCTAGCTCCTCGAACACAAAAATTCAGACAGTCCCTGGACCGTCAACACAAAGTCTTCTAAACTGCTGGGCAGGCCTTGAGGCGGCCTCAGGTCCCGCCCCACGCGGGGCTTAATGAGATGGTCACCCTCCACCCCACGAGCGGTTACGCTATGGGGTGGTTTCATTTCAGCGGAGGCCATCATGGAAGACGTTACCCTTATTGGCATCGATTTCGGCAAGCACACCTCCCACCTGCACGCGCAGGATCGCGCCGGTCATGCGGTCTGGCGAAAGAAGTGCAACCGGTCGCAATTGATGATCCTGCTGGCCAATACACCGCCCTGTACCGTTGTCACGGAAGCCTGTGCCGGCGCGCACCAGATGGCGCGTGATCTCATTCGATTCAATCACACTGTCAAGCTGATCTCGCCACAGTTCGTGCGACCCTTCGTCAAGACCAACAAGAACGACTTCATCGACGCCGAAGCAATTTGCGAAGCCGCTTCACGGCCTTCGATGCGGTTTGTGACGCCCAAGACCGAAGCCCAGCAATGCCTGGGCGCCTGGCACCGGGTGCGCGAATCGTTGGTCTGCGACCGGGTACAAGTCACGAACCAGATCCATGCGTTTCTGATGGAATTCGGTATCAGCCTGCCCAAGGGAGCAGCCGTCATCAAGCGCCTGCCTTCCGTGCTGGCAGAACAGCGCCTGCCAGCACGGCTAGTCATCTTGCTCGAGCGCTTGCGTGATCAGTACCGGGCGCTGGACGCGCAGATTGCCGAGATCGAACGAGACCTGGCGGCGCAATTACGCGAGGACGAGTCGGGGCGCCGTTTGCTAAGTGTTCCGGGCATCGGCCCGGTGACAGCCAGCTTGCTGGCGGCGGAGATGGGCGATGGCAAGCAGTATGGCTGTGCGCGCGACTTTGCCGCTTCGCTGGGATTGGTGCCACGCCAGTACAGCACTGGCGGGCGAGCGCATCTGATGGGCATAAGCAAGCGCGGCGACAAGAACCTGAGACGCTTGCTGGTCCAATGCGCTCGCGTGTACATGCAGAATGTGGCTCGGCAGACCGGCCGGCTGGCTGATTGGGTCCGAGACCTGTTGCAGCGACGGCATTCGAATGTGGTGGCGTGCGCCGTGGCCAATAAGTTCGCCCGGATCGTGTGGGCTATGACGGCCAGGCGCGTCGATTTCGAGCGCATCGGGGAGGCCCTGCCAGCCTGAGCCCCCAAGGCGCTGACCGCTTTACTGCAGTACCGAACCACCCACCTGGTTTTGCGACCGCTGACATTGGATGACGTGAACGGCACACCGGCCTGACGGACAACCTGGCAATGCAATTGGCCATCAAGGCCGAGGGCTTTTTAAGGACCGACAGGCGCGACTCTCATCGTGGCGCAGGGGGCTTGCCCCCGCCAAGACGCCGGATAGATTTACGCAAGCCACCCCACGCCAATCAACAAAGCGCTTGCAAAAAGGAGGGTGACCATAGATTTGCTTTGGGCTCCTGACTGACTCCATATTTACCCAACCCCGAAATTCCTATCAAACCCGGTTTCGTCTGAATACCTGATGATTTTTTGTGCGAGGTATGGAACTATTTTTTCAAAAACAAGAGCTAAATTTTTTTCCTTAAAATTAGTTTTTCTACGTTTTAATTCATATGTGGCACATCTCAGGTGATGTCCGTCGGCTGTAATGCAATGATGATCATGCCAATCAGCTCCGCAGACGTCCCTGCCAAGTCCCATTGGCTAGGCACGATACAATCCACCACCCATAGCCAGACAAGCGCGATGGCAATGTACCTCCCGCAATAGGTTGCATAGGTACGGCCCGCTGCGCTTGGGTGCAGCGTCAGGAGGCAGGCGAAGAGTACCAGTGCGCCCGCAGCTGGCAGCAACAACCACAACGATTTACCTTGTTTGAGCACCAGCCACGGCAAGTAACAACCCACGATCTCGGCGACAGCCGTGAGCGCGAACAGGGCAGCAGTCTTGGTGAGCTCGATCATCATGCCCTCAATGCAGATGTTGATGGTGCGCATCCGGGAAATGCGGATGCGCGTGCGTGATGCGGTGATGCCGGTGTTGATGGCTATGGCGCGTGCCCGCAGGTACCGGCTCGTCATGCTCATGCATGTGGTGTTCGTCGCCCGCACCGTGAGCATGCGCGTGCGTGTGTTCGAGCGGCTCGTGCATATGTTCATGCACATGACGCTCGGTCAGGTGCAGTGCCACGCCCACGGCCATTAGAGTGCCGCCCAGCAGCAATGCCACGGTAACCGGCTCGTGAAGCAGTGCCAGGGCCATCAACGCGCCGAAGAAAGGTGCCACGGAGAAATAAGCGCCGGTGCGGGCAGTACCGAGATGTCGCAGAGCGACCACAAACAGCGTGAGACTGGTTCCGTAGCTAAAAAAGCCGACCAAGGCCGCGCCGAGTACAGGTGCTGCGCCCGGCCATGCTGCGCCCAAGCTTACGGCCACGACGAGGTTCGTTGCACCTGCTGCCAGCCCCTTGACCATAGCGATCCACGAAGCATCGGACAGCGCCACTTTGCGGGTGAGGTTGTTGTCGATGGCCCACGCAAGACACGCGCCCAGCACAGCTAGCGCAGGCCAAAGGCTCGCGAACTCTACCGTCCCTTCGGCGGGCCAACTCAATACCACTGCACCGGCCACGATGGCAATCATGCCCAGTGCAATGCGCCGGTCGAAGTTCTCCTTGAAGACGAACCACGCCAAGAGCGCCGTGAAGACTCCTTCTGCATTGAGCAACAATGCCGCGCCCGAGGCTGGCATAACTGTTAGACCCGTCATCAGCAACACTGGACCTGCCACTCCACCGGTGGCAACAGCTCCAGCCAGCCAGAGCCAATCGCCGCGTGCGAGTTGGGTCGTAGGCGACTGCCGTACTTGGCGCAATAACCAAAGCCCAAGACCGGAGCCTAGGTATAGCAACGCAGCCAGCAACCAGGGGCCAGCATGCTCAAGCAGCAGTTTCGCCAGCGGCGTGCCTGCGCCGAAAAGTACGGCAGCGGCCAGCGCGGCGGGGATGCCGGAGTCGTTCAATTTCATTTTCTCTTGTCCTTTATGGACTTGCGTTCAACGGAACGACCGTGCGCACCATGCACGTGTCCGGCCGCGCTGGAGCCGCCCTCGGAGCCTTGGCGAGCAAGCTCATTCAAGATGCCGCAGTGAGCAGCATCCCGTGCTTCCTGACACAAATCCCGCAGCCCTTTGAGTTGCCGCTCCAGCGAACGCAATTCTCGAATGCGGGCGGCGACATGGCCGATGTGTTCATCAAGCAAAGCATTTACCTCACCGCAGTTCTCGTTGGGCGCATCCTTGAACCGCAGGAGGACGCGGATTTCTTCGAGTGTCATGTCCAGCGACCGGCAGTGGCGGATAAATGACAGACGTTCCGCGTGTGCCTCACCGTAGATACGGTAATTGCCTTCGGTGCGCGTCGTTTCAGGCAAAAGGCCTTCGCGCTCGTAGTAGCGGATGGTTTCCAATTGCGTGCCGGTGGCCTTGGCCAGTTCACCGATTTTCATTTACTTCCCTTGACTTGATGTACTGAGGGCATCGATGACGTGCATTTTACTCTCTTGACTCTTTAGTTGCTACAGGGTTTCTAATAGACGGAACAATAGGAGTCCTCATGAACCAAAATACCAAGCTTGATGAAATTTCTGCTACATCGGAGAGTCGCGGATGTGCCAAGAATTGCTCCCCTGCCGCTGTGCAGATCCACGCACCATTAATCGACGACACGCCAACAGGTGCGACTGTGTTTCGTATTTCCAGCATGGACTGCGCCTCTGAAGAATCTGAGATTCGGCGAGCCCTAGAACCTATCACCGGCATACGTGGCTTAAGCTTTCAACTTGGTGCGCGGACACTGGCTATTGATGCCCCAGCAGACCTTGTGCTGCAAGCGCTGGAAGTGATTCGCAGGGCCGGGTTTGATCCGCAGCCGATTCAACCGCTCGGGGACGAACCTAGCCATTCCGAAAACGATGGCCATGAGCATAATTTTTCGAGTGGTATAGGGCGAATGGTCGGCGCACTGGTGTTGGCAGTGCTTGCCGAAAGCGTTTCGTACTTTGCTCCCGACGCACTGCCTTGGAAAGTGCTGGGCATAGCTGTTGCCGCTATTGCCATCGGCCTTGCGGGGTTGGACACCTATAAAAAAGGTTGGTTTGCGCTCAGAAACGGCAAGCTCAACATCAATGCGCTGATGACGGTGGCTGTCACCGGGGCGTTCCTCCTTGGTCAATGGCCCGAAGCTGCAATGGTGATGGCGCTCTATGCGATTGCTGAACTGATCGAAGCCAAGGCGGTTGATCGTGCCCGAAACGCCATCAAGGGATTGCTGGCACTTGCACCGGATACCGCTGAAGTGCAGCAGCAAGCTGGTTGGCAAACGATGCCCGTTAAGTCTGTGGAACTGGGTGCCATCGTACGCATCAAGCCTGGAGAGCGTGTGCCGCTGGATGGTGTGGTGACGGCAGGAAACAGCACTATCAATCAAGCGCCTGTTACTGGCGAGAGCATTCCGGTCGATAAAGCGGTGGGCGACGCCGTGTTTGCAGGCACGATTAACGAAACTGGGGCGCTGGAGTTTAAGGTCACTGCCGCCGCCAACAACAGCACTTTGGCACGCATCATTCATGCTGTGGAGCAGGCGCAAGGAACACGCGCACCGACGCAGCGTCTTGTAGATCGCTTCGCTGGGGTTTACACCCCTGTCGTATTTGCGTTGGCGCTTGCTGTCGTGGTGTTGATGCCCTTGCTTACTAGCGTGACGTGGATGGATGCAGCGTACAAAGCCTTGGTGCTTTTGGTGATCGCCTGCCCATGTGCGTTGGTGATTTCAACGCCAGTCACTGTGGTCAGTGGTTTGGCTGCGGCTGCCAAAAAAGGCATTCTTATCAAGGGCGGTGTACATCTTGAAACGGCACGCAAACTCAAAGCCATTGCGTTGGACAAAACCGGCACCATTACGGAAGGCAAACCGAAGCTGGTGGAGTGGTTACTGGTTGATGCAAGCGCAAATAAAACCGAAATGGGGCGAATTGCACTGAGTCTAGCTGCCAACTCAGACCATCCTGTTTCCAAGGCCATTGCGGCAGGGTTGGTTGCTCAAAACGCGGAACAAGCTGTTTCGGTAGATGGATTTGCCGCACTGGTCGGGCGGGGTGTGCAAGGGGCGATTCAGGGTCAAGACTATGTGATGGGCAACCACAGACTGATAGAGGAGCGCGGCCAGTGCAGCCCAAGTTTGGAGGCGGTACTAAAAACCTATGAGGAAGCCGGGCGAACAGTGACACTACTCGCTTCAACAGCCGGTGTGCTGGCCTTGTTTGCAGTGGCCGATACCATCAAGAATTCGTCAAAAGCAGCGATTACCGACCTCAAAGACTTGGGGGTGACGCCGGTGATGTTGACGGGAGATAACGCGGCTACCGCCAAGGCACTTGCGGTGCAAGCAGGGATTGACGATGCACGCGGTAATTTGTTGCCAGAAGATAAGCTAACAGCAATCAAAGACATGCAGCAACGGTACGGCGCGACCGGCATGTCGGGCGATGGCATCAACGACGCACCCGCATTGGCACAAGCGGACATTGGCTTTGCCATGGGGGGCATGGGTACCGATATTGCGATGGAAGCGGCGGATGTGGTCATCATGAACGATGACCTACGCCGCATCGCCTCGACTATCCGCCTGTCGCGCGACACACACGCTGTGCTGTGGCAAAACATCGCGTTAGCGTTGGGCATCAAGGCAGTGTTCTTGGTACTCGCGGTATTCGGCACTGCGACCATGTGGATGGCCGTATTCGCGGATATGGGAGCTAGCCTGCTGGTGGTATTCAACGGCTTGCGGTTGCTACGCACGAACTCACTTCTACACGAAACTGAATCAGACCCTTCCGCCAAAACACTATAGCTGCTACAATCTTTCACATGCCTCGCTTGTTTATGATTTTTCTAATAGTATTGATGCCGCTGCAGCTCAGTTGGGCAGCGATGGCATCCTATTGTCAGCACGAAACTGGTGCCGCAGCCAAACACTTCGGTCACCATGACCATCAGCACAAGGCTGCTGATGGTAAAGAAAAAGCACCGGATCCCGCCAAGACAGATGGCAATGACCTTGATTGCGCATCCTGTCATGCGAGCTGTCCATCAATACTGCATGAGAATCTGACTCCCCCACCGATACTCAGTTCGTCCCTACTCATAGCCGACCACTGGGCGCGTCTCACGTCGCCATCTTTCCAACGATTAGAGCGCCCGAAATGGCGTGTCCTCGCCTGATCGGCGGGGAGCGCGTTTCTTCCCTCGTCGTCACTAAAGCAGTTGCGCTTAGTGCGTGACCGCGTAGAGCCGCGTTTACGACGCTGATGTGACGATGTAGCAGGCGATCATTGAGATCGCACCTCGCCGATTCCTTCGTGTGTTTGAAATCACTGGAGAATCGGATGTTGAAGAGTAATCAAAATAAAAAACGACGGACGCCACTTACCTTTCACAGAACCACAAAAAAGGTAGCTGTAGCGGGCTTGTTCATTGCGCTCGCCGCTGGAGCAGCTTTGGCTCAATCGCCACCTGCTGCGCAAACCAACCGTTCGGCCCGTCCAGAGGCGCAGCCAGAAACGGCAACTACTTTGACGCTTCAGAAAGCCATAGCGCTGGCGCTAGAAGGCAATTTGGATCTGGCCGTCGCAACACGGGAAATTGAGGCGACTGAAGGTCAGGTGCTTCAAGGACAATTACGCCCTAACCCAGAACTGGAGTACTCGCTGGAAAACCAGCGCGCACAGACCCGTACACAAAGTGTGCAGATCAACCTTCCCGTCGAAATGGGCGGCAAGCGCGCCGCACGTATTGCGGCGGCTGAGCGAGGGCGCGACATAGCAGTGGAAGGACTGAATGTGCGGCGCATCGAGATCCGCGCCGCAGTGATCGCTGCTTTCTTCGAAATGCTAGCAGCCCAAGAGCGTGCGACTCTGGCGCTTGATAGTGTGGATTTAGCAAAAAAGGCGACAGACGCGGTTGCCAAGCGCGTGACGGCAGGCAAGGTTTCTCCGGTAGAAGAGTCCAAGGCTAGGGTTGCTGAGGCCGGGGTACGCGTTGAACTCGCGCAAGCACAAAGCGAACAGCGCAACGCTCGGGTGCGTCTGGCCAGCCTGCTGGGTCCCAATCCCCCTCGCTTCACCCTCGTTGAGGGCAATGTTGAAGCGACCCCGGTTGTTCCAAGCTTTGACAGTGTCCAGCAACGCTTGTCTGCGTCGCCAACTTTGCGTCGCGCCCAGCTAGAGGTAGAACGCCGCAGATCGTTGGTCGATGTGGAGCGCAGCAAGCAGATGCCCGATGTCACCTTCCGCCTTGGAGTGAAGCGTGCCAATGAACTGCAGAGCGATCAGCTACTGTTGGGCATCTCCGTTCCATTGCCGCTGTTTAATCGTAATCAGGGCAATTTGCTCGAAGCGCTGAAGCGAGAAGATAAAGCCCGGGACGAATTCCAGGCTTTGAACGTGCGCGTCGGCACTGAAGTTATGCAAGCCCGCGAGCAGCTGGATGCCATTCGTGGGGAAGTGGATGTGCTGCAACGGGACATACTGCCCGGGGCCAAGAGTGCCTATGACGCAGCCACCATCGGGTTTGAAAACGGCAAGTTCAACTTTCTGGAAGTGCTGGATGCACAGCGCACCTACTTCGCCGCCAAGTCCCAATACCTCAAGGCCCTAGCCGAAGCACATCGCGTGGCGGCAAACATTGATCGGGTGCTCGGCGACCCCAGCACGAATGCCGACAAGCCAGCTAACCAGGAATGAACATGCAAATCGACGCGAATAAACTGAACATTAGCAAAAAACAACTGATCGCCATTGCTGCGATTATTGTGACTGGCGTAATGCTTGGTACTACCATTCTCAACGACAAGAAATCCAAAACCGCAGAAGATGACGACCATGGCAGCCGCATTGAATCCACGGCACATCGTGGAGGAGAGCGGCAAGAGGATCCGAACAAGGGGTCGCATGGCGGCAAGCTGTTCAAGGAAGGGGACTTCGGGTTGGAGGCGGTACTGGCTGGGGATAGCGGCGAATCACGACTGCGGATCTGGCTGCTCAACAAAGACAAGCCGCTTCCAAACAATGCCATCAAAGTCAGTGCCACCATCACGCGCTTGACCGGTGAGAAGCAGACCCTCAACTTCATACCTGACAAAGACAGCCTCGTGAGCCGCGAGGTGGTGGCCGAGCCACATGCCTTTGAAATCAGCATCATTGCCGATACTTCCACCGGTCCCTTCAGGTTCGTCTTGAGTCAGGAAGAAGGAAAAGTCGACTTTAGCGAAACACAAATTAAGGCCGCATCCATTGGCATCGATACGGCCGGTCCGGCTCGCATCAAATCCGCTTTGCAATTGCCGGGGGAGATTCGCCTGAACGAGGACCGGACATCGCATGTGGTTCCGCGTATCGCAGGAGTGGTCGAGAGTGTGCAGGTCAGTCTGGGGCAGGCGGTCAGACGAGGCCAAGTGCTGGCTGTCATTGCCAGCCCAGCGGCCTCAGAGCAGCGCAGCGAGTTGCAGACGGCACAAAAGCGATTGACCTTGGCCAAGACCACGTATGAACGTGAGAAGCGGCTCTGGGAACAGAAGGTCTCTGCCGAGCAGGACTATCTCCAAGCCACACAAGCCTTGCACGAGGCGGAAATTGCCGTGGTCAATGCCCAGCAGAAATTGTCTGCCTTGGGGATGACTTCAAGTTTGTCGGGCGGGCTTAATCGCTTCGAGCTGCGCGCGCCATTCGACGGGTTGGTGATCGAAAAGCATCTCAGCCTCGGCGAAGCCGTCAAGGAAGACGCTGCCGTGTTCACAGTATCCGACTTGGGGCAGGTCTGGGCCGAGATTAGTGTACCGGCAAAAGATTTACCGCTGGTCAGGGTTGGTGAGAAGGCCACCATCAAAGCAACGGCGTTCAATGCCAGCGCGACTGGAACCATCATTTTGGTGGGTTCATTGATCGGTGAGCAGACCCGCATGGCCAAGGCCCGCGTGATCTTATCTAATCCCAAGGGCGCTTGGCGTCCTGGTTTGTTTGTCAGCGCGGAGGTAACCGCTTCAGAGGCGGATGTCCCCGTAACCGTGGCCAGTGACGCCATTCAAATCGTGGGAGACAGGTCCGTCGTGTTCCTGAAGGTGAACGGAGGCTTCATAGCCCAGCCCGTGCAGTTGGGTCGCAGCGATGGCAAGCGTGTTGAGATTCTACAAGGAGTCAAACCGGGGGCTCTCTATGCATCTGAAGGCAGCTTTGTCGTGAAGTCTGAGCTCGGCAAAACTGCTGCCGAAGACGCCCATTAATATCGGAGCCACGCACATGTTTGAAAAACTGATTCACGCAGCCATCGAGCACCGATGGTTAGTTCTGCTGGCAGTCATCGGTATGGGGGCCATCGGTGTATACAATTACCAGAAGCTCCCCATTGATGCCGTTCCAGACATCACCAACGTCCAGGTACAGATTAATACCCAAGTACCAGGGTACTCGCCGCTGGAGACCGAGCAACGGGTGACTTACCCGATTGAGACCGTGATGGCGGGCCTCCCTAATCTGCAGCAAACCCGTTCCCTATCCCGCTATGGACTGTCACAGGTGACAGTGATCTTCAAGGACGGCACCGACATCTACTTTGCACGCCAATTGGTCAACGAACGCATACAGGAAGCGCGTGACAAGCTGCCTTCTGGAATTAGTCCGGCGATGGGTCCGATTTCGACCGGCTTGGGCGAAATCTACCTGTGGACGGTAGAAGCCAAGGATGGTGCGAAGAAGCCTGATGGCCTGCCCTACACGACCACCGATCTGCGCGAGATTCAGGACTGGATCATCAAGCCGCAGTTACGCAACGTGCCTGGCGTCACAGAAATCAACTCGATTGGCGGCTACGCCAAGGAATACCAGATTGCGCCGATACCCGAACGACTTGCCTCGCTGGGCGTCACCTTGCAGGACATCGTGACGGCATTGGATCGCAACAATGGGAACGTGGGTGCGGGTTATATCGAAAAGCGTGGAGAGCAATATCTGATTCGAGCCCCAGGACAGGTCAAGACGCTGGATGACATCGGCAATGTGATTCTCAGCAGCGCCGATGGTGTGCCAATCCGGGTACGGGATGTGGCCGAAATCGGCTTGGGACGTGAACTGCGCACGGGTGCCGCGACAGACAATGGGCGCGAAGTGGTACTGGGTACGGTCTTCATGCTCATTGGGCAAAACAGCCGAACGGTCGCTCAAGCCGTCGACAAAAAGATGGTGGAAATTAACCGCAACCTGCCTGAAGGCGTACATGCAGTCACGGTTTACGACCGCACAGTGCTGGTGGACAAAGCCATCAGCACGGTGAAGAAGAACTTGTTGGAAGGTGCGATCCTCGTGATCGTGATCCTGTTTCTATTCCTGGGCAATATTCGCGCGGCCATCATCACGGCGACCGTAATTCCCTTATCGATGCTGTTCACTTTCACGGGAATGGTGACCTACAAGGTAAGTGCCAATTTGATGAGCCTCGGGGCACTGGACTTCGGCATCATCATCGACGGTGCGGTTGTGATCGTCGAGAACTGCGTCCGTCGTCTCGCCCATGCGCAAGCGCAGTACGGCAGACCGTTGACGCGCTCGGAGCGATTCCACGAAGTATTCCTAGCCGCCAAGGAATCACGACGACCGCTCTTGTTCGGTCAGCTCATCATCATGGTGGTGTACTTGCCCATCTTCGCCCTTACCGGTGTTGAAGGAAAGATGTTTCACCCGATGGCATTCACTGTGGTCGCTGCGCTGCTAGGCGCAATGATTTTGTCGGTGACTTTCATCCCGGCTGCCGTCGCACTATTCATTGGCAACCGCGTTAACGAGAAAGAAAACTGGCTGATGGTGCAAGCCAAGCGCTGGTACGCCCCTTTGCTGGACCGCGTTATGGCGGCCAAAGCCGTGGTCTTGACCGCCGCCGTCGTGGCCGTGGTTCTGTGTGGTCTGATCGCGACCCGCATGGGCAGTGAGTTTGTACCCAACTTAAACGAAGGCGATTTCGCTATCCAGGCCCTGCGTATCCCTGGTACCAGCTTGTCACAGTCGGTGGTAATGCAACAGCAGCTCGAAGCGACGCTCAAAGCCAAGTTCCCTGAGATTGAACGTGTCTTTGCACGAACGGGAACGGCTGAGATCGCCTCTGACCCGATGCCACCGAATATCTCCGATGGTTACATCATGCTTAAACCGCAGTCGCAGTGGCCGGAACCACGCAAGTCACGCGACGAGTTGATTGCGGCAGTACAGGAAGTCGTTGGTAATATTCCGGGCAACAACTACGAATTCTCTCAGCCGATCCAAATGCGGTTTAATGAACTCATTTCAGGTGTCCGCAGTGATGTTGCTGTGAAGATATTCGGCGACGACATGGCCGTCTTGAATAAGACCGCTGAAGAAATCTCGTCAATGCTGCAGAAGATCCAGGGCGCGTCTGAGGTCAAAGTTGAACAGACCACTGGATTGCCGATGCTGACGGTGAATATTGATCGTCAGAAGGCCGCCCGCTATGGCCTGAACGTGGGCGACATCCAAGACACCGTGGCTACGGCCATCGGAGGGCGTGAGGCCGGGACGCTGTTTGAAGGCGACCGTCGGTTCGACATTGTGGTTCGGCTGCCAGAATCCCTACGCAATGACTTGGAAGGCATGAAGCGTTTACCGATTCCCTTGCCACGCGAAACGGGCGGCGCTGAAAGGCGAAGCAACTTCATCCCGTTGGCGGACGTGGCGAACATCGATTTGGCACTCGGCCCGAATCAGGTCAGCCGCGAAAACGGCAAGCGCCGCATCGTGGTGAGTGCCAACGTCCGTGGTCGAGACGTTGGTTCGTTTGTTGCGGATGCAGAGGCTGCACTGGTACAAATCAAGATCCCTCCGGGATATTGGACGAGTTGGGGTGGTACCTTTGAAAACCTGCAATCTGCGACACAACGCTTGCAAATCGTTGTTCCCGTTTCTCTACTTCTCGTGTTCGGATTGCTGTTTGCGATGTTCGGCAACGCTAAGGATGGATTGCTGGTTTTTACCGGCATTCCATTTGCGTTGACGGGTGGCATTCTGGCGCTGTGGCTGCGCGACATTCCCATGTCGATTTCGGCGGCCGTAGGTTTCATCGCGTTGTCAGGCGTCGCCGTACTCAATGGCCTTGTGATGATTTCCTATATCCGCACCCTGCGAGAGGATGGCATGTCGTTGGATGCCGCCATCCATGATGGCGCGTTGACCCGTTTGCGTCCCGTGCTGATGACGGCCTTGGTCGCGTCTTTGGGCTTTATCCCGATGGCGATTGCCACCGGAACCGGCGCAGAAGTTCAGCGGCCCTTGGCCACGGTGGTGATCGGCGGCATCTTGTCTTCCACTCTGCTTACGCTAATCGTGCTCCCCATTCTTTATCGCCTAGCCCATCGGCCAGACGAGCAACTGGAGGACGTCTCTGCTGAACCAGTGTATACGCAAGCTGCGGTCAACTCGCATCAGGTGTGATCCCAACCATCCAGGCATCGAATTTTTAGCCTGTACTCTGCAAGGGGATTTTATGAAGCTGAGCTCTACTGCCGTTACTTTGACTCTGATGTTGTCGGGTGCCGTATTCGCGGCCGACAAGCACGGTCATGGCCATGAAGACAAACCCTCGCACGGTGGCTTGGTTACCGAGATCAAGGATGTGGGCTACGAATTGGTGGCCAAACCCGATGTGCTTAAACTGTACGTGCGCGATCACGGAAAACCAGTCGACGTCAGCAAGGCGACGGCCAAGATTACCTTTCTCGCCGTAGCAGACAAAGAAGAGGTCGATCTGAAACCTTCAGAGTGTGCTCAGCTATAGGCTGCCAGTGCTTCACAGACCCGCCGCAACCGCGCCTCTGCCTCACCCGCAACCGCATGAACTTGCGGATTGGACGTCATCTGTTCTATAGCTTGCGGATCCATAAAACTAACAATCGTTTTGTCACCTTCTGCGCGAACAACGACGTTACAGGGAAGTAGTGCACCAATTTCGGGTTCTGACATCAGCGCCTGATGTGCAAGTTGAGGATTGCAGGCACCGAGTATGTGGTAAGCGGGGATATCAGCACCAATTTTCTGCTTCATGGTCGCTTGAATATCGAGATCCATCAGCACTCCAAAACCTTCTTTTTTCAGCTGCTCCAGCACGACAGGAATTGCTTGCTCGACAGTGAGCGACAGTTGCGTCTGAAATGTATACATAAAACCTCCAAAAATTAATGCGGAATCAATGAGCAGCGATTCTTAAACTCGCTTTTGATATTCAAGCCAGCTTTGAAGGCCACCTTGAAGGAATGCAGCATCAATACCCATCTCGCGAAGACTTTGACAAACTAACTGTGATCGTCCCCTGCTGCCGCAATACAAAATCACCTTCTGATCAGCGGCCGACATATGACTTTCGATGCTCGCCTCCAGTTTTGCTCTTGGCAGATTGATGCTTCCGCTGATCGCACCAAGCTGATGATCTGCCATATCTCTGACATCGACCACGAGCGGAGGGGATGCTGAACTCATTAGTTGCTGTAGTTCTTCCGGATTCACGGACGGCAGCGTGCTCTCCAAACGGGTAATCAAAGTCTCGTAGCGCGTCATTCATTCACTCCTGGCTTCCGTCCGAAAATATCGGGTTGAGGCGTGGGTGTGTTTCCTCTCCCAACCACCAAAGCAATGCGCCTGAGAGGCCCATCGCGACAGCGACAAACCAAAAAGCGGCTTGTATCTGGCCACTGAAGTGCGCGGCAAGGCCAAGCCCCAATGCACCGATCCCGTAACCCAAATCACGCCAGAAACGATAGATCCCGATAGCGGAGCCGCGCCATGCCGGGTGCGAGATATCCGCGACCGCAGCAGAGAGATTCGGATACAGCAGCGCCATGCCAAATCCTGAAACTGCGGCTGAGATTGCCCACCAGACAGTACCCTCGCCCAACATCATCGCAGCTACGCCCGCACCGCAGATCCACATGCCTGAAACGTTCATGATGTGGCGCCCGATGCGATCCGACAGTCGGCCGGTAATCAGTTGAAAACCACCCCAGGTGAAGCCGTAAAAGCTGATGATCTAGCCTACATTGGTCAGACTCACGCCCTTTTGATAGAGAAAAACCGGGTACAGAATCCAAACGAGTGCATCGACAAATTTTTCAACCAGTCCTGCCTGGCTCAAAGCCATCAGTCGTTTATCTCGCCAACTCATCAGAGTAAAAATCTCTGCTGTGGTCGGCGTAGATGAGATGTTCATCGGATACCGAGGGCGGTGGGTTTGCGTGATACCAGGCGCATGTTTAGCGGCCTCCGCCAGTGCCCAGGGCAGCGTGTCTCTGACCCACAATTTGGTCAGGACGATGGCGAGAATGATCACAACCAGGCCAAAGATCAACAGCCCCTGTCGCGCGCCGAAATGCGCTGCCATGTACGCGGTAATAATGCCGGCCAGCGTCACGCCGACATAACCTGAAAACTCATTCAACCCCAGCGTCAGCCCACGTTCTTCCAGACGCGTGATATCAAGCTTGGCGGTCTGGGTCATGGACCAGGTAAGCCCCTGATTTATGCCCAGCAGTACCATGGCAGCCACCATCCAGTTCCAGTTGGGCGCATACCAGATCATCAACGGAATGGGCAAGGCGGCTAGCCAACCGTACATCAGCACATGTTTTCGTCCAATGCGCTCGGAAAGACGCCCGGCGACGAAATTCATCGTGCCTTTGACGAGCCCAAAAGCGACCACGAAGGCGCTTAAAAGTACGAAAGAGTTTTTCGGTACACCGAAATCGGACTCGGCTAATGCGGGTACGACGGTGCGGGTCATGCCGATGGTCAGGCCGACCAGTAGTACCTGAAAAAGCTGATGAAAGAATTGGCTTCGGTTGTGGCTAATGCCATGCCGAAGCTCCAGATTCGCGCCGGATAACGAAGGATGAGCCATCAAAACACCAAGACTTTATCTGCTTCCAGGGTCCAGTCCGCCAGCTCGTTCAACGTCGAGCGGCGAGCTCCCTCTTTCAGTTCGGTGTCCTGGAGACCACGCGCGTCCATGCAGGTACCACATAGCGCAACTTCACCTTTCCGAATAACCTTATCCAGCATTAACTGGATGTTGTAATAGCCTTGCGGGACTTTCTGAAGTTTTTTTGCGCATGCTACAGCGTCAGCCATCAGGAAAATCCGGATGGCTGCATCTTCGCGCGTTGTCAGTGCGCCAGCGAGCCGTAACGCGTTGTACGCTCGCTCACTTCCATAAGGAGCGTCGTTCACGATGAATAGTAGCTTGCTCATTGGACCTCCTCCGATTCGAGCGGCAAGCCAGCAGCGCGCCACTCAGCTACGCCATCCGAGAGCTTGCTGACCTTTCTGTGATGCATTCTGAGTAATTGAGCGGCCTCCTCAGAAAACACACAAAACGGTCCCCGACAATAGGCGACGATCTCCTTAGATTTCGGCAACTCCTTCATTCGGCGCTTTATTTCATCAAGGGGCATTGAGCGCGCATAAGGCAGGTGAGAATGTTCAAATTCGGCCCGAGGGCGCACATCAATCAAGATGATCGTTCCTCTCCTAGCCCGCTCAAGAAGCTGCTCTCGACTGATGCTGGCCAGCTTGTCATGCGTGACGGTCAGCGCATTCACCGCCATACTGAGTTCAACCAGATGCTCCTGCGCAGTTTCTCTTAAGGCCACCCAGAGGCTTGCGACGTCAGCGCTGGCAAGTCGGTAGAGTACGAATTTACCGTCCTTGCGCGCCGCCACCAGATAAGCTTCCCTGAGCACTTTCAGGTGTGCGCTTGCAAGCTTGATATCAATGGAAAGCTCGGCAGCCAAAGCTTCAACGGACTTCTCTCCCTGCGCTAGCAGCTCCAGCAGCTCGAGCCGCTTCGGACTGGAAACGGCCTTGCCGATGCGAGCCACTTGTTCGTACAAAAGATCTTTGACGGTTCGTTTATTCATACTATCATTCTAACGATCGTTAGAATGATAGTCAAATATCGCCCCACCACATTTGCAGGGAACAGTTTGAACTGAAATCAGTTGATTCAGGCGTAAACGTATGATTTTGTTTGGAAAGAGCGGGCTTTTATAAAAGTAGCTAAAATCAATTCATGCTTCGTAATTGCCTGCTTATCCTTTTGATTGCCTTGTTGCCCATCCGCTCGTGGGCCTCTGAGAGCATGGGCTTAAAAATGGTTTACCCAACCCATTCGATGCAAATGATGGCTGATGGTGATGGCAGTCATTGCGAGATGATGCAATCAAGCCCTACCAACTCCAATTCTCAATCTGAACATAATGACAAGCCCGTTTGTCAGGCCTGTTCATTGTGTATGGCATTTGCTTTTACGACGCCAGCAATACCAATGAATGTGAATTTCTATTCCCCTCATTTAATAGTAAGGGAAGTATTGCTGATTCATAGCGCCACTTTGGCTTTACCTCTTAAGCCACCCATTTTTTAATCCCCCCTAGCAGTAGTCCGCCCAAAATTTGCGGTGGCACCTTGATCAAATAACTTTGTTGTTGGTTGATTTTGATATTGAATCATTTTCCTTTGGGGGAAAGCATGAAAAAAATTTCATTTGGCATTTTATTTTTTATATCTTCTATCGTTTGGGCCGCGCCTGATTGGATTAAAGCGCAAGTTGTGAAAGTAGAGCCTGAACGTCATCGGATTGTGCTCAATCACGAGAACATCAAAAGTGTTGGCATGAATGCGATGACGATGCTCTTTGATACCTCGCCTAAGCTCGATCTTAAAAGCTATAAGGTTGGTGATTCCGTTCGCTTCCAAATAAAGATCAATGATGGAGTGCTCGAAGTGATTGCCTTGGAGAAGATGCCATGAAGTTATGGATTTTATTCATAGCCAGTCTTTTGGTCAGCTTTACAGCCCAAGCTGCGCCGATGGGGTTTAAAGATAGCTGGATGACGATGGGTGATTTTAGTAAAACTTATCGTGAACTCACAGCTAACTATGCCTTTACTCCAAGAGATGCTATTGGTCTGACTTCAACCTATATGCAAACGGATGATCAGTCTAAGAGTCAGATGAATAATGAGCTGACTTACACCAGATTGATTAAACGCTGGAATATGCCGAACGCACAGGCCAATATCTGGTTTATCGGTGGCGTTGGAGAGACAAGAGGCAACTTCTTTAATGGTACAAGGGCTACGCTATCTCCTGGTATGCAAGCTGACTATGAGACGACTCGTTTGTATGCATCAGCGAATGCTCGCATTTATGTGGCCGATGGAATTACGAACAATATCGTCTCTGCTAGAACTGGTTTTTCTTTTTATGAAGCGAACTACGATGAAACTCAGCCATGGCTGATTGTGGAGGCTAGGCGTATGTCGATGGTTTCTAACGCGTATGAAGTGACACCAATGCTTCGCCTCATTCATAACCGTTTTTTTGTAGAAGCAGGGGCAAACCTTGATGGTCAACCACGAGTTAGCTTTATGTATGTCTATTAAATTAAATGAATGTATAAGGATTTCAAAATGAAAAATATTTTTATAGTAACGCTCTTTGCAATTTCTTTAACGCCTGCTTTTGCAGCTACCAGCATGAAGGCTACTGTCAATGGTATGGTCTGCGCCTTTTGTGCTCAAGGTATTGAGAAGCGCATTTCTAAAATGCCAGCAACTAAAGCTGTCTATGTTGATCTGAAAAAGAAAACTGTGGTCGTTGAACCTAAAGATGGAATGACTTTGGATCAGAAAGCAATCGTTGAAGAAGTCAAAGATGCAGGCTATGACATTGTTAAAGTAGAGTCAGTTGCAAAGTCTGTCGCTGAGATCAAAGCGGAATTGGTGGCCGACAAATGATTACCGAAAAAATCATTGCGCCGAATAGCAATCTATTTACCAGCGTCCTTACTCTTTTTGCCAGTTCTAGTACGCTCATTTGTTGTGCCATACCAGCATTATTAGTAGCGCTAGGGGCTGGGGCTACCTTATCCACATTCATCTCAATATTTCCAAAGATTGTGTGGGTTAGCGAGCATAAGGGTGAAGTTTTTATTTTTGCTGGAGTAATGCTAACCATCAGTGGTTACATGCAATGGCGGGGTAGATCGGCGCCGTGTCCAATTGACCCCGTTTTGCGCGATGCTTGTATGAGAACTCGCAAAGCTTCTTTGACAGTTTATTTGATAAGCCTATTGGTGTATTTAATTGGAGGATGGTTTGCTTTTGTGCAACCATTTATATCAAACGTTGATTAAATGGCTCCGTCCGAACGCCTCAACATCAACCAGCCGGTTTTGCACTTGTCCAAGCAATTTCAGGAAAGATGGGCCAATTCCTTCTGACCTCCATCGTTCTAGTGTGGCTTCATTGATTGACCAACGGTTGGCTAATTATTTTTGATTTAGGCGTATCGTTCCCATCGATCTTTCCACTAGTATCGAAAGACACTGATGAATCCTTCTTTTCAGATGGAAGTCAACGAACAAAAAAATTAAGGGAAAGGTTTTTTGCGGTTGAAAGGATCGGAAGCCTGCGAAAGATTGCTGCCTGAACGGCGAATGGTCCAGAGTTCCGCAATGGTTCGATGCAATTGTAGTCAGATAGCGCGCGTCAGCGGGGCTCTTTCAGACGGGAATCGAACCCGGGTCCACACCCACCACCAATCGATAAAAATGCCATCCGTTTTTTGGATGGCTTTTTTATTGATTATTCGAATTGACGGGAAACGAACACGCGGGACGCGGGGAGAGGCCAGGGTTTCGTCAAGCATTGCTTGACGCTGGCCGAGCGGGCGAGCGATGCAACGCGAGCACCGGCTTACGAGCCGATTCCCGCCGCCTCCACCAAATAAAAAGCCACCCTTGCGGTGGTTTTTTATTTGGGGGTTTGTGGTGATATCAACCCGCGGGACGCGAGTGTGTAGTTGGTATCCAAAGACTCACGGGCATCACGCCGGAAATGGTGGCGGGCCAACCTCTATTTGACCCGATAGACTGATTTTTGATCACCATGCCCAAACCTGTTCGATCCCTTATCAAAGCTTGCGAGACCTGCAAAGTCGTGAGTTCAACTCTTTACCGGGTGGTGCAAGACGACACCGCTGCTTGGACCCTGATTTGCCAAAAATGCCGGACCCAAGTGGAGCGACATCCCAGCTACCGCTACGGCGGCACATGGAAGGCCGACAAGCGGCACTAATCGCACCCCACGCCACAGCAAGCAGCGACGTCTCCCTGATTGATCAGGCCTAAGCTGCTTGGGGTAAGATTCTTTCCATTATCAAAACCGAGAGCGGTTACGTTCCCGGACCAAACCTTGCCTTGTCCTTTCCCCTTCCTTTTGGCTGACCAAGACCCCACCCCCACTGTCCCTTGCGCTGTTCAACAAGAGTTACGCCATGTGCGTGAACTCATGCAGCTTGAACAAAAGGAAGACCAAGCACAGTTCATACTCAAAAATGCCAGTGCCAGCATCAAGGAGCGCCGACGGCGTGGCTTAACCTGGTACCCCGTCACCATTACCCAAGAAGACATCGGTTTTGGTGACAAAGTGGTCTTGGAGCTAGAGCGCCCTCCGCATCGGCAAGACCTGCACTTGTTTCAGGTAGGAAAAAATGCTTCGTTGTTCAGCAACGCGCTAGGCTACTCGGCAGGCGACCGACCTGCGCTAAGCGGCGTCGTGACTAGCGTGCGGCGCAACAAGCTGCTGCTGGCCACCACCAAAGAAGTGCTTCCGGACTGGGTGCTGGATGGCAGCACGCTGGGCATTGACCTGACATTTGACGAGGTGAGTTACCGCGAGATGAACCAGGCCCTGAGTGCGGTCATGCTTGCTCAAGGCAACCGCTTGGCTGAACTGCGCGACGTGCTGCTGGGCGCCCGGAAGGCCACCTTTCGCAAGCAAAAAGCTGACGATCTGTTTTATCCCAGTACGCTCAACGACTCGCAGCTAGTGGCAGTGCGCCATGTAATCTCGGCTCAAGACGTGGCCATCATCCACGGCCCGCCCGGAACGGGCAAAACCACCACACTGGTGCAGGCCATCATGGAAACCATTCGGCGTGAGCGGCACGTGCTGGTATGTGCCCCCTCCAACACCGCCGTGGACCTGCTGACTGAAAAGCTGGCCGAGCGCGGTGTCAACGTGATCCGCATGGGCAACCCCAGCCGTGTGTCTGACCTGCTGCTCAAGCACACACTCGATGCCGGTGTGATGGCCCATCCCAGCTACAGCAAGATGCATGCGATGCGCCAAACCGCTGAGCAGTACCGTGAAACCGCCAATGAGCATGTGCGCCATTTCGACTTCGAGGAACGACAGCACCGTCATTGGCTTAGGGAAGAAGCGCGCACGCTGCGCCAAGCCGCCGACGATTTGGAGCGCTTCATTTCCGAGGACGTGCTCGAATCAGTCCAAGTCATCACCTGCACGCTGGTGGGCGCCAGCAACCGCAACATTCGCCACCTGAACTTTGAGACCGTCTTCATTGACGAAGCCGCTCAGGCCTTGGAGCCGGGTTGCTGGATTCCCATTGCCAAGGGCCAGCGCATTGTTCTGGCGGGCGATCACCACCAGCTGCCGCCCACGGTGAAAAGCGAAAAAGCGGCTCGTGAAGGCTTGCGCGAAACCCTTTTTGAAAAATGCATTCAGCGGCAGCCGGAGACGGCACGCATGTTGACCATGCAATACCGCATGCACGCGCGCATCATGGGGTTTAGCTCCGAGAAGTTCTATGGCGGCCAACTGGTGCCCCACGAAAGCGTGCGTCACGCTGGCTTGGAGGCCTACGACCTGCGTTTTGCACCTGATCTGCCCGTGGAATTCATCGACACCGCTGGCTGTGGCTTTTCAGAGGTCGCCATTCCCGAAAGCCGTTCAATGGCCAATCCCGATGAAGCCCACTTGTTGCTAGAGCGCCTCGCGCAGCTGCTTGCGCCCTACGACTCATCAGAACACGATGAACACCTACATAATCCGCTGACCATTGGCGTGATTGCACCTTACCGCGCCCAAATCAATTATTTGAAAGAAGCTATCGAAGACAGCGCTGTGCTCAACGACTTGCTGCTGCAACGCAAGCTCAGCGTGGGCACCGTCGATTCGTTTCAGGGCCAAGAGCGAGACATCATTGCCATCACATTGACACGCAGCAACCCCCAAGGCGAGATCGGCTTCCTCTCCGACATCCGACGCATGAACGTGGGCATGACCCGTGCCCGGCGGAAGCTGTTGCTAGTCGGCGATTCGTCCACGCTTTGTTGCCATCCGTTTTTTGTGGACTTGCTGGCCCATGTGAAGAGCATAGGGGGCTATTTCCAGCGCGAGCACTGACTTAGGAGCCGATTCCCGCCCCCTGCAACAAATAAAAGACCACCCTTGCGGTGGTTTCTTATTTGGGGGTTTGTGGTGATTCAACCCGCGGCCGAGCGTGCAAGCCAACTTAGGCGGAAATGCTCACAAATTGAAATTTTCTTTACATGAGCACAACTATATGCCCAAATTTGTAGAAATTTGGGCATATAGTGAGTATGATAAGTACCAATGAATGAACTAACTACCCTTGAAAACCTGGATGCCCGGCGATTTGAAACGCCCGCCATCTTAAAGTTGCTCGCCAGCAGCAGCCGCAAGCTGGCTGAGTTGAAGGGCATCGCGGCATCAATTCCCAATCAAGGCATTCTGATTAACACCTTGGGCTTGCAGGAGGCCAAAGACAGCTCCGAGATCGAAAATATCGTCACCACGCACGATGAACTGTTCAAAGATGAGGTACTTCCGGAAACGTTTACCAATCCGGCAGCCAAGGAAGTGCTGCGTTACCGACAAGCCTTAAGGGTGGGATTTGAACTGGTCCGCCAATCAGGACTACTGACATCGAACAACATTATTAAGATCCAAGGCGAGCTAGAGCGCAACAATGCAGGCTTTAGAAAATTGCCGGGCACAGCGCTCAAAGATGGTTCGGGTCGCACGGTATATACGCCTCCGCAAGATCTAGAAGAAATCAAATCTCTTATGAGAGATCTTGAACGCTTTATTAACGAGCCTGATTTGTTTGATGCTGACCCGCTAATCAAGATGGCACTGATACACCATCAGTTCGAGTCGATTCATCCATTCTATGACGGCAATGGCCGAACAGGGCGAATCGTCAATGTGCTTTACTTGGTTAAGGAGGGGCTGCTTGACATCCCGGTGCTCTACCTTAGCCAGCATATCGTGCGCAACAAGCGTGCTTATTACGACTTGCTGCAACGCGTACGTATTGATGACGTCTGGGAGGATTGGGTGATTTACATGCTGGAAGCGGTGGAAATGACAGCAGGCCGCACATTACTTACAGTGCAAGCGATCAAAACGGCTTTGATGGACTACAAGCATCGCATCCGTGATCAGCACAAATTTTATAGTCAGGATTTGATCAACAATTTGTTCAGTCACCCGTACACCAAAATTGAATTCTTACAGCGAGATCTGAAGGTGTCGCGGATGACGGCAACACGCTATCTCGACGCGCTGAGCGATACAGGCTTTTTGATCAAACGAAAAATCGGACGAGGAAATTACTACGTCAACGTAGCACTGAATCAAATATTACTAAATCAACATAGCGTCACATGACAGAAAAGTGTCTTGAAAAGCAGATGCCGGTCTAGGCCCGCTTATCACTCAAATATGGCGCAGACAACTATTGGAAATTTGACAAAGCCAAAGACCACCCTTGCGGTGGTCTTTTAGCAAGCGTGAAAATATTTCTGCTGCCTTTACGCTTTTCCGCTAGCGATTTTCTTAGCCATACTCCAGCGATGCACTTCGCTCGGGCCGTCATAAATACGAAATGCACGCATGTCGGTGAAGATACGCATCACGGGTGTCTCACCTGTTACGCCCATGCCGCCCATGATCTGCACGCAGCGATCCACCACGCGCCATTCGGCTTCAGAGCACACGACTTTGGCGCGACTTGATTCAAACGCACCCTTCTCACCATTGTCCAACAACCAAGCGGTATGCAGGATGTGCAGTCGTGACGTTATGAGATCCATGTCGTTATCAGCAATCATAAAGCCCACGCCTTCATGCTCGACCAATGGCTTGCCGAACGCTTCACGCTTACGTACATAGTCCAGCGCAACTTCGTGCGCGCGTCGTGCCTGCCCTAGCCAACGCATGCAATGGGTCAGGCGCGCTGGAGCAAGACGTATTTGTGCATAACGAAAGCCTTTGCCGATCTCACCCAACACATCGCTCGCGGGTACACGAAGATTATGAAATTCGACCACGCCATGCCCACCAGAAAAACAGCGATCCATCGCATCGAGGTTACGTACGAGCTTGATCTCAGGACGATCCATATCGGAGAGGAACATCGTCGCTGTTCCGTCCTCCATGCGCGCCATGATGATCGCGTAAGTCGAACCTTCTGCACCCGTGATTAACCATTTACGACCGTTGATGACATAGTGATCACCATCACGCACAGCGGTGGTGTTTAACATGCTCGGATCGGCGCCTGCACCGGGTGAAGGTTCAGTCATACAGAAGCAAGAGCGTGTATGACCTTGTACTTGCGGACTCAACCAACGCGATTTTTGAGCAGGTGTCGCGACCTCTTCCATCAAGTGAATATTGCCTTCATCAGGCGCATGAATATTCATCGCAGTGGGGCCTAACCAAGAATAACCCGCTTCTTCGAACACGACGGCTTTCTCGACGTGAGTCAACCCTAGGCCACCCAATTCGGTCGACGCATGCGGCGTAAGCAAACCCGCTGCACGCGCACGAGAAACCAGCTCAGCTCGCAACTCAGGATGCGGGCCATGACTATCTTGACGTGGATCGTTCTCAAGCGGTATCACTTGCTCAGCGATAAATTGCTTAGTTTTATCGCGCAGCTCTTTTGCTCTCGGTGAAAGGGAAAAATCCATGTCGTTTATCGTTTACTTTAGAAGATGAAAGAAAAAAATTTATGAATACTGAATGCGCTGGTTTCTAGGTTCTTACACACACGCTCTGTGAAAACAAATCAAGCAGCACTCTCCGAACCCAGCTGGTCACCTAAGCGCTCAATCATGAAATCGGCAGCTTGATCGAGATGTCGCCGAGCCGCTAGCTCTGCACCCACGCCATCACCACTAGCGACGAGCTTGAACAAGGCTTCATGTTCATCCCAGATATCGCGTGGCTTGTCGGCAGAAAGTAAAACGGAACCCATCACTCGCTGGGCGTTTACCCATTGCATCTCCATAGCGGGACCGATCAAGGGATTGTCCGCAAGTTCGTATATAAACATGTGAAATGCCATATCAGCACTAATCATGGCGCTGACAGAACCTCTCATAAGCGCATCGCGACCAACAGTTAGTAATTGTTCGCCACGAGCCTTTGCCTTCGTTGTGAAATTTTCGGCAGCCTTACGAAAAGCCAGCCCTTCGATCACTGAGCGCATCTCGTACATCTTACGCACGAACTGTGGATCCATGGGGGCTACCAGTAAACCACGGCCGGGCGCATCGATTAGCACGCCCTGATTCTTCAACAAGACCAACGCTTGCTGAACAGGCTGTCGTGAAACGCCGAGTTCTTGAGCAATCTGCTCTTGAATAATGCGCTCGCCAGTGCGCAGCTTGCCCTCTGCAATCTCAGCAAGAATCGCTTTGTGGACTTGTTCTACTAATGTGGGTTGGGATTCAAGAATTTTCATCGAGATCGCTATTTTTTAGATTTTCAAATTACCCATAATACAAATAGTTACACGCCAATGATACGCGAATCACTGCGCAGAACGCCAACGCTGCTCAGCATCCTCCCATGCTGACAAAGGCTGCAAGTCAGGTACCCATGCAAGACCCGATTTAGCATCAGAGGAAACAGCCTCCGGTGTAACTACAACATCCAGTAATGCAGGTCGATTTGCCATCGCGCGCGCAATCGCCCCTTCAAGATCTTCTGCACGTTCAACGCGCTCCGCATACAAACCAAATGCGCGCGCCATCGCGGCGTGATCTGAAAATTGCAGTCGAGTGCCAACCACTTTGCCATGCGATTCTTGTTGATCACGCACTTCGATCGCCCACGAACCATTATTAGCGACAACCACCAATACCGGTGCCTTATGCCTTGCTGCTGTATCTAACTCCATCGCATTAAATCCAAAAGCACCATCACCGGTCGCAACAACCACCGTTTTATCAGGACAAATCAAACTCGCCGCCACACCGAATGGCGTGCCCACGCCTATACAACCCAGTGAACCAGGATCAAGATAAGTCGATGCAGGTAAGCCTACGCGTGCAAAGCTCAAGAAGTCACCGCCATCGGCAACAATGACTGCATCTTCAGGTAAGGCATCACGTAGTGCCGCTAGCACGCGATTAGGATGCATCAAGCCATCACTACCGGGTGCTGCTTCGCGCATGCTGGTAACTAATTTTTTTGAGCGTTCTACATGTTTTTCTCGCAAACCTGCAGTCCACGATGTATCAACTACAGAAGCTCTGTTGCCTGCTACATCTAGCAAGGCTTGTAATGCCAGCTTGCCAGTAGATAAAATCTCTACCTCACCGCGACGATTGTCTCTAAGCTCTGCAGCACAATCGGCGATGCGTATGAACTTTGCCTCGCCAAAAACAGAAGGTGACCCATACGCAAGCTGAAAATCTAAACGCCGCCCTACTGTTAACACGACATCAGCTTGCTGCATCACTGTGCCACGCATAGCAGCCACCACACTGGAATGACTCTCGGGTACTAATCCTTTGCTTTCACCCGTATCCAAGTAAGCAGCGCCGAGGCGCGACAACAGTTCACACAATTCTTTGCTGGCGCCTTTCGCACCGCGACCAGAAATCACCAACGGACGTTTAGCTGACCACAACAGCTCGACTGCTTTGATGATCGATGCTTGGTCAGGCGGCATTGCAAGCGCCGCACGCTCAATAAAACGCTCTGGCATTTGCATTGCCTTACTCACGTGCGCGCGCACAATATCGACTGGAAAATCTAAATACACGGGACCCGGCTCACCACCCTGCCCTAGTGCGCGCGAAACAGCTTCATCAATCTCTTGTAAGGCGAGATCAGGATGATGAACCGTGCGCGCATAACGAGTGATGCTGCGTACTAAATCGGTATGAACAATATCTTGTAGCGCGCCGCGATTTTCTTGCGGCATCGGTGGCAGGCCCGACAACACCAGCACGGGTGCACGAGAGACATGCGCATTCGCGATACCCGTCATTGCATTGGTTACGCCCGGTCCGGCTGTTACCAGAGCCACGCCTAGACCACCCGTGAGATCAGCTTCTGCATGCGCCATGTAAACTGCCGCACGCTCATCACGCACATCGATGATGCGTATACCCTCGGCATCGAGTCGCATCCAGATCGGCATGATGTGACCGCCGCATAAACCATAGACTCGCTTTACACCCTGACTTTTCAGGTAACGGGCAATCAATGCAGCGACGGATTGTTCATGTATTTCGGGTGCTGACATTGCACTTACTCCTGGTGATTCAGCCAAATTAAAAGGAAACAAGAGCCACTCTGAACCCAAAGAGCGCTTTCCGTAAACTTTTATGAGCTTTAAAGAAAAGGGTTTTCTGTGTTGATGGAAGTATACTAGAATTGAACTCTGAATTCAGTATTCGGAAATGATTGGACAACATTCTAAACTTAACAACATGAGCCAATTTCTTACCCTCTCTGACGCCATCGCCACCCATGCGCGACTGATGCCACAAAAAATCGGCGCCCGCGATTCTCGCCGATCGCTGAGCTTTGCCTCATGGAACGAGCGCGCTAGCCGCCTCGCCGATGGATTGCTAAATACCGGCCTGCGTAGCGGCGACCGGGTCGGACTGCTCGCATATAACTGCCTGGAATGGATGGAGATTTATGTCGCGCTGGCCAGAGCAGGATTGGTGGCAGTGCCTGTTAATTTCCGACTCACTGGACCTGAAATCAGCTACATCCTGAACAACGCCGAAGTCAGCGCTGTCATAACTGGCGTAGAGTTCTGTGAAACGCTGGATTCACAAAAAAAGGAATTACCCATTTCCAATGGCAGGCACTTTGTGATGGGTGATGCGCCACACGCTGGATGGACGCCTTACGAAAAACTCATTAGCACGGGTAACCCGCACAGAAAATTCGTCGCCGTGGATACGCAAAGCATGTGCGCGCTCATGTACACCTCGGGCACCACCGGCAAACCCAAAGGCGCGATCCGCAATCATCAAGGTAGCTATCTCATTGCTCTCGCCACCGCGATAGAGATGGGATTTAGCAAAGACGACACGGGTTTGCTGGTCATGCCTATGTGCCACGCGAACTCACTGTACTTCGCAACGACCTTCATCCACTTGGGTGCCGCTTGTATCGTAGACGACCGTCGAAGCTACGATCCCGAGGCCTTGCTTGCCACGCTCTCACAAGAGAGGGTCACCTTCACGTCACTGGTACCGACGCATTACATCATGCTGCTATCGCTGCCTGAAGAAACCAAGAAAAAATACGATGTCAGCTCAGTCGGTAGGCTGCTAGTTTCCTCCGCACCCGCTCGCAGAGACACCAAACTCGCCATACTCGATTACTTCAAAAATGGCCGGCTCTATGAATTGTATGGATCAACCGAAGCCGGCTGGGTAACCCTACTCCGACCTGATGAGCAATTAACCAAACTAGGTTCGGTAGGCCGTGAATGGTCAGGCAGCGGATACATACGACTACTGAATGAACATCGTGAAGAAGTAGCCGACGGTGAAGTCGGTGAACTCTTCTCACGTACCCCCTACGTCTTTGATGGTTACTGGAAAAACACCGATAAAACTGCTGAAGCCTTCGACGGCCAGTGGTGTTCAGTGGGTGATATGGCGCGTCGTGACGAAGATGGTTACATCTGGTTAGTCGATCGCAAAAGCAACATGATTATCAGTGGCGGCGAGAATGTCTATCCCTCAGAAGTCGAAGGTGCCATCGGCGCACATGCGGCCGTCAAGGACGTCGCCGTCATCGGTATGCCGCATGAAAAATGGGGCGAAAGTGTGTTTGCGGTTGTGGTGCTACACGAAGGCGAACATGCGACTGAAGCCGAGATTCGCCAGTGGTGCCGTGATCGACTAGCCGGCTTCAAATGCCCCAGCCGTGTGTGTTTTATCGCTGATGAAGAAATGCCCAGAACAGCCACTGGAAAGATTTTGCATCGCAGCCTTAAAAATCATTTTTCGGAAGAGGCCACCCAGTTACAAACGGCCTGAGTTGAACCATTGTTTGAGAGCGTTAGCGTAAAGACAGATTAAGTAATTTCTTTTTATTAATTTTCTGGCAGGCCTGTTCCCATCCGTTAATTGATGAAAATTAATCATTCAATTAAATATACTTTAGACACTCTTTCGGGCTGGATGGCTATTTACCAATGCGCAAAAGTACCGTTATACTTTGTTGAATTCTGAATTCCGAATACTATTTAGCCAAAGAATTGCTTTAAACGAAGACAGCCGACTCTACGGAAGCTTTGTTAAATTATTAAAACAACGAGACACATGAAAAACCAACCTTGCGCTAACTCTGGCCAGTGCGGACGCGAAAACCCTGACAGCGGTGTCAATACACAACGCCGCCGCATGATGAACATCGTTGCAACCAGCCTGGTCGCACCGCTTCCCTTTGCATCCTCCGAGGCACTCGCTCAACCCGTTACCACTCTTTTGGTAGAGGCAGATGCTGAGGCAGATTTCAAACCCATTCGCCCTGCGGATTTGGCTGTCGCAAAACCTTTGCTGGTATTTCCATTCGACCCAAAAACCGGCACACCGAAAAACGAATCCCGGCTGAGCAAAATAGTGCTTGTCCGTTTACCCGAAGATCAAATGACACCTGAGACGCGCGCGCGCTCTGCATCGGGAGTCGTAGCCTACTCAAGTATCTGCACTCACCAGGGTTGCGATGTAAAGACCTGGATGTCGAAAGAAAGCGTGCTCGCCTGCTACTGCCACGCGTCTAAATTCAATTTATTTGATGGAGCTAAGGTCGTCAGCGGCCCAGCTTCTAGCCCATTGCCAGCGATTCCCCTGACCTTAGCGGGAGAGTTTCTAGCTTTAGCAGCACCCCCTGTGAAGCCAGGGGAGTAACGTCAGCTTCACAAAAAAACCCTCATAAAGGAGACAACAAAAATGAGTAACACATTAAAAAAATTGACGCTAGCACTCATCAGCGCTACAGCATTGCTGGCTCATGCCGGCGACAAACTGGGATCGTATTCCCCAGTGACCGATGCAAGGCTGCAAAATCCTGAGCCAGGCAACTGGCTGATGTACCGTGGCAACTACAACGGCTGGGGCTACAGCCCACTAGAGAAAATCAACAGCAAAAACGTTAAAAAACTGATTCTAGCTTGGTCGTCAGCGACTGGCGTAACTGAGGGCCATCAGGCTCCTCCTATCGTCAACAATGGCTACATGTACGTCACGACACCGAATGCCCAAGTGATTGCACTGAATGCAGTTACTGGTCAAGAAATCTGGCGCTACAAAAAAGATATCCCTGCTGATCTGCTGATGCTGCACAACACCAACCGTGGTGTGGCTCTGTATGGCGATAAGGTCTTTGTAGCGACGGTCGATTCGCACCTGATCGCGCTCGACGCGGTGACCGGTAAAGTTGTCTGGGATGCCACCGTTGGTGACGTCAAAGCACTCTCCTACATCACACTCGCACCTCTGGCTGCTAAAGGCAAAATCCTGGTAGGTTCTTCGGGTGGCGAAACTGGCGTTCGTGGCTTCGTGGCTGCCTTTGACGCTACCTCCGGCAAAGAAGCTTGGCGTACATACATGACTGCCGCTCCAGGCGAGCCAGGTGGTGACACATGGCCAGGTAACTCGCACAAACAAGGTGGTGCGAGCGTTTGGATTACCGGCACCTACGATTCAGCAACTAACATCGCTTACTGGGGAACAGGCAACCCTGCTCCATGGCCAACTGAAGGTCGTGTTGGCGACAACCTGTACAGCACATCGGTAGTTGCGCTGGAAGTCGATAGCGGCAAGATCAAAGGCTACCATCAGTACCATCACAATGATGCGTGGGATTGGGATGAGGTCAGCGCACCTATCCTGATGGACACTGAAATCAACGGCAAAAAAGTCCGCGGCGCAGTACACGCGGGTCGTAATGGTTATCTCTGGATGTTGGATCGTCAAACCAACGGCAAGATCGACTTTGTGAATGGCCTGCCTTACGTTCATAACGATGTCTTCACTAGCATCAATAAAAAAACTGGCCGTCCTAGCTACGACGAGAGCAAAAAACCAGGCATGGGCAAAGCGGTTACTTTCTGCCCATCGCTATGGGGTGGTAAAGACTGGCCACCAGAGGCGTGGAATCCAAAGACAAAACTGTTCTATATCCCTGCTAACAACCATCTCTGCTCGGAACTTCCGAAAGCTGACGAAATCACCTATAAAAAAGGCGATTTGTATATCGGCTATCCGATCGATGGCGTGTTGGGCAGCCTGCGCTACGAAGGCGGCAAGAAGCCAAATAGCATCGGCGAACTACAAGCATGGGATTTGAACACCGGCAAAATGGCTTGGGTTCATAAGTTTGACCGTGCAATCTGGGCACCGCTGCTGACCACAGGCGGTAACCTCTTGTTCACTGGCGGTACTAACGACCGTATTTTCCGTGCGTTTGATGCGACCAACGGCAAGGTACTCTGGGAGTACAACATGCCATCAGGCGTCACTGCTGTACCGTCGTCATATGAAGTTGCCGGAGTTCAGTACATTGCGGTTCAGGCTGGCTGGGGTATTGATGCTCAGCGTATGCAATCGGGTGTTGATGCACTCGACGGCAGTGTAACTTCCGTACCGCAGGGCGGCACCATTATGGTGTTTAAACTGGAAAAATAAATCTAGCCGTACTTAGCAACACCTCTAAAACCCGCCTAACCGGCGGGTTTTTTATTTTATTTTTATTCTGTTTTTTTATTTTTTTATCTGCATAATCTAAGGTAATACTTCGTTTTAATTAGCGGCATGTTCACGATCGAAGAATAAAAATAGGAGTCACCAATGACTAGTTTCATTCAAGTTTTGCAGATATTTTTCTTGGTTTGTCTGATGATTTTTTCAATCAAACCTGCCGAAGCTTTTATCTTGTCTAACGGGGATGAGATTCAATGTCATTTTTCCCGCGATGGCCTATCTGGTACCGCCACAGAAATCTGGAACACTTACACGAATTCAGATGACCGAAATCCCGAACTGGGAAGAGCCGTCGCTGTGATGCGATTAAATACAGAGGGCTGGCCCACCATCATCATCGATGCCGAAGCCCATAAAAGAACATCCAAAGGAACACCCGCTATCTGGGACTTTGTTTATTTTCATGAATGCGCGCACGCCCAGCAACCTAGCTTGACTGAAATTGAAGCCAATTGTTCATCCTATAAAGAGTTACAACGACGCGGTCTGATGAACTATCACCGTATGAAAGAATTAGAAGCAATTCATCTGAGCATGCTAATTTTGCCTGAGGAGTATGGCGGGTCAGGGGCGAAGTTTTGGCACAAGACCTTACAGTGTGCGGGAGAGACTCAACGATGAATACTACCCAGAGTATCGCGCGAAACCAATAAAAATTAATATCACGCAAAAAAACTCATTGAACGAAAATTCAAATAACCATAAGTGCTTTTTTCATGCGCGTTTTATTCGCCTGCTTTTGCGCGACACCTCAAAAAAATCATCTGGCTTGGTCTTGACCCATTTTACAAATAACTCAATCTCGGGATGGGCAAGTAAGGCTTCGACAGTGCTGTACTGACGCGCCAATTCTGTTTCAGTGAACAGGGCATGAATCTGACGATGACAAATTCGATGTAAGAACTGCGTTTGCCGCCCGCCTTTGGATTTGGGCACAAGGTGATGCGCATCTTTCATCGAATCAGGTATGGCGCGCTCGCATAAAGGACAAATCAAGACATCACTGACGGTCGACTCAGTCCATCGCTCATTCAGTAATTTTCTACGAATGCGACCGCCCATGGCTAGTTAACGCGCAGCGCTATCGCGTCGCAGAAAGTACACAGCCAGATCATCTTCAGTGAACCAATACTCGATCATTAATGCCAATTTTTTATCATCGCTAAGGTGGGCATTCAAGCCCTTAGACCAGATAAACACTGGCCCATAAACTGCATTCCCTTCGCGCCTCTCGTCCGGTTTGCCGTAAGAAGTAATGAGTTCACTAACACGCACTGGATTATCAGGAAGCCAGCGAACTCTAATTAATGACAATCGCTCATCAATCGATTTAGAAAGTTTTTCTCGATACTGACGTATCAGTAGTTTCGTTGAACGGCCTTGAGCTTGCGATGGAAGATTCGCGACTGATTTTTCTAAATCAGCTAATTTCTTTTTACGTTGTTCATCATCATGCTCGAACAACAAATAGACAGTACCGCCGCCATCAGGATGAGGCATCTTGGCGAAATGCTGATTGGGTTTCAACCAAGCGGCGGGCTCAACGGTCAAGGCACCTGCTGAGAAGCGCTGCTTAACTGAGCTAAGTGGCTCTAAAGGCTCCAGACCCAAAAAGCTCTCAGCTCGAACTATCGGGCAAATAAACAGCAGCAGCGAACATATCAAGACCGCGCGCATTAAGTTAAAAATCGTAATGAAATTAGTAGTTATTGCATTCATTTTATTTTTGGAAGCGTCATTGAATTATGTGCAATTTTTAAATCTTATCGCTAGTGTAGAAGGTTTCTGAAATACCACCGTAAAATGCCCCTATGTTTACACTCAACCCCGCGATTTTCTCTGCCCTATTAGCCGCTGGATTATTCGGTGCTAGCACGCCACTGGCCAAATTATTGGTGGCAGACGTTCCGCCACTTTTGCTAGGCGGGCTTTTGTATTTGGGCAGCGGCATAGGCTTGGGCTTAGCGCGCCTGGTGCGCGATCGTGGGTGGACTCCGGTCTCGATGAATTCAGGTGAATGGCGCTGGCTTCTATTGTCCATACTTAGTGGTGGCATGCTCGGTCCGGTATTACTACTGATAGGTTTGCAGTCAGTATCGGCATCTACTGCCTCACTGATGTTGAATTTGGAGGGCGTGTTAACGGCGCTGCTTGCCTGGGTTGTTTTTCATGAGCACGCTAATCGACGCATCATCATCGGTATGATCGCTATCGTCGCAGGTGGAATTTTATTAGCATTGCCGGATCAATCGTATCCACTCACACCACATACCAACTTCATCGGGCCACTGGCTGTTGCTGGCGCATGTTTGTGCTGGGCTATCGATAATAATCTCACGCGTAAAGTGGCCACAACTGATGCACTATTTATCGCCTGTAGTAAAGGCTTGGTCGCAGGTGTGATCAATTGCACGCTGGCCTTGGCACTGGGAATACAACTACCTGAGCTTTCAATGATGTTTGCCACCATGGCACTTGGCTTAGCAGGCTATGGAGCCAGCTTAGTTTTATTCGTGTTGGCATTACGCGGCTTAGGTACTGCACGAACGGGGGCTTATTTTTCGACAGCTCCTTTTATGGGTGCCGCCCTTGCATTATTGATGGGTGAATCAGCTGGTCCATTTTTTTGGTCTGCCAGCGCGTTGATGTGCGTAGGTGTTTGGTTACATCTAACAGAGACGCATGAACACGAACATATGCATGAGCCGCTCGAACATGAACACACACATAGCCATGATGAACATCATCAACATGAGCATGAATTCGATTGGGATTCTAGCAAACCACATTCGCACTTCCATCGCCACACGGCGATGACGCACAAACATCCCCATTTTCCTGACATTCATCACCGACACACTCATTGAAATATTTTTGGGTAAATCTGCTGAACGAAAAATTTAACGCAACTGATCTGTCAAAAAATCCATCAACACTCTGACCCGATGTGGCACCTGACGATTACTGGGTAACATTGCATAGATACCCAGCTCAGGTAGTGGAAATTCGTTCAGGATGGTGACCACTTTGCCTGATTGCAGCGATCGCTCAATGATGAAATCCGGTTGCAACGCAATCCCCAAACCTCGCTCTACGGCGTCATTCAACGCTTCACCATTATTCGAATGAATACGCGCCCGAACAGGATAAGCCGTTAACACGCCATCGATTTCAAATGACCAGGTTTGTTTTGATTCGGCCGTGGTGGTGTAACTCAGACATTCATGGTTTATTAATTTAGAAGGATGAAGCGGCACACCATGCTCAGCAAGATAGCTCGGTGAGGCAACGGCTTGCAGCTGACTCGACCCTATGCGACGTGCGATTTCAGTCGCGCCCAAACGCGATGTGATGCGAACCGAAAGATCAATCGCTTCTTCGATTAAATTCACTCGCCGGTCGGTGTAATCCATATCCAATTGCACCTCGGGATAACGACGCGCAAAATCTAGCAATATCGGTGCAACTCGCATCAAGCCATACGTCAACGGCAAACTAATACGTATCATCCCGCGCGGTGTTTGCCTTTCCTCTGCGACTCCGGTCTCAGCGGCCTCCACTAGATTAAGGATTACTCGACACTTCTCAAGATAGGCCGCGCCGGCTGAGGTCAACATAAGTCGTCGAGTGCTGCGCACCATGAGCTTGATACCCAAGTGCTGCTCGAGCGCGGCGATCTGGCGCGTAACGGCGGAGCGCGCCAAACCCATTTGCTGGGCTACCGCAGAAAAGCTGCTCAGCTCAGCGACACGGACAAACAAATGCATGGCTTGAAGTCTATCCATTGTTGCTCCATATGGAATAAATATTTGCTGATTGTCCCCTATTTAACATCAACGGAACAGTCTACAGTCACGCCTCAAGACTAGGGCTAAAAGCCACATGAATAGCAGTATTCAAAAAAGTATCGAAATGAAAACGCATCTACCCACTTTGTTTGTTCCGCATGGCGCGCCAACCTTTGCGCTTCGGCCAGGCGCGGCGGGCGCAGCGATGACAGAAGCCGCGAGTCAGCTACCGCGACCACGCGCCATCGTCATCATCAGTCCGCATTGGGATACAGAGATCGTTACAGTCGGTCATGCAGAGCGACTGTCAACCATTCATGATTTTTCTGGTTTCCCGCAGGAGCTGTATCAACTGACCTATCCCGCAACCGGTTGCCCTGAGGGCGCGCATGAAGTGGCAGCAGCTATTGCAGCGGCAGGCCTACCAGTGCGCGAAATTACTTCTGATGGTCTAGATCATGGTGCATGGGTACCTTTACGGCTGATGTATCCGGAAGCGGATGTACCAGTAATCCCAGTGTCATTGCAGAGTCATGCAGGTGTGGCACAAGCTTACAAACTCGGACAGGCATTAGCCCCACTAGTAGATAAAAATTTTCTGATCATTGGCTCGGGAAACATCACGCATAACCTACGCGACTACATGATTGCGCGTCAAAACGGCGGCCAGACCCCGAGCTACGTAAGAGATTTTCCTGAATGGATGGCGACTCATTTGCATGATGGCGATATAGATTCATTGATGCATTACCGCGAACAAGCACCGGGCGCAGTGAATGCTCATCCTACTGATGAACATCTCTTGCCTTTGTATGTCGCACTCGGAGCGGCTGGCGCCGGCGCCGATGTACAACGCTTTCATGCGGGCATTAGCGACTATGTACTTGCTATGGATGCCTACGCATTCTCACCTACGCACTAATCGCTGAGGATTTCATGTCAGAGTCAACGCACTACACCAGTACAGCAAAAACACTTCATTGGCTGATATCACTGATGATTTTTTGCATGCTACTACTTGGTTTTTATATGAGCGATCTGCCGCTCTCACCCGATAAATTAAAATTTTATTCATGGCATAAATGGGCTGGTGTGACCGTGTTTTTATTAGTGATTATCCGCCTTGGCTGGCGCATCACTCACACGCCACCTGCGATGCCTGAGGAAATGCCTCAGTTACAGCAAGTGGCAGCGACTATTTTTCATTTCGCTCTCTACGCACTCATGTTCTTAATTCCTTTGTCTGGCTGGCTAATGAGTTCTGCTAAAGGATTTCAAACAGTCTGGTTTGGAGTTTTACCTATTCCTGATTTACTACCCAAAGATAAAGCGGTCGGCGACGCACTAAAAGAAATCCATCAAGCGCTCAATCTGCTACTGATAGTGATCCTAATCGTTCATGTGCTTGCAGCCCTTAAACACCATTTCATTGATAAAGACAATGTACTTAAACAAATGCTCCCATCCCGTAAGCATGTCGCACCTGAAGAAATGAATCATTAATTTTCACTAAGAAAAATGGCATTACCGTAGCAAGCAAATTAACCTCACTCAACAACAAGGAGAATCTCCCATGATCACCATGAAAAAAATTTTCACAGCATTGGTTTTAGTCAGCGCCGCTTCCTCCAACGCATTCGCCGCTGCAGATAGCTATGCGATTGATAATTCACACACGTTTCCCCGTTTTTCCTACAGCCACCTAGGCTACTCGACCCAACTATCGCGTTTTAACAAAACGACAGGCAAGGTGATTTTTGATAAAGCAGCAAAAACAGGTCAGGTAGACATCACCATTGAAACAACCTCGGTGGATACAGGCTCAGCGCTGTTTAACGAACACATTCAAGCTGAAGATTTTTTAAACACTGCCAAATTTCCAACCGCGACTTTTAAATCAACCAAAGTCATTTTCAGTGGCGACAAGCCAACTGAAATCCAAGGTAACTTGACCCTCAAAGGCGTTACCAAGCCAGTGACCTTGACAGTAACATCTTTCCAAGCGATGCCACATCCGATAGCAAAGAAAGATGCGATTGGCGCGAACGCATTTACGACCATCAAACGTACAGAGTTCGGCATGGGCAAATATGCGCCTAACGTTGGCGACGACGTAAGAATCGATATCGCTATCGAAGCTTTCAAAGAGTAATGTATAGGTAATTCATCGAAATGCCGTAAAAAGGCAATTCGAAAAAAAGCCCGTTTGCGCATGCATTCGGGCTTTTTTAATCACGTGTTTTTCGGTGTTGATAAATTACCAGCTCGCTTTCATTACGATGAAGGGGTCACTTTTTTTATCGCCTCGATTAAATGATCGAGGTAATCATCAGCTGCATCTTCATTGATCACCCCTGCCCGCTCAAGTTTGGCATGCACACGCTCATTTGCTTCACACAACATGACTCGAATGCCACGTAGGCGCAATTTCCTCATCACCTCTTCCAAAACTTGGATACCAGTGATATCCATAAACGGTACACGTCGTAAACGAATAATTAACGTTTTAGGATCAGCGTGTGTTTGAACCAAAGCTCGCTCAAAATTTTCTACTGCCCCAAAAAACATAGGGCCGGCAATTTCGTAAACCAATAAATCAGGGGGTAATTGTTGGATACCATGCCGCGCCAATTCGGTATGAAGTTCAGTTTCATCGACTGGAAGCGTTTCAACCGCATCCGACATGCGGCGAATAAAATGCAGTATCGCTAAAATTACGCCGACGTTGACCGCCACAACCAGATCAGCAAAGACTGTCAACACAAAGGTAATGACTAAAATTAAACGATCCGCAACGGGAGCGGTTTTAAGAAGATGAGCAAAATGCTTAACCTCACTCATATTCCACGCCACCACAAATAAAATAGCTGCCAGCGCTGCAAGTGGTATATGCAATGCAAGCGGCGCCAAAAATAGCAGTACAGCGATCAATGTGATGGCATGAATGATGCCGGCGAGTGGACTGGTCGCACCATTACGTACATTCGTTGCTGTTCGTGCTATCGCACCCGTCGCAGCGAATCCACCAAAAAATGGTACGACAATATTGGCGAAACCCTGAGCAATTAATTCCTGATTTGAATCGTGTTTAGTACCTGCCATGCCGTCAGCAACGACGGCAGAGAGCAAAGCTTCAATTGCACCGAGCATTGCAATCGTAAATGCGGGGCCAATCAGGGTGATTATTTGTGGCACTGACATTTCAGGTACGACAAATGTAGGCAGGCCAGTAGGTATTCCACCAAATGCCGAACCTATAGTGGCTACACCCGGCAACTGCACTATCATCTGCAACAGAGTGAGTACCATCATGGCGACTAATGGGCCAGGCACACGCGCTAAGAGTTTGACTCTAGGTGTTAATAAAACTATTAATAAACCGAATAGCGCGAAACTCAGCGTGGGTAAGTGCGCATTCGGTAGTGACTGCAGCAGATGCCAGAGTTTTTCATGAAAATGCTCTCCGACGGCTTTGGGCAATCCAAAAAATTCACTCCACTGCCCAATAAAAATGATGACGCCTATGCCAGCGGTGAATCCCACAACAACCGGCGCGGGAATAAATTTAATCACGCCACCCATACGCGCCAAGCCCATTAACAGCAGCATGACACCGGCCATCAAGGTCGCCACCTGTAAACCTGCGATACCGTATTTTGCGGTGATGCCTGCCAGTATGGCGATGAATGCGCCGGTCGGACCAGCAATCTGTAATCGACTACCGCCGAAAATAGAAATCAAACCTCCACCGATGATCGCGGTATAAATCCCTTGTTCGGGACGCGCGCCAGAAGCGATTGCAAACGCCATCGCTAATGGCAAAGCAACGATGCCAACGACCAACCCTGCAATGAGATTCGGCAGCCAATGCACGCGTGCAAATAAACCCGCGCGATGTGCTTCCAAGACGGCAATCACTGATTACTCCTTGGTTTTACTACGAAGCGTTTGGCTAAAATTAGCTACGCTTCCCACACACAAACTGCATAAGATGCTGATTTTGTGTGCCTTCGATAACGGGTCGCCAATTTTCTTCTGGGTCCATATTACTGCTAATTTTTTCGCCCTTCAAATAGGGCGCATTAAAAAACTCACCTTGCAAATTACGAAACTGAGCTGCTTTGCAATCGTACTCTTTATGCGATCGATTAGACAATACACCATTGAGCGGAAAACTATAATTCAGCATTTCCCAAATAGTCACATAAATTCCATTGGTAACAATCGTTTTATCGTCATAATAAAATTCAGCCTTACCGTTATCGCCATACAGTATCCACTCTGCATGTGCGCCTGCAGCGACTAAAATCAAAACAAGTGCCACCAATTTTCTAATCATCATCACGCATCCTTCTCTTCTGGAGTTCGCACAGCGCGCTTGAGTATCCGATATAAATACACCGTAGCAATCACAACAGCAAACCCATAGGAGCTAATAGTTAGCGACCAACCCTCTAGACTCAATTTGGGACCTAACCAATGACGAAAGAATAAATACAGAAAAAACGCTAGCAAGAAATAGCGCATTTGTTGTGGACGCGTCATGGAATTAGCGCCATTGGATTTAGAGTGAATTCACAAAGGCGATCAAATCGTCGCGCTCTGTTTTACTCAGACCTGAAAATATATCGCGCGATGCTTTTGCTTCACCGTCGTGCCAGAGTATCGCTTCAAGCACATTGCGCGCACGTCCATCGTGCAAGAGATGAGTGCTACCGTTGACTTGTTCCGACACTCCAATCCCCCAGAGTGGAGCAGTGCGCCAGTCACGCGGGCCGGCTTTAAAATCCGGACGACCATCTGCCAGTCCTGGACCCATATCATGTAATAACAGATCGGTATAAGGTCGGAAGCTACGTTTTGAAAGTGCAGGTAACAACGGATATTCTCCGGTGCGTAATTCAGGCACATGACATTGTGCACAACGCGCTTGGTCAAATAATTTTCCGCCGCGCTTAACGTTTTCACTCTCTTGATTACGTGGTGCTGGCGCATCGAGTGCCACCTGCCAGAATGTCAGATGGTCCCATGCATAATCCAATAACTCAGGACGATTGCCGGGTGGCATAGCACGACACTCTTTTTGTATAGGAGGACAGTTTTCTTCAATATATAACGATGACGTGACGCCCATATCGCCATGAAATGCAGCGACAATCTGCTGGCGTACGTTAGGTTGATTTGCTTTCCAACCAAAACGACCTAAGGCAACGCGTTTATTAATATCATCGCGCACATAATTCGGACGACCATTTAAACCTTGCGACTGCTGAAGTTTAGCTAGTGCGAGTATGTCTTCTTCTGTGACCGCCTCTAAATAACCCATTCCAAACACGACCTGAGTATTGCGCAGCGAGGTCATTACCGATTCATCGATAGCTCCAAAATTTGGTTTTTCAATACGTATTTTTGGCTTACGCAATTCAACTTTTTCTCCATCCGACAACGTGACAGACTCAGCTATCCAGTCGATATACAGCTCCGCCTCACCCGGCTTTAGATTTTCCTTTAGCCCGACATTGACGCCGAACACTTGCAACTGATCGCCATAGTTGGGATGAGGATTCGGCCCGCCATCCGAGCCCTCGCCGGGTATCGACAAACGAAGTAACTGCTGGAATGCGATGACATTCGGATTATCAAAGGTACGGCCACGGCCAGCCTGCACATGACAACCAATACAAGATGTCGCTAAAAAAGTGGGCCCAAGACCCCAGTCACCACCCAACAGTGGAAACACGACCCACGGATTTTTAAACTGTTTCTCACCCGCCTGAAATTTTTGGAGCTGCGAATGACTGAGCCCTTTGATCGGCTGCATATAAACCATCGAAGGATCGATAGGCTTTTCCGTTGAGCGAATTATTTGGGTCGATGCGGTTCCAGCAACAGCACATGCCGCTGCTGCCAGAATCACCACTGACGCGCGTCGTGCGACTGGATGACGCAATCGTCGAAAAGCCTCCGTAAGACGTCGCATTGGGTCTCCTTGTATTACCAACACTGAGTTCAATCAAAGATCACGAGCAACCCTGAAACTCGTCTGGAAATTTCGCATGCCTTCCAACTCAGAGTAGCGATAAGCGGCGCGCGCTGTCGATGGACCATCTAACCAACCACCGCCCCTGACCAATCGTTTTTCACATTGGCCTTCGTGCTTACGTACTGAACCATCGTCAGGCGCACCTGCATATCCCACTTGATGACAATCGTCCACCCACTCTCGTACATTACCCAACATATCGTGCAAACCAAACGGGTTAGGTTTGTATTTACCTACTTCAGCATTTTCAGCAGCACCATCATCGCAAAGCACATGCGACCACACATAATTTGGATGAGCTTTTTTACCCGTTTCATCATGCATGTTGGCGAATTCACAGGTCTTCAACTTGCTTTCACTGCCACCCCAAAACCAGGCCGTTTGCGTACCACCACGTGCAGCATATTCAATTTCAGATTCACTCAGGAGGCGATAACTTTTACCGGTTCTTGCTGACAGCCATGCTGTATAGGCCTTAGCCTCAGTCCATGAAATGTTCACAGCAGGGAATTTGCCTCGACCAAAGCCAGCATCATCAGCTTTCGGACACTTACCCTCCGCAACACAAACATCCCATTGCGCAAAGGTCGTTTCATATTTTGAGACCGCGAAGGGTCGTGCTATTTTCACCTTATGCTGAGGCTTCTCATCCAAATGACCGCTTTCAACCTTGTCGGAACCCTGCACGAACTCACCCGCAGGAAGAACCACCATCTCTGGGCATTCAGGGCAATCGAGAAACACGCTACCAACGGCACGATCTTCAGCATGGACGGTCGGCATAAAAGACCAAGCCGCGCACAGTAAAGCCAAGGAAAACATAGATAAAAATTTAGGACTCATTTTTAAATTATTCATTTTGATTTTTTAGTTTTTAAACTATTCACCCAACAGGTCTTTTTTACATAAGAATAGCTTTATTCTCTAGTATAAGACCAGAAATAAAAAAGCCGGCAGCGCTAAGCTGCCGGCAAACTAACTAGAGACAAATGACTACCTCGTTCACTTCAAAAAACATAGTAACTGGATTGCATTTTTACGTTTACCAAGCCGTTTTAACAACTCAGCACTTTTGCTCCATCTTGCACGACTTGTACGTTTCATCAGCTTCAACAACTCCCTCACACGCTTCCTTGACGTTGATCTTCGCATTTCTGCATGCAGTACCTAGCGCAACCATGGAATCAGTCGCGGCATTCTTCATATCGCAAAAATAATCTTGCTGTTTCTTAGCATCGGCACAAGTGCCGACACGCGTTTTTTTCTCGCCGTGGTGATCGGCAAAAGCGACTGTTCCTGTCATCAACAACAAGGCTGCCATTAGCGGGACAAGCTTCAGAGATTTCATCGTGAACCCTCCTTCATGACGTGCAAATAATTTTTCTTATGGAGGCGGACACCGCTAGCGCGGCATCCGCCTACTTTAGGCTGACCTGGAATCAGGTTTAGCCAAACGTGCGACCTTCTTTTGCAATGTAGCCATAAGCTGCATTACTACGCTCGCCGCCCATCGCTAAGTACTCGGCCTTCATCTTCGCGATCATGTCGTTATCGAATGGCTTGGTCATTGCGTCCGCTGCCATCTTCTGCGCATCAAGCTTATACAACTTGGCCGAATTGAGACCGAAGATCTTGTTCTTGACCGTACCACGACCATCACCCATAGGGATCTTCCAGCCCTGGCTCTTCATGATGCTCTCAGGGATCTCTAAGCGACGCATCGCTTCGATCTGCCACTGTGGCGAGCCGTACCAGACGGAGTCAGTTCCCCAAACAACACGATCTGGACCCATCAAGTTAACCATCTGACCAATAAAGGCCGAGCAGAACTTAGGATTGGTAACAGCCGTTGATGCGAACGAAGAACCAATTTCGCCGTAAACGTTGTTTACGCCGAATTTCTCTGGAATACGCGCCAGATCGGTTGACCACTGGATGTAGCCGTTCTTCTGGAATTGAGCCATTTCCATATCCGGTGGATCAGCCAACCAAGGACGCAACGCTGAGTGATAAATCACGAAGTTCATCTTCGGCCAATCTTTGGCTGCCTGACCAAGGTCGTTAACGGTCGCGTTCTCCCACGTACCAGCAAAGGCCTTCTCATAGTCACGTGGCATCAAACCTTTGTGAATACAAATCGTGTTGATACCCGCTTTGATTGCCTTCTCGTAGAACGGATACATGAGCTTTTCATCATCGAGGCGCCATGCATACTTTGATGGACCAAATGGATCACCGATGGTGTAAGCCTTCCAAGAAACTGGCTTCAGCTCTTCGATCGCACGATCTACTTCATCCATCCAGTTTGGATATTTTGGTGTGATGATGGAGTGACCCAACATACGAACGCTACCTGCCATCTTGTTTACAGCGCGGCAGGCGTTTTGAATCGCATCGTTGGACAGCAACCACCAGTTAGGATCATCAAATGGGGCGCCAGAGAGCAACGCTACCGATGTGTCCGAATCAAGGAAAATCTCCTTGAGGTAGTTGTCCATCTTATAGCGGGACAAATTCGTTGGGATGTTATTGATGTTCGGATTAACGCCCGCACCTTCGGCCCACTTGGTCAGTCCGGTCAGACCTTCCTCTTTGAAATCATCGCGAATAAAGTGAGTCTGATCATCAAAAATGAATTGGCCTTTGTACTTGGCTTTACGATCGCCGGCAGCGTCCAAGTTTTTGGCTTCTGCCTCATCAACTTCAAAGACATTACCGTAGACTTGATTCATGGCGACAAACGCTGTGGCCATACCTGCTGAGGTTGCCAGGAACTGACGACGTGTCATGTTGTGGCGCTTAGCTTCTTTGTCCGCCATTTCCTTAATCAGGAATTCAACCTTACGTTGATTTTCTGTCTGGGGCAGCGGATTGTATTCACCGTTCGACACCATCTGCGTCGGGATCGGCGAGCGGAATGCGGACTCGTCTGCAGGCATACATTCTGCAAACTCCCTATCCGTCATCGAAACACCAAATGGCCTTTGCTTATCTGTCATTTTTGTCTCCTATATTTTTGAACGACCCAGCTCGTAAGAACTGGACGACTTTTTTTGCCGGGGTTGTACTTCTGCTGCCTGACGGCAGTCCGCCCTCAGAGGCCGAACCAAAAACCGTATTGCAATTGACGTGCCAACGACACCACTCCTACAACAACATCCGGATTCATCGTGCAAGCAGTTGAATCAGAATACTTTTTACTATTTCAATGTTGCGACGCACAGAAAAAATCCTGTTCGCCACATGCTCAGAATAGACATCTGTAACAGGTGCGCTTGTTACAGATGTCACACCCCCAGTAAAACTCTTATAAAAGAATTAGAAAATTTACTGCGGGTGCTCTATGCCATATCGCTTCATACGACGGTACAGGGTCATACGAGAAATGCCCATTGCGTTGGCAGCAGCCGTCACATTCCAGCGTGCTGCGCGAAGCTGCGTGATTAATTCACTCGCCTCTAGGCTATTTAATGAGAGATCTTGGAATGAAGCACCCAATATGTGAGAGTCTTTTGGCGATGCGCTGAGATACTCAGGCAAATCGATCAACGTAATTTGATTATCACGACAGACGGCAGAAGCAAACTCAATCACATTACGTAGCTCACGTAAATTGCCAGGCCAGCTGTGGGCGAGTAATGCAGATCTGGAATCATCATCTAACATTGGTATGGGTTGATCGGACGATTTACGACCATGTAATGCGAGTACACGATCAATAATCCACGATAAATCTTTGCGCTCACGTACGGGTGGCAGAGTAAAGTGAGCGCCGCTTAATCGGTAATACAGATCATCTCGAAATGCACCCTCTCGAACCAGCGACTCAAGCGCGCAGTGCGTTGCTGCGACAACCCGAATATTGACTTCAACTGCACGCGTAGCACCGACCGGCAGCACTTCTTTTTCTGATAGCACGCGCAACAAACGTGCTTGCAGTGGCTTAGGCATGTCGCCTATCTCGTCCAAGAAAAGCGTACCGCCATCGGCTTCTTGAATCAAACCGCGTTTACCTTTGGGTGATGCACCAGAAAAGCTTCCAGGCGCATAGCCAAATAATTCACTTTCGATCAAGGTGTCTGGGATTGCTGCACAGTTCACCGGTACAAATGGACCATTGCGTCGTTCACTACTTTGATGCAGTGCTTTAGCAAAGTATTCTTTGCCGCTACCTGTCTCACCTGTCACCAAAATACTAATCGGCGAATTGATCAAACGTGCCGCACGCGAAATCTGGCGATCTAATAAAGGATCACCACCAGACAGTGCGGCTAGTGGCTCTGGAGTCGGCGGTTCTATGCGAGCTCGCGCTGCTTCCAACAGCGAACGTGCAGGTGCGAGGGCTGACAAGAATACTAATTTTTGCGTACCGCTGACCATCAAGGCTCGACGATCAACCGGCTGCACAGCAACGAAACGATGTAGATCGTCAGTCGACACATTCAGAAGTGAATCAATACGGCGACCAATCAATTCCTGCGGCGATTCACCGAAGATCAACTGCGCACGGCGATTATGGCCAATGATCGTGCCTGATCCATCAATGGCGATCAGGTATTCAGGACTCACCTCTAAAAATTCAGGTGCAGTAGACAACCTGAGTATCCATTCATGACGGAAGCGATGAAGGAAGTAAGCATTCTCAATCTGATGCGAATACATACGCACCATTTGCAATGCCAAATGCTGACTTTCTTTTTGTCCTGGTGATGTCAGTGCTGAGATATCCAGCACGGCTTTCATATGACCCATAGCGTCATAAATAGGCGCGGCTGTACAGGTGAGTGGAATATGAGTGGCATCGAAATGGTCACCCTGATGCACCGTCAATGCTTGACCGGTGCTGATACACGTACCTACGCCACAGGTACCTGCATTCATTTCGCTCCAATCAGATCCTAGATATAAGCCCGCTTTTCTAAGGCTGGGATCAAGCTGTAAGTCGCCAATAAAGTCGACCGTTATGCCGCGCGCATCGGTGAGCAAAACTACATAACCCAAACCCGCGACTTGGTGATACAGGGTTTCGAGACCATGACGAGCGATATGGAGAAATTCTTCAATCTGATCCTGGCGCTCCCGAATTTGCTGCTGGGGCAGGATGACCGGTTCTTGCATGCGCGCAGGATCGAGTTTGTGCTCATGCACGCAACGCATCCACGAGTCACGAATAATTTCGTCATGCAGCAATGCAGATGGCGTTTGCTTAGCCTGCTCCGCTACTTGCATCACTGTCTCAATGTGGTGCCTCTGCTCCGCGTGCATTCCGTCTCCCATGAACATTTTTGTTATGACAGTCTGTGTTGCGCAGACTTTACTTTATTGATCTAATTTTTATATCGCTTTTTTATATTTGTCGAATCGGAAAACACACCGCTTTATTTCTAACTGATTATGGTCTAGTTTTCTGGAAGAAAGAAAGCATTAAAACGTTAAATCATCGGTTTAATGGTCACAGATTGATCTATTCTGCGGCGCGATAATTTATGCTGCAACGCGAAATATAGGGTGTGAGATACATGAATTACACACTGATATGGCCTGTAAATTCTCATGCAATTACTAAGTGCAGCTGCAAAAAATTTTTTTTACTTATCTCGATAGTGATAGCGAAAACATATCGAAAAATAGAACGAAGGTGCTCGCATCTTTAAAGCGAATTAACTTTAATTTTTGCTAAGAGATGGAAGGCAAACGCCTGGTCGTGAGCGCAGTCAGGCAACTCAGAAATTTGAACAAAGAACTATGCCCGAACCTGCAACAGCGGCCCGGGCAATCTCAAGAAGATTTAGCGTGTATCAGCTACATCGGTAGGATTAGCGCGTGAGGCAGCCTCGATAATTGCCACCTGCGCTTCAAACGCGCGCAAACGTTTATAAACCGAGATCAACTCAACGATCGTTCCCCAACTACGAACTAAAAACTGGAAAGACATTTCAACTCGACCAAATGCTCGCACGATCTGTTGCATGGCTCCCAACGTAATAGCACCTGCCACAACCGTTGGACCCAGCGCAATGTAGGGTACGAGCACACCAAATTGCAGATACGAAAATTTGGCAATATCAAAATACATGTAGTGAAAAAATAGTCGGAAGTAGTTATCGCGAACCTGATTGAACAAATCTCTAACGACTGGCGGGCTACCGCGGTTGATATCATCTTCCGCGTGGACTAATTCTTTGCGATAGGCCGCCTCAACACGCTGGTTGTTATATTCGAGGCCTGGCAGTTTTATACCAATTAATGCAAGGGCCACGGTTCCCAGTAGTGCAAATAAGATCGCCACATATACCAGCGCATGCTCTACCTGCCCAAACACCGGCACTTCGCTGACTTTTTTAGAAAGAGCCCACAATATAGGTAAAAAAGCGATCAAGGTCATGATCGAGTCGATCATATTCGACCCTAAGGTTTCCATGATGGATGCGAAGCGCTTGGTATCTTCTTGCACTCGCTGACTGGCGCCTTCTATATGACGTAGGCTATCCCAATGCGCCATATAAAAATCATTCATCGATTGGCGCCAGCGGAAAACCCAATGCTTAGTATAAAAACCCAACAAAACTGCGACGAGTACATACACGCCCGCTAATTCACCAAAGCTGAGTAAGAAACCAAAAAATTCTTCAATGGATACCGCACCGGGCTTACTCAAAGCTTTTTGTACGACATCATAAAAACCACCGAACCAGTCGTTGATCTTGACGTCAATTTGAACTTGATACCACGTTCCACCAAAAATCAGTACTGCACCAGGCCAAGCCCACAATGCCCAATGTCGGGACAGAAAAAAAGATCGGAACATGCTTGGCCTCTTGTAATTTATTGTTATAGAAAATTATGTATTACTTTTATCGCACTATTGCTTTACTTAAGCTTGAAATTTTCACACGGATCTTTTCGTTCGGCACGTTCAGTAATCCAAATATAATCATATTGCCCCGATGTAGACTGCAGCAATTCCTGAAGGTCGCCGCCCCGCTCAAAGAAACCAACGCTGACCACTTTACGATCAGGTGCAACACTCACCAAAATTTGTGGCACGCCATAGTCGCGCCGCACATGGCCATTACCCGCGATCAGCAGTGATGGCCGACGATCTAACAAATTGTGCGCTAACGATAAATCGGTCATACGCTGAGCAAATCGCATTCTCAACAAATATTTCTCGGGCAATTTGCCACAATGTCCTTCAACTAAATCATGATCGAGTTTCCGCTCAGCTGCCTCATCAAGACGCGACTGTGAATATGTTTTTGCCATTCGCTCAGGCAGGCTACTAGCACCTTGTAAAAACATTCTCCGCGCTTCTTCCTTAGGGAGATTGCCACCAACCACGCGGAGTCCTTTATCCTTAATCGGGTCATACAGCGACTGATGCATGGGCCAATCCCAACCTTCTGTATCAAAACCAGCCGCTTCCAAATCCGCTTTTGTCGTCGACTGGAAAGTCACTTGATTAGGTGCCGGCAAATGTTCGCTAACGACGGCACGACTAAGATCAGCAAAGCGAGTAATCAATTTTCCCCGCACTTCATGATGAAATTTATTATCGTGTAATTCACCCAGCAAAACGAAATCGGCAGATTTTAAAATTTCTACTAGTGCAGATTCATCTGTCTCTTTGCCAGTGCGGCCATCAATAATTTGGGCCGATGCCAGCGCGCTAAATAATGTCAGCGCACCAGCGAGCATCCAATGAGTAAAAAAATTAATCTGCACGAATAGCTTCCACTTGAATTTGTAGTTTTACTTCAGGAGCAAAGCGCGGCACGCCATAGCTCAAACCATAATCACTGCGATCAAAGCGCGCCGAAGCATCTGCGCCGCACACTTCGCGCTTTAACATGGGATGCACAATGCATTTAAAGTGGTTGATTTTTAAAGGCATGGCTTTGGTCACACCCAGTAAGGTCATGTCGCCCTCGACTGCCACCAATTTATCGCCATCAAATTTAAGCGCACTACTTTTGTAAGTGATTGTTGGGAATTTTTCTGCATTAAACATGTCTTTACCACGCGCGTTTTCGTTCATTTTTGCGTGACCAAAATCGATCGAATTCGTATCGATAGTGATTTCGAGAGTACCTCCATTAGCGGCCGCTTTATCAAGCACGACTTTACCGCTAGTTTTAGTGAATTTTCCACGCCAAAAGGACAAACCTAAATGATCTGCCTCGAAGCTTGGATACGTATGACCAGGATCAATGTTATAGCTCTGTGCAAATGCGCCGGATACACTCATAGCTAAAAGAGCGGCCATTAGCAATCTAACTATCTTCATACAACTATCCTTTTATTGTGTGCCGACGATGCGAAACTTAATGATAACTTCATCGGCTACGACACTCGTATCTTTCCAAGTACCGTCACCAATAGAAAACGCTAAACGCTTAATGGGGAGACTGCCCTCAAATATTTGAGCCGCACCTTCTTTTTTTACATTAAGAACAAAACTCACGTCGGCAGTTTTTCCTTTGATGGTGAGCTTACCGGAAACCTCCAATTTGCCCGCCCCCGAAGGAGTGATTTTTCCTGCGGTGAAATTCGCTTTTGGAAATTGAGCTCCATTAAACCATTCTTTTTTTTGTACTTCTTGGTTGTAATCCGGATCACCTAAATCAAAGCTAGTAATGTCGATATCGACAATCGCTTTTGAATTTTGTGGTTTAGCGGCGTCGTATTCAACCAGAGCAGAGAATCTAGTGAATTTAGTTTCTATGGGAACGCCTATCTGCTTAAAAAGCGCCGATACGGAACTTTTGCTGGTCTCAACCTTTAATGGCGCCGCATGAGCATTTACTGTCAATGCCGCCCAAACAGCCAACACGATCAAATTTAACATCGCCGGTTTTTGATTCTGCATGGACTTCCTTTAGGTGAATGCACAGAGTAATACGAATTTTTTCATGCAAAAAGAGAAATAACTGCGCTCTATATAGCGCTATTGTGCATGCAAGCCGGAAATACTGCCAGACGCGCAACGAATAGCCGCACTCTTGACGGCCAAGATCACAGACCTACACCAAAGTTATTCATCGCGATCATAAGACGTACTTTGAATGTGAACCAGCTGCTTTCAGTCGCGCTCTAAATAAAAACCGCTAATCGTGAGGTTTCCCTTGGGTTTAACTGGAGAGACAACATGAATTTTATTATCTGGATAGTGATAGGTGGATTGATAGGCTGGGCGGCCAGTATAGTGATGAAGACTGATGCGCAACAAGGTGTCGTTCTGAATGTAGTCGTTGGCATCGTGGGCGCCTTGGTCGGCGGTTGGTTGCTATCGCCACTGTTTGGTACAGGTACCATCAATCAAAACGATTTCAGCCTGGCTTCTTTGGTAGTTTCTTTACTAGGCGCGATTATTTTGCTTGCGGTCGTGAATTTACTGCGTAGAGGCGCCCCTCGTTAATTTAAATTGCAATGTGCAGTAAGCTAAGCAAATCATGACTTACTGCGCATAAGAAATTAGCGCAGGTTCTCTAGCTTGGGTGAGTCATGCTAACTGGTTGTATCCAGCGGTCGAATTGAAAAGCACTCACATAACCCGATGCGAGAGCGGCTTCACGCAAACTTTGATTTTCAGCGTGAGCCGTTTTCGCAATGGCAGCCGCCTTGTCATAACCGATGTGCGGTACCAATGCTGTGACCAACATGAGTGATGACTCGACTAACTCAGTCATACGCCGTTCATTAGCCACCATGCCAGTAATACAATAGCGAGTGAAACTACTGATGCCATCGCTTAGCAAACGTATGCTTTGTAGATACGCATGCGCAGTCAGCGGTTTAGTCACATTCAACTCAAAATTTCCTGCTGCGGCCGCACTACTAATAACAACATCATTGGCTAAAACTTGAAGCGACAGCATGATCAGTGCTTCGCATTGAGTAGGGTTGACTTTGCCTGGCATCATGGAACTACCTGGTTCGTTTTCAGGTAGCATCAGCTCACCCAACCCACAACGTGGACCTGACGCTAACCATCGCACATCATTCGCAATCTTAATTAAAGTGCAGGCCAGTGTTTTTAGTGCAGCATGCGAAATAGTGATCGCTTCGTGCCCTGCCAATGCCGCAAATTTATTTTCAGCACTGATGAATGGTAATCCCAACTCTGACGTAAGTATCTGCGCTACCTTGCAACCAAAATCTTCCGGGGTACCAAATCCGGTGCCTACTGCCGTTCCACCTATGGCTAGGGCATACAGATTAGCTTGTGCCGATTGAATCGCTGTTGCAGCTAACTGAAGCTGCGCAACGTATCCAGAAAACTCCTGACCTAGGGTCATTGGCATAGCATCTTGCAGATGTGTACGTCCTATTTTTATCAGCGCCGCATACTGGTTCGCCTTTTGATCTATCGCCAATATCACCCGTCGTAGCGACGGTAACAGTTGATTTTTCGTTGCCAATGCAATGACTACATGCAGCGCCGTTGGAAAAACATCATTGGAAGATTGCCCAAGATTGCAATGATCATTCGGATGCAACTTACGTTTCATACCGCGCTCGCCACCGAGTAATTCGGAGGCGCGATTCGCCAGCACCTCATTCATATTCATGTTGGTTTGTGTACCCGATCCGGTTTGCCACACGGATAAGGGAAATTCACTGTCATGCTGACCTGCCTCCACTTCAGCGGCCGCTTGAATGATTGCATTGGCCAATTCACTGGAAAGCCGTCCGTCATTTCGATTGACTATCGCTGCGGCCCGTTTAACTCTTGCTAAAGCATGAATGAATTCTTTCGGTAGCGTTTCAGTAGAAATTGAAAAATGCTCGAGCGAGCGCTGGGTTTGCGCACCCCAAAGACAATGCTGAGGTACGTCTAGCAAGCACGATAAATAAAACTGTTAGAGTAATTAATAACTCGATTAACGAAAAACCTGAATAATCATTCATACACAATGCTCATAGCGTATTCAGCAGGTGGCATTTTTTTTCATGATCCAACAATTCACTGGAACCTTTCCCCAGGTTGCAGGTAAAGCCACTGTCCTCGCTGCCCCCGTCTGATCCAAGGTATAAGAAAATCCGGTAAGGTCACCGCTGATTCCAACAGCGGTCAAAACATACGACTGTCCCTCGGAAGTTGTGACACAACTAAAGCTAAATTTTTCGCTTGCAGGGGTAGCAGCGCCGCAGTTAGTACCATTGGCATAGGTACGATGATCTTGGTAGTACTCTTCCATTCGCATCGCAAACAGACTGAGACCTCCAGTCGCTTGGGGGATAGCGCCACGAATCATGTGATCGCGGTAGGCAGGTAAAGCGACCGTCACCAGCAGGCTAGCGATGACTAACGCAATCATTAATTCAATCAGGCTAAAGCCTGCGATCGTTCGCGAACCCAGCATGATTGATAAACAGCTAAGTGAATTATGGAAACAGATTGCACCAAATGTGTTGAATTCGCACAAGTTGCTAGTGTGCGCATTAACAATTCAAATATCCGACCTAATATCGATCATTAGTTCGATTTATGAATTTTTTAGAGTGATTCAAAGGTTGATCTATGGCTTACACATGCGTGTATGCGTTCAGGGCGAATGAAGGTACCCGCACAAAATTTCTCCACGACAGAAGGGAGCAAATTTTGCAAGATCAAAAGACGGAGATGTAGATTTATTACGAATTTACGATGAACCAGCACAGCTGTGCAACACGGGACCCAGTGAAGCCATGAATTAGCTTCGACTAATTACTAGTCTATCGTCTGGTTTTTATTCAATCAGTGCTTATTAGGTAGCAGACATGCTTCGATGATCGTTAAATCATTGTCTTTAGCGAAGCTACGCATAAAGTGATACGCCATGGGCTCAAGCGCGTACAACTTAGCATCAACCAAAACCGAGCGCACACCTTCGATCAGCGCTGGTTGTACATAAGGGGAAAACTGTAGATGAAGGTCGTAACCATTGCCAGCGTCGGGATTAAAACGCGCCATGATTCCACACAAGCGATCGGCCCAATCACTGGGCCGAAAGGGTTTACCTTTACTGGTTAAGCCCTGGATGATAAAGTCGGTCGCTTCGCTGGAAGATTCTGAACTCAGGTCGGCCATGCGGCGGGCAGGCTTTCAAACGATAAGGGTTGGGTGATGTTTTGTTGCAGCACACCATTTACCGCTATCTTACCGAATATGAGTGGGGAAACAAAGCTGTACCTACTATTTTTTAATGCGCAAGAATGACAAGCACTTCAATTCCCAAACTGTTCTTTGGCTATCAGCCCTGTAAAACATTTTCAGCCAAGCCAGTTGGCAACTGAGACTAGCACTAGCATCAAAATCCAAAGAAGCAGCGCGCGCCAAATCAAGCCTACCGTACTCTGCAATGAACGCGCCGATGGTTCTTCGCCCGGCAAAATTTCGAGTTCAGGGCTGGAAGAGTCGTAACGAGTGATATCAACTTCAGGTACTGCGGGCGCATATTCAGCCGGTGTTCCCAGCCGAACTCCCATTGCACCGCCGCCTGCTGACAAAATAATACCGGTGGTATGGCTGGCCCAGCGACGAGCAAAATTCCGCCAAGCATAAATAGAGTCTTCGAAATTACCGACGATGGCGAAAGCCACAGCAGTCAAGCGTGCCGGGAGCCAATCTATCCAGTCGAACGCAGTTTTAGCGAATGTGCCAAAGGATTCTTGACGCAGATGCTCGGGCTCAGTCCATGAGCGCGCCAAGTATTCGGCCAGACGGTAAATCACGGCACCGGCAGGTCCGATCGGCAGCAGCAACCATAAAAAAACACCAAACACATGTCGGTGGGTAGTGATCAGTGCATTCTCTACTGATAAGCGAGCGATATCGTGACTATCAAGATCGCGTACATCTTGGCCAGTCCATTCAGCCAAAAGATCGCGCGCCTCTGACAGCTCGCCATTATTCAGCGCCACTTGAATCGATGTGAAGTAATGACTGTAATGACGAAAGCCCATCGTCAAATAAACAATCAACACACTCCATACGAACTGCGCCAACGGTCCTACCAAGGCAAGCAACCAGTAAATCAATAAGGTAGGCGCCACTAGCACTGAGATCATGACTAACCAAGCCATACGTCCATGCTCGGGGCGACCCGCATTAAAACTATGCTCTATGCGAGCTGCAAATACACGGATCGCGGCATAGATGGGATTGTCCGCACGCAAAGGGCGGAACTGTTCAATCAGTAAAACGAAGAGTATAGAAAACAGAGTCATGAGAGGCGCTAGAATTTCAGTAAATCATAAGCTAAATGAAGAGTAATGCATACCCGGGCTCAAGCGCGAACAAAATGATAAAGATTGCGCAGCATAGCGGCGGTAGCGCCCCAAATAAAATAATGCTGAAAAGGCATCGCATAAAAAGTCCGTCGACCCGGCTTGCCGGGAAATTCAGCGCTGCGACGTTGGTGATTGGCGCCATCCATCAAAAAATGAAGGGGCACTTCGAATATTTCAGCGACTTCAAATTCATCAGCGGCTAAATCGAAAGGTGGATGAACTAAGCCCACCACCGGAGTGACTTGAAAACCGGTACCCGTAAAATAGTCAGGCAATGAACCAATCACTTCAATATGACGACGAGAAAGACCAATCTCTTCCTCCGTTTCACGCAAGGCCGTGGCAACAGCATCTACATCGTCAGGGTCTACCCGCCCACCAGGAAAACTAATCTGACCTGCATGGTCATGCAAGTGTGCAGTGCGCTGCGTAAGTAGCAAGGAAATATGATTCTCACGCACCACCAGCGGCACCAACACCGAGGCAGGTACCGGCACGCGCTGCGTATCACGCAGCACATGTTCATCGGTAAATTCCGGCGTCCATTCGGCCGGTTGGCGAAAACGTTCGCGCAACCACTCAGGATGTAAGCGCTCCGATGCTAAGGCCTGCTCGGAAGCCAAAGAATCAATCGGTGCTTCTGTAGGATCAAACGGATTTTTCATCAGCATTCAAAAAAGAAAAAGGGCACGCTCGGTGCCCTTTTCAGTTTGCCATAATTCGACAGATTACTCCGCTGCGGAATCAGCTGTACGACGGCTAGGCAATTTTTCGCGAATACGCGCCGATTTACCTGAACGTTCACGCAAGTAGTACAACTTAGCGCGACGTACATCACCGCGACGTTTCACTTCGATTGAAGCGATCAGTGGTGAATACAATTGGAAAGTACGCTCTACACCTTCGCCTGACGAGATTTTACGAACGATGAAGTTCGAGTTCAAACCACGATTACGACGGGATATCACGACACCTTCATATGCCTGTACACGCTTGCGGTTACCTTCAACCACGTTCACGTTGACGATAACGGTATCGCCAGGTGCGAATTCAGGGATGTTCTTACCCAGACGGGTAATTTCTTCTTGCTCTAGTTGTTGGATCAGATCCATGGTTTGCTCCTTTGCATCATGCCGGCGCTGATAACTGCTATGCCCGGTAGAGGATGAATTACACATAACAGGGCAGCATTGAAAAAACTTAACTGCCCCTCGACTAACTACAAACTACTTACTGCTCTGCTTAAGAAAGGCTTCATCAGCCTTGGTCAGCAATCCTGCTGCGCGCGCCTTTGCGATTAAATCAGGGCGCTTGCGCTGAGTAGCGTTGAGCATTTGCTCGCGTCGCCATTTCTCAATTTCTGCGTGATGCCCGCCTAACAGTACAGCCGGCACACTCGTATCTTCATACATCTCGGGTCGCGTGTAGTGCGGGCAATCGAGAAGACCATTGACAAAACTGTCTTCTACTGCCGATGCATCGTCATGCAACACACCCGGCAACTGCCTAATCACTGCATCCATCAATGCAATGGCCGGTAACTCACCACCGGACAAAACAAAATCGCCTAAGCTGATTTCTTCATCGACGCAACGATCGATCAAACGCTGATCTACTGCTTCGTAACGACCACACAAAACCACTAATCCTGCTGCTTCTGTCAGCGCCATCACCCGCGCATGATTCAGTGGCGCACCCTGTGGTGACATATATATCACCTTAGGCTTAGGTAAACCCAGCGCTAGCTGCCGCTGATTTGCCGCTGTAATCGCTGATTCCAGCGGAGCGGCCATCATCACCATTCCAGGACCACCACCATACGGTCGGTCGTCTACAGTGCGATGGTTATCGCTAGTGAAATCGCGCGGATTCCACAAAGACAGCTCACATCTTTTTTGCTCAAACGCACGTCGAGTAATACCCGATGACGTTAGTGCCGAAAACATTTCAGGAAAGAGCGTAATCACATCAAACTGCATGCCCACCCCCCAGAACTGAGAACTAGTAATCGCGCTCCCAATCCACCTGTATTCTTTTTGCTGCTGAATCAACTGAAGTAACGAACTGATCCACAAAGGGAATTAATAGTTCGTGAGCTTTTTCCTCGCCCGGCATAGCAACTTTCAATATCGGATGCGCGCCGTTATCCATCAGACCGGTCACTTCACCGAGCGATTCTCCTCGGAGATTTTCAACCGCATGGCCGATCAGATCGATCCAGTAAAACTCTCCATCATCAAGCGGCGGGAAATGCGCCCGTCTCACTTGCACTGTTGCACCCTTGAGCGCCTCAGCAGAATTTCTGTCTGCAACACCCATCAACTGCGCTACTAGATCTTCGCCTTGTGATCGCACCAGAAGTACATCCACATCACGTAGTTCAGGTTTGTCTAGCCACCAGGTTTTTGCGTGCACCAAAGCACCCGCATCATCCGAATAAGGCTTTAACTTGACCCAACCTGCCAAACCATAAGCACCCGTTACATGGGCCACCAACACCAGATCATCGGGAACCGGGATTCCCGGAGTACCCGACATCGTCAAATCAGGCAGCTTGCTTGCCGCCGGTTTTGATTAAGCGCTGGACTGTTGGCGATAATTGCGCGCCAACGCTTTGCCAGTGAGTCAAACGTTGCTGGTCGATGCTGAAAGGCTGAGCGGCACCAGAAGCGACTGGGTTGTAATAACCGATACGCTCAATAAAGCGGCCATCGCGGCGGTTGCGCGAATCAGTAGCAACGATATTGTAAAAAGGGCGCTTCTTTGCACCACCACGGGATAAACGAATAACAACCATAATTTTCTCTACCAAAAAGGGGGAAATACGGACACGAAAAAAGACCGCGATTATAGCGTTTTTCACCCTGATGGGACAAGCCAAAATGCGGGAAGTCGCTGATTTATTGTGGATTTTCACCCTATGCGGGCAAATTTCCCGAGATTTCAGGTGCCGACTCTGCCAATTTGCCATCACTGACGGGACAGTGCACACTGCCGGCACCGCGAACGTAAGCATCGCCAGTGAGTTTTAAATTTAGCAACCACATTGGGGCTCACCCTCATCTCGAAGCAAAAACATATGAATTCAACGTTTAAAAGCAAAGCCTTAGCGACGGTACTCGCACTCGTTTTGGGTGGCGCAGGTCTGCACCGATTTTATCTAAATGGCATGAAAGATCGTTGGGGTTGGTTGCATGCGGCCAGCTTACCGGCCTCAGGTCTTTTATTCGCTCTGCAACCCGATTGGCCCCTACTGGCCTACGCCGCACCTGCCGTGCTCTCGCTACTGGTGGCTAGCCTAGAGACGTTTGTGATTGGTCTGACGCAGGATGAAAAATGGGATGAGAGGTACAACGCTGAATCAGACATCAAAACAGGCAGTCGCTGGCCCATTCCAGCGATGATGGTGTTAAACCTTTTTTACGGAGCGACGCTACTACTCACCGTCATCGCGCGCGCCTTCGATCTAATACTGACAGGCGGCGCTTACGGATAAGCTAGAAGTTAAACCAACACCACACTCACCAACATCAAAACTGCTCGTCAGCGAGCGCCAGCACACCCGCACTACCTTCAACAATCGCAATCCGCGCCGCAGAAGACGTACTCAGGTAATGATCAGCAAAAAAGCGCGCGGTAGCGATCTTTGCTTTATAAAAAGACGCATCACCGCCACTCTCAGCTAATTTTGCAGTTGCGATCTTAGCGGCACGCGCCATCTGCCAACCACCAAACACGGTGCCTGCGATTTTCAGATAAGGCACGCTACCTGCAAAGGCAGCTTTGATGTCGGACTTACCATTGGCCGAAATAAATTCAACAATACTCTTCAGATCAGCACTCGCCGCAGCTAAGCGCTGACCAATCGCTACCAACTCAGCATTACCAGAACCGATTAATTCAGTGGCCGTGGCAGTAACTTGACCTAGTAGATTTTTTGCCAGCTCACCGCCATCACGCAGGGTTTTACGACCCACCAAATCATTCGCCTGAATCGCCGTCGTACCTTCGTAAATCGTCAAGATACGTGCATCGCGATAGTGCTGCGCAGCGCCGGTTTCTTCGATAAAGCCCATACCACCGTGCACTTGCACACCGGTCGATGCAACATCAATCGACATCTCAGTCGACCAACCTTTCACGATAGGCACCATGAAATCATAGAAGGCATTATTCACTTTGCGTGCAGCCTCATCCGCATGGTGATGCGCAGCATCGAAAGCAGCCGCCGTCACATACGACAACGCACGTGCTGCTTCTGTTTGTGCGCGCATAGACATCAGCATGCGTTTTACATCAGGATGATGAATGATCGCTACCGGACCTGCAGAACCCGCGAGGTCACGCGATTGAACACGATCACGCGCATAGCCGACTGCTTTTTGATACGCACGCTCGGCCACCGAGATACCTTGCATACCCACCGCGAAACGCGCAGCGTTCATCATGATGAACATGTACTCTAATCCGCGATTTTCTTGTCCAACCAAATAACCGATTGCACCACCGTGATCGCCATATTGCAAAACGGCAGTGGGGCTGGCTTTGATACCTAGCTTGTGTTCTATCGATACGCAATGCACGTCATTTCTATCGCCTAAGCAGCCATCGGCTTTGACGAGAAATTTCGGCACGATAAACAGTGAAATACCTTTCACTCCCTCAGGTGCATCGGGCGTACGTGCCAGCACGAGATGGATGATGTTCTCAGCCATATCATGTTCGCCATACGTAATATAAATTTTGGTACCAAAAATTTTGTACGTACCATCTGCCTCCGGTACTGCACGTGACCGCACTAATGACAAATCAGAACCTGCCTGCGGCTCGGTCAGATTCATCGTGCCAGTCCATTGACCTGAAATCAGTTTTTCCAGATACAAGTCTTTTTGTGCATCGGTACCTGCTGTCATCAATGCTTCGATCGCACCGTCGGTCAACAACGGGCACAGTGCGAACGACAGATTCGCCGAGTTCAACATTTCGATACACGGAGTCGCTAACAACTTGGGCAAGCCCTGACCACCGTAATTAACAGGATGCTGCACACCTTGCCAGCCTGCCTGGCCAAAGGCTTTGAATGCTTCTTTAAATCCCGGTGTCGTTTTTACTTCGCCGCCATGCCAACTACTTGGCGCACAATCACCAGCCCAGTTGAGCGGTGCGACGACCTCTGAACAAAATTTTGCATTTTCTTCCAGCACCGCTTCAGCGGTTTCAGGCGTCGCATCTTCACAGCCGGGTAATTGGCTAATGGCTGCCAGCCCCGCCAACTCGTTCATGACGAACACCATATCTTTTAAAGGTGCGACGTAGCTCATTAGAACTCCTGAAGATTCTGCTAACCGAGAAGGGAATTAATTTTTTAACCGAGTTCTTTTACTAGTGCTGGTATGGCTTCAAACAAATCACCCACCAGTCCATAGTCAGCTACGCTGAAGATGGGAGCTTCTGGATCCTTGTTGATGGCAACAATCGTCTTCGAATCTTTCATGCCCGCCAAATGTTGAATCGCACCAGAAATACCGACGGCGATATACAACTGCGGCGCCACGATTTTGCCGGTCTGTCCGACTTGCCAATCGTTAGGTACATAACCTGCGTCGACGGCGGCGCGCGATGCACCCATGGCCGCACCGAGCTTGTCAGCGAGGGGTTCGAGAATTTTAAAGTTTTCAGCAGAGCCGATACCACGGCCACCGGAAACAATTACTTTTGCAGCGGTGAGTTCTGGACGATCAGATTTAGCCAACTCGCGCGAAATAAACGCCGATTTTCCTGAGTCAGCCACGGCGGTTATTTTTTCTATCGCTGCCGAGCCACCCGTGGCAGCTGCATCAAAACCTGTGGCACGAACAGTAATCACTTTAATCGCATCAATCGATTGCACTGTAGCGATAGCATTACCGGCATAAATCGGACGCTCAAAGGTGTCAGGTGACTCGACCTTAGTAATCTCTGAAATCTGACCCACATCCAAACGAGCGGCTACGCGTGGAAGAATATTTTTTCCGTACGCTGTAGCTGGCGCGAGCACATGCGTATAGTTAGTTGCCAATGCTAGCGCTTGCTCAGCAACATTTTCAGCCAGACCATCGGCAAACTGCGCGCCTTCAGCGAGTAAAACTTTAGTCACGCCTGTAATCTGCGCAGCAGCGGCACAGGCCTCAGCACAGTCGTTACCGGCGATAAGTATATGAACTTCATTACTACATTGAACTGCTGCGGTAACGGTGTTTAGGGTGCTCGCTTTGAGCGAGGCATTATCGTGTTCAGCGATGACAAGTGCGGCCATGACGTAGTGTCCTTGTTATATTCAGATGACTTTTGCTTCGTTCTTCAACTTCGCAACCAGCGTTGCGACATCCGGCACCATAGTGCCCGCTGAACGTTTAGCCGGCTCGGAAACTTTGAGCGTTTTTAAGCGCGGTGTGACATCCACACCCAAGGCATCGGGTTGAATCACATCGAGTGTTTTTTTCTTCGCCTTCATGATGTTGGGCAGAGTCACATAACGTGGCTCATTCAAACGCAAATCAGTGGTAACGATGGCTGGCAAAGTTAGCGAGATCGTTTCAAGACCACCATCCACTTCGCGAGTAACAGTCGCTTTGTCGCCATCAACAGTTACTTTGGAAGCAAACGTCGCCTGCGGCCAACCAAGTAAGGCAGCCAGCATTTGACCGGTTTGGTTGCAATCATCGTCAATCGCTTGCTTACCCAAAATGATGAGTTGTGGCTGCTCTTTATCAGCGACAGCTTTCAAAAGCTTAGCCACCGCTAAAGGCTGAAGGTCCACATCGGTTTCAACCAAGATCGCGCGATCTGCACCAATCGCCATAGCGGTTCGCAAGGTTTCCTGACATTGCGTTACTCCGCACGACACTGCAATCACTTCGGTCGCTTTGCCGCCTTCTTTCAGACGCATCGCTTCTTCAACCGCGATCTCATCGAAAGGGTTCATCGACATCTTGACGTTGGCGATATCCACACCACTGCCATCGGATTTAACGCGCACCTTCACGTTGTAGTCGACCACGCGTTTGACGGGTACTAGTACCTTCATAACTGTCCTTGGGATGAATTGAATTGCCTGACCTGCTCAGCAAAACCCTGAGCCGCCAGATTGACGTTAACGTAAACCGAGATTATAGGGAATAACGCAACTCTGCGCAAAAATCACGCACGGTCGTTCGTTTATTTTCTACGTAAGAAAAAAGTAAATTCAGCGTCCTGTTCTTCGTGCGATAGCAATTCATTACCCGTTTGGCGGGCAAAGGCATTGAAATCCCTGACTGAACCGGGATCGGTGGCCATGACTCTCAAAATGTCGCCGGTTTGCATATCGTTCAGCGCTTTTTTTGCTTTCAGTATTGGCAACGGGCATTTCATGCCACGCGCATCGACATCTTTCTGAAATTCCATTCCTAACCCTTTGCAAAACTACTTAGCAAAATTTTAATCTGTGAAGACACAATACGCTTGATTCGTTTGATTTATTTTATTCAAACAAACACAAACTCTCGTCAATCGTTCGAGGGTGCCTCTTGGCCCCAATCGATGAATTCAGGCTCCAGTCCCCGAGCGCGCATCCAGTCTGCCATGGCATAACCGGTCCCGGCGCGCCAGGGTTTGAGTTTTTCGGGTGCAATCAAGCGATACTCCACCAGCTCTGGTGAAAGACGAATCTCGCCCTCGGCCTGCACGTGGTACGCGATGATCAACTCATTTTTACGCAGAAATTCATACACGCCGATCAACTCAATTTTGCTCGCTTGCAGACTGGTTTCTTCGTGCAGCTCGCGCGCGATGCCTTGCTCGGGTGTCTCACCGCGCTCCATAAAGCCAGTAATCAACGCAAAATTCTTTGGTCCCCAAGCCGCATTGCGAGCCAACAAAATTTTATTTTCGACTTCAACTAAAGCCGCGAGCACCGGTATGGGGTTATCCCAATGGGTCCAATGACCATCGGGACAAGCCAATCGCGCTTTTTCTCCATCTGCACCTGACTCACTGTCATGACGCATCACCAGTTCACTGGCGCATACAGGGCAATAACGATAGTCCATAAATTTATTTTTATAGTTTTAAATGGAGTAGCTTGGGTAGTTAAACGCTAAACCCTAAATCCTTAATTACTTACTTACTCACTCGCTCACTCACCCACTGGCTCACCGCAGCCAACGCTGCCGGCAAACCCGAGGGATCGGTGCCACCCGCCTGCGCCATATCGGGACGACCGCCGCCTTTGCCACCCACGTGTTGAGCGACAAAATTAACTAAGTCACCGGCTTTTACTTTGGACGTTGAGTCAGCAGTCACGCCCGCAATCAAACTTACTTTACCGTCGCTCACCGAAGCCAGCACGATGGCTGCCGTTTTTAATTTATCTTTCATCTTATCCATCACGGCGCGCAGCGTATTCACATCGGCGTTTTCTAGCGTCACTGCAAGGACTTTAATGCCGTGAATATCCACCGCCTGTGCCAATAAATCATCACCCTGCCCAGAAGCCATCTTCGCTTTGAGTGAAGCGAGTTCTTTCTCAAGTGCTTTAACTTGATCTTGTACCTGCGCGATGCGTTGCGTGATTTCTTCGGGTTGCACTTTGAGTGCCGTCGCTGCTTCATTCACGCGAGCGGCTAGCGATTGAACTAACGCCAACGCATGCTCACCCGTGACCGCTTCAACGCGGCGGATGCCCGCCGCAACGCCACCTTCAGAAACGATTTTGAATAAACCAATATCACCGGTACGGGTTACATGCGTGCCGCCACATAATTCAGTTGAGCTACCAATGCCAAGTACGCGCACTTGATCGCCGTATTTCTCTCCAAACAAAGCCATCGCTCCGGCTTTAATCGCTTCGTCATACGCCATCAACTCTGCATTGGTGGCATCGTTGTGCAGAATTTCGTGATTCACCAAAGCTTCAACGCGACGAATTTCATCAGCGCTCAGCGGCGCGTTATGACTAAAATCGAAACGTGTTTTATCCGCATCAACCAACGAACCTTTTTGCATCACGTGACCACCGAGCACCATACGCAAAGCCTTGTGCATTAGGTGAGTCGCTGAGTGATTGCGCATCGTGGACGCACGCACAGTAGTATTAACAGTCGCTGTTATCGCATCACCTACAGCGAGCTTACCCGTCGCTAATTTGCCGTGATGGCCAAACACATCCGGCTGTACTTTTTGTGTATCACTAACAGCAAAAGAGGCGGAGCTTGATTCAATCAGACCCACATCACCGGCTTGCCCGCCTGACTCCGCATAAAACGGTGAACGATCTAAAACGATAGTCGCTTCTTGACCAGCGGCGATATCATTTACCGATACACCACTCACATACAGAGCGAGTATCTTGGCTGTATCGGTAAGGTTGTCGTATCCGGTGAACTGCGTTTTAGGACCAGCGTATTCAATCGCTGAGGCCATCTCAAATTTACCCGCAGCACGCGCCGTGGATTTTTGTTTTTCCATGGCTTCGTGAAAACCTGATTCATCTAGCGCAACATCACGCTCGCGACAAATATCCGCTGTCAGATCTAATGGAAAACCAAAGGTGTCGTACAAAGTGAATGCTGTTTTTCCATCGAGCTGCCCCGGATTTTTCGCCAGCGCTGCCTCGAGGATTTTCATACCATTTTCCAAGGTCTCTCCAAAGCGCTCTTCTTCTTGCTTGAGCACTTTCGCTACGCGCTCAGCCGCTTCGGTCAACTCGGGATAGGCCACACCCATTTCACTGACTAAATCAGGAATCAATTTATAAAAGAATGGTTTTTTCTGGCCCAGCTTATTGCCATGTCGCAGAGCGCGTCGAATAATTCTGCGCAACACATACGCACGACCCTCACTACCGGGCACCACACCATCCACCACTAAAAAAGCACAAGCGCGAATGTGATCAGCGATGACTCGCAATGAATTATTGGCTAAATCTTTTGCGCCTGTTTCACGTGCAGCGGCTTTGATCAGTCGCTGAAACAGATCGATCTCGTAATTACTATGGACGTGCTGAAGTATCGCTGCTAAACGCTCCAAACCCATACCTGTATCAACGCAGGGCGCTGGTAATGGCGTTAGCGTCGCTTCACCCGTCGCAGGATCGATTTGACGATCAAACTGCATGAACACATTGTTCCAAATTTCAATGTAGCGATCACCATCCTCCCCTGCGCTACCGGGTGGTCCGCCCCAAATATCTGGGCCGTGATCAAAGAAGATTTCTGAACACGGGCCGCACGGTCCCGTATCAGCCATCTGCCAAAAATTATCGGACGCGTACGGCGCGCCCTTATTGTCACCAATACGAATGACACGCTCAGGTGGCAAACCAATGTCTTTCACCCAAATGTCATACGCTTCATCATCGGTGTGATAAACGGTGGCCCAGAGTTTTTCTGCGGGCAAGCCATAAACTTTGGTTAATAGTTCAAATGACCAAATCAGTGAATCGCGTTTGAAATAATCACCAAACGACCAATTACCCAGCATTTCAAAAAAGGTGTGGTGACGCGCGGTGTACCCAACATTCTCAAGATCGTTATGCTTGCCGCCCGCACGCAGGCAGCGCTGAACAGAGGTCGCTCGCACGTAATCTCGTTTTTCCGAACCAAGAAAAACATCCTTAAATTGCACCATGCCTGAATTAGTGAACAACAAGGTGGGATCATTGCCTGGCACCAGACTGGATGACCTAACGACGCTGTGCGCTTTAGAGGCATAAAAGGAGAGAAATTTTTCGCGAATGTCGGACGAGTTCATGGGGACGTTTTGGCGCAATTTTTAGCCTGCGAATAGAAGGGTTGCAGGACTCTAGGAATGACGTTGATTATACGTGAAGCCCACTCTGCAGACTAAGCCAGCAGCTGCTTGCCTTTAACTACCTTGCCGAAAAATTAATGAATTTCGATCAGATGTGAAATGAATTTTAGTGAATGTATCGGTGATCGAAAAAATCCGGGGCTATTAGGTCTAGCCGGTCGGTGCAGAGTGCGTCCACGCCCGCATCAAACAATACTCGCGCCTGATTAGGGTCATTCACGGTGTAGCAAAGTAGCTTAATGCCTTCAGCCTTCAGCGCTTTAATAGTTGAGGAAGATAAGCTCTTTGCGTTGGCATGAATCGTATCGGAGTCCAGCATCGCCAAGGTTTGCCGCCAGTCATCCGGCACAGTATCGACCAACCACGCACGCGGTGTAGACGGGGCCACTTGCTGAACAACCTGCAGCGCCTCCAGCGAAAAAGAGGACAACAGCACACTTCCCGCCGGAAGTACGGCACAAAACTGTGCCACTAACTCAGCGGTGTGGGTTTCGTGGCCGGGTACGGGTTTGATTTCAACGTTCATAAAAATACCTGAGCTAACGCAATATCGGGCGGCCTCAGCAAATAAGGGGACGCGTTCGCCTGCAAAGTCGGCTGAAAACCAAGTGCCAGCATCCATTGCCAGCAAATCGCTCACATTCAGGTTGCCAATACTGCCTGCTCCAGCCACCGTTCGGCCCAAATAGTCATCATGCATCAAGATCAGGCCCTCATCGCGAGTGGCCATAACATCAAACTCCACGCCACGAAAACCCATTTCATAGCCTTTACGCAAGGCGACCATCGTATTTTCTGGCGCAATAACGCCTCCCCCACGGTGCGCCAATACTCTTGGATATGTCCACATCAAGCTCGCTCCTCTGCTTACTCATGCACTGATTGTAGGCTACGGTAAAATCGCGCATTGATTTCTTTGTATTGGCTTCCACATCCATGGGCAATGACAGTAACAACGGCGCACTCAACGCGCCGTCCAATTTTTTGCGCGGCATTATCGATGCCGATACCGCAAGCGGCAAATATGCCCATCGGACCGATGCACAGGGCAAGCCACTGCCACAGGTAATTACCCGCTTTCCGCCCGAGCCGAATGGTTATCTTCATATCGGACATGCAAAATCGATTTGCCTCAATTTTGGTTTAGCGCGTGATTACCAAGGCCGCTGTCACCTGCGTTTTGATGACACCAACCCGGCCAAGGAAGATCAGGAATACGTCGACACCATCATCGACACCGTGGAATGGTTAGGTTTTACATGGCAAGACTCGAGGGACCATCACCAATATTTTGCCAGCGACTATTTCGATCAACTGTACGCCATGGCCGAATGGTTAGTGACGGCTAATCACGCCTATGTGGATAGTCAAAGCGCTGAAGAGATGGCAGCGAATCGAGGTAATTTTAGTGAGCCGGGTAAAAATTCGCGCTTTCGCGATCGCCCTGCCGCTGAGTCGCTCGATTTACTGCGTCGCATGAAAGCCGGCGAGTTCAAGGATGGTGAACATATCTTGCGCGCAAAAATTGATATGGCTTCGCCCAACATGAATATGCGTGATCCGGCTATTTACCGAATTCGACATGCGCATCATCACCGCACGGGTGACAAGTGGTGCATCTATCCTATGTACGACTATGCGCATCCTATATCAGACGCGATAGAAAACATTACTCACTCGATTTGCACACTTGAGTTTCAAGATCATCGCCCATTCTATGATTGGATACTTGAGCGCTTAGCTGAAGGCGGCTTCTTTAAAAAGCCACTTCCGCATCAATATGAATTTGCGCGACTGAATCTAACCTACGCCATCACCAGCAAACGCAAACTGCTGCAACTGGTTGAAGAAAAAATTGTTGATAGCTGGGATGATCCGCGTATGCCAACGATTGTTGGTATTCGCCGCCGCGGTTACACACCCGAATCTATTCAACTGTTTGCCGAGCGTATTGGGGTTGCGAAGGCCGATAGCTGGATAGACATGAGCATTCTTGAAGGTGCGTTGCGTGATGATCTAGATGCAAAAGCGGCGCGCACCGTCGCGGTACTGAATCCGCTGAAACTGATCATCGATAATTATCCCGAGGGTCAAACGGAAGCATGCTCTGCTCCGATTCATCCGCATCATCCTGAACGAGGACATCGCGCGTTTCCTATTAGTCGCGAGCTGTGGATAGAACAGGAAGATTTTATGGAAGTGCCGGAGAAAGGCTACTTCCGTCTTTTCCCCGGTAGCAAAGTCCGTTTGCGTTATGGCTTTGTGATTGAATGCACAGGCTGCGATAAAGACGCTGCTGGTAAGGTCATTGCGGTTCATTGTAATTACTACCCCGATAGTAAGAGCGGTACTGAAGGCTCAGCAAATTACAAGGTCAAAGGAAATATTCACTGGGTATCCGCCGCTCATGCGGTATCGGCCGAAGTGCGAATGTATGATCGACTATTCACCGATGCGCATCCGGATGCAGGTGGTAAGGATTTCAAACAAGCGCTGAATCCGAATTCGAAATCAGTCATTACCGCGTACCTAGAAGCGGGTGCCGATAAAGCAGTACCCGATGAGAAATTTCAATTCGAACGCCATGGCTATTTTGTCGCCGATCGCGTTGACTCAAAGCCTGGTCAACCTGTTTTTAATCGTATCGTCACACTCCGCGATAGCTGGGGCAAATAAGCTCCACACTCATGAACTTTGAAAAATTAGTTTTCGTCGACCTGGAAACAACTGGCGCCAACGCAACGGTTGATCGCATCACTGAAATAGGATTAGTCGAGGTCGATGCCCATGGCAATGCGACTCACTGGTCTAGCTTGGTGAATCCGGGCACGTCCATCCCCGCATTCATTCAACAACTAACGGGCATTAGTAACGAGATGGTGCGTGAAGCACCGACGTTTGCATCGCTCGCTAAAGACTTATACGAGCGACTGCAAGGTGCTTTATTCATCGCACATAACGCACGCTTTGATTATGGTTTTTTGCGCAATGAATTTACTGAAGCCGGTTATGCGTTTCGCTCGGATGTGCTGTGTACCGTTAAGCTCTCTCGCAAACTTTTCCCAGAACACAATCGTCACAATCTCGACGCATTAATTTCACGCCACGACTTAAAAGCACAGGCACGTCACCGAGCGCTAGCCGATGCGGATCTGTTGTGGCAGCTGTGGCAAAAACTTCGTAGTGAGCTAGCAGCCGAAGTCCTTGACGAGGCGGTGCAGCTGCTACTGCAAAAACCCTCGCTGCCCTCGCATCTCCCCCCCGATGTACTCGATGATTGCCCCGACACACCGGGCGTTTATCTTTTCTATGGTGAGAACGGTATCCCACTGTATGTAGGAAAAAGTGTACGCCTGCGTCAACGAGTGATGTCGCACTTCAGCTCGGATCACAAACTCTATAAAGACATGCGTTTATCGCAGCAGCTGCATCGCATTGAATGGCGCGAAACCGCCGGTGAAATTGGTGCGCTGCTGCTAGAAGCCCAACTAGTCAAGCAACTACAGCCTATCCATAATCGAACCCTTAGACGTCAAGATGATTTGTGTGCCTGGCGCTTGAATGAGGATGCGCAAGGTCGCACCTATCCAACGCTAAGCTTTGCTAATGACGGCGATTTCGGACGTGTCGATCGTATGTATGGTTTGTTTAGCTCTAAGCGTAAAGCCGAAACGGTGATGCGCCAGTTAGCTGAAACCCACCAACTCTGTATGGTGCATCTGGGCCTTGAGGCCGCGAATAAAACCAACAAAGCCTGTTTTGCTTTGCAGCTCAATCGCTGCAAGGGCGTTTGTGTGGGCAAAGAAGACCCTTCTTTCCACCGCGCCCGACTAGAAGCCGCTTTGGCACAACTGCATGTAAAAACTTGGCCTTATGCCAGCGCTGTCGGATTGATAGAAAGTACCGCCACTAAAACCGACATACATCTCGTAAATAATTGGTGCTATATGGGCACTGCACAATCTGAAGAAGCCTTGTGGAACTTACTAGACGAATCACCAAGTGAGCCAATTTTCGATATGGATACTTACAAAATTCTCAGTAAAGCTCTGTTAAAAGGACAACTTCAGATCAAAGAATTGCGCAACGCAACCAAAGATCATTGATTTCACTACGATTTCGAATTGATAACCTCTTGATCAAATCAATTTAAAAAATCTGTTTTCTCCTCCGAAAATTCCTTCCGCTTGATGAATATCAAGAGCTATCATTAACGCATAACTGTTCGGTCTTCAGCGCAAATTGCCTTTTAATGGATAAGCAAATCCATCGCTTGGCTATATTGATCTCGAAAGACGTGCGTATATGAAGGTGCATTGAGCGACATCAATAGTCCGGTGATGCTCGTCGTTAAGCTAGTCCGCTTTGCAAATTTACAGCGCCTGATTTGGGAGAAGCTGATTGATTGCGAAACACCTGGTATTTATTTAATCAGTGCTTCCATAACTGAACAGCTTGATCAAGACCGGAGAAAACCTATGAATGAAGTCGTCATCGTCGCAGCCAGTAGAACCCCCGTAGGTAAATTTGGTGGAACACTCGCTAAGATTGCCGCTTCAGAATTAGGTGCTCATGTCATCAAAGGCTTAATGCAAAAAACCGGCATTGATGCCAAGCTGATTAATGAAGTTATTTTGGGTCAGGTACTGACCGCTGGTGTGGGCCAGAATGCGGCACGTCAGGCAGTGATTAAAAGCGGCCTACCTGATAGCGTTCCAGGTATCACCATCAATAAAGTGTGCGGCAGCGGTCTTAAAGCCACCCACTTAGCCGCTCAAGCAATTCGTTGTGGTGATGCCGACATCATCATTGCGGGTGGCCAAGAAAACATGAGCGCCTCGCCGCATGTTTTAAATAATTCTCGCGATGGTTTTCGCATGGGTGATGCGAAGCTCGTTGATACGATGATTGTGGATGGTTTATGGGACGTCTATAACCAATACCACATGGGTATCACCGCAGAAAACGTAGCGAAAAAATTTAACATCTCACGCACTGAACAAGATGAGTTTGCGCTCGCCTCCCAAAATAAAGCAGAAGCTGCACAAAAGGCGGGCAAATTTAAGGATGAAATTTTACCGGTAGAGATCACCAGCAAAAAAGGCAGTACATTGTTCGATAGCGACGAATACATCAAACATGGCAGCACACTCGATGGTTTGTCGTCATTGCGCCCAGCATTTTCTAAAGACGGCTCAGTCACAGCAGGCAATGCTTCAGGTCTGAACGATGGCGCCGCTGCTGTGATACTGATGAGCGCGCAAAAAGCCAGCGATCTCGGTTTGAAACCACTCGCGAAAATACGCGCTTACTCTTCTGCAGGTATTGACCCTAGCATTATGGGTATGGGTCCTGTATCAGCCAGCCAGCTCTGCTTAAAAAAAGCAGGTTGGACTCATAACGATTTAGATTTAATGGAAATTAACGAAGCCTTCGCTGCTCAAGCGATTGCAGTTAACAAAGAGATGGGTTGGGATACCAGCAAAATTAATGTGAATGGCGGAGCGATTGCCATCGGTCATCCGATTGGTGCGTCGGGCTGCCGCATTCTGGTGACCTTGCTACACGAAATGATACGACGCGATGCGAAGCGCGGCCTCGCCAGTCTCTGTATTGGTGGCGGCATGGGCGTGGCGCTCGCCATTGAACGTTAAAGCATTGCTACTGCACTATATACACAGCCTATAAAAACAAATAACTTTAGATAAACAGGAGCAGACATGAGCAGAATTACTTTAGTCACTGGCGGTATGGGCGGCCTCGGCGAGGCTATTTGCATGAAGATGGCTGACATGGGATATGAAGTAGCAACGACCTACTCACCCGGCAATAGCAAAGTCACTGCCTGGCTAGCCGAAATGAAAGAGAAGGGCTATACCTTCCGCGCTTATCCATGCGATGTAGCTAGCTTTGAATCAGCACAAGAATGTATTGCGAAAGTCGTCAAGGATATGGGCCCGGTTGATGTGCTGGTTAACAATGCTGGCATTACGCGCGACATGACCTTCAAAAAAATGGATTCAACTAATTGGGATTTAGTGATGAAGACCAATCTTGATTCCGTCTTCAATATGACGAAACCTGTTTGCGATGGGATGACGGATCGCGGTTGGGGACGCATCATCAACATCTCCTCCGTTAACGGACAAAAAGGCGCTTTTGGTCAAACCAACTATTCCGCAGCCAAAGCAGGTATGCATGGATTTAGCAAAGCATTAGCGCTGGAAGTTGCTCGTAAAGGCGTCACCGTGAACACTATCTCACCGGGTTACATCGGAACAAAAATGGTGACGGCGATTGCACCCGAGGTCTTGGAATCAAAAATTCTTCCGCAAATTCCTATGGGGCGATTAGGCAAACCTGAAGAAGTCGCCGGCTTAGTGGCGTATCTCGCCTCCGATGAAGCGGCGTTTTTGACGGGTGCAAATATCGCGATTAATGGCGGTCAGCACATGCAGTAAGCATCGTAACTATCAGAGATGATTTTAATTCTGGTAGAATTCCGCTCCTGCCTCGGTGGTGGAACTGGTAGACGCGCCGGACTCAAAATCCGGTTCCGAAAGGAGTGACGGTTCGATTCCGTCCCGAGGCACCAAATCGTAGGATTTCAAATCAAGCTCCCTTTATGGGGGCTTGTTTGTTTTTAAGCGTTGATTTTTAGGCGGCGTTTTAGCCGTCTAGAAATGAATGACGGGAGTTGCGAAGATAAGCTCTCTTGGCAAGTGACCAGACTACATCAAGCGTTTTGCTTGGGCGCTGCCTCCGCTGTCGCTTCCTGGGTAACACTAGCATCTGCTAGTGCAGGCGCAGGCTCAGATACTGCGGCCTCAGATGTCGCGGCATCTGCTGCACTATCACTGCTCACTGTATCGCCTTCTGGCTGAGTGACTGCAGCGATTGGCGCTGCTTCTGGATTCTGAGCTTCGGCACTAGGTGCTGGCAACTCAGCTACGGCAGGATCGGCGCTCACTGCTGCAGCTGGGGCAGATGCAGCGGGTAATGCGGGTTGAGCGGGTTGAGCGGGCTCAGCCGCCTTATCTAAAACAGGCTCTTCCTTTTTATTCTCTTTCTTGGGTTTCTTTTGCGGCTGCTTGGCGCGAATATTTTGCGCCATCACCAAGGTCGCAAATAAACCTAATGCTGCCAGCATAATGATTACCGAGGTCGGAGTGAAGGTCACTACTGCCATCAATCCCAGCACAACCAGTATGGCCACTGGCAGCATCGCCAACTCTGCAATAAATACAAACGGCGTCACAAAGGCCGACATCAGCAAAATAAAGCTAATCCACTGAGCGCTAAAATCTTTGCTAAACATGGCATGCACGCCAACACTTAAAAACAGCAACCCAACCGGAAACCTTACCCACCAATTTCCCCAGAAGCGTCGACTAGCAACACGGGTGTCGCTCATGTAGCGCTGCTGTTCTTCAATCGCCTCTTCGGTCCATTGCCAATGCTTAGCTTTGACTAATTGAAAACCTTCCGAGTTGAACCAAAAAACCAAACCGTACAACCACAATATCAAAGGCATGATCCAGTCGGCGGGACCTTGGTCAGGACTGAATGCGTAAAGGGTCTGCACCGCGGCCGGCGTGCCCAAACTAACTAGCGTTGGAATCGTGGCATTCGACAAACGCTCTTCTCTGCTGAGAATGATGTAGTCGCCATTGATGCCCGGTTGCTTTTTCATACTTATCGCGCTTGTTGAGATTGCCGCTTGCGCAGCAGAATCACACCATAGGTTGTGAGGCCAGCTAGCAAAATCACCACTGCCACAATGCCTTCCCATGGAAGATTACTAACGATCCAGCCAATAATGGTGAGTAGTAGAACACCCACGACCACTATAAGGACGAGAATCAAGGGTTCACGCCAGGCCCAGAGATTAATAAGGGCCACCACTGACGTGCCCACCAACCATTCACCGGGCATCTGCATTTGATTCAGCACCACAACCCAGTACATTAGACCGATCATCACTACCGCCAGCGGTACGCGTATCGCTGGATGAGACGCTACTGTCCATTCTTGCTCTTCAGGGATGTCCGACACGGGTCTGGGTAAACTCGGCTCAAATAAAACACCTTCGCGTCGCCAACCTCGCCGCTGCCGACTACCAAACCAGCTCATGATGAATGGTGCGCAAAGCACTACAAGGACATAAATTCCCACAGCCCAAATCCATGCACTACCCGGCGCCGCGAACAGCGCCTTGATACCCAGCCAAAGAAACACGGTGATCAAGACCAATCTCTGCAGCCGACGACTCCAGCGCGCACGAACTTCGTCCGTGTCTTGATATCCAGTCATCAGGTTTTGCCGCTGCTTCATCACAATGCCCTTACTTGCATACTTACTTACTTGATGCCATGTTTACACAACACTTTACTTGCATATTTTAGCATTTTGATTCTTATTAGAAACGATAAAAAATCGGATGATTTAAAGTGCCACTAGGTGCTGTTTATCGTTCAGCATTCACTCAAAGCCTGCCCTCATTATTAAGTCTTGGACACGGCGAACAATCGATCTGACAATATTTGTCTTTTATCGACAATAGTTTGTCTTTAAAACCATTTTTTGGTAAAGCACAATCGCTTCAATCGCAGCGTAAATTTCTATCTAGATTTTTAGGCAAGATACCGCACAAGCCACATCGAAAAATATGATTGATCATCGACCATCGTTGTCGATTATCAATCTAGTTTTTACTGATGAGAAAAATCAACATAAACAAATTTTCGTTTGATTCAAAACGATTCAAATCCATACGCATAATTACTACTCACCCAGAATTAATTTGATGTCAGGCACGTAATTTGCCAGTGCGAACCAATCCACACCATTTAGTGGATCAACTTTCATTGATCTAGTCTAGGGAGTACCTAATGAGAAATACCAAACGCGTTCGCTCTTTACGAGTAACGCAAGGCTTTACGTTAATTGAATTGATGATCGTCGTCGCGATCATCGGCATCCTCGCTGCTGTGGGTATACCGGCCTATCAAGACTACACCGCTAAAGCGCGTGTTTCTGAAGGCCCAAGTCTAGCGACGCCCGCTATGACTGCACTAGGTGTTGCCTGTAGCGACGGCACCTTGTCAGAAAAAAATTCCTCACTCACACACGATGATCTGGGACTACCCGCAGCAACAGTCATAAAAGGAAAGTTTGTTAAATCTGTGACTGCCGCTGGCGTATCAGCCACTTCAGCAACCGTGACTATCGTGTATGCGGCCGGAATCCCTGGCGTATCCGATGGTGACAACCTGGTGTATACCGGCACCTGTGCCGCAGGCTCGGGACTGACATGGTCAATCGCTGGCACGGTTCCAGCGCGTCTACAACCTAAAATCTAATTTAGTTTAATAAAAAATGGGGAGCACTTGCTCCCCATTTTTTTGTTCAACTTTCTGAATTTAACTTTATCGATTCAACTTCATCAATTCAGCTTACAGCGCTGCTTTCAATAGTCTGCCCATCTCTGATGGATTACGCGTCACCTTAATTCCGCACGCATCCATAATTTCTAATTTAGCCTGAGCTGTATCAGCACCACCAGAGATTAACGCACCGGCATGACCCATACGTTTACCCGGAGGGGCGGTTACGCCAGCGATGAAACCAACCACCGGTTTTTTCATATGGTCTTTGATCCACTGCGCAGCATTAGCTTCATCGGGACCACCGATTTCACCAATCATAATTACCGCATCGGTATCAGGATCGTCGTTAAACATTTGCATAATGTCTATGTGTTTTAAGCCATTGATGGGATCACCACCAATACCGACGGCTGACGATTGACCTAAGCCTAAGGCTGTCAATTGACCCACCGCTTCGTAGGTAAGTGTGCCGGAGCGCGAGACCACACCAATACGACCTTTTTTGTGAATATGGCCGGGCATGATACCGATCTTGATTTCATCGGGTGTGATTAAACCGGGGCAGTTAGGGCCGAGCAAAAGTGTTTTGCTACCGGCTTTTTTCATTTTGTCTTTCAGCGCCAGCATGTCACGCACCGGTATGCCTTCGGTAATGCAAATGGTGAGGTCAAGCTGAGCTTCCACTGCCTCCCATATCGCATCAGCCGCGCCCGCAGGTGGCACATAAATAACTGACACGGTTGCACCAGTCGCTTGCTTGGCTTCTTTTACGGTGGCGTAAATGGGTATGTCTTCAAAATTTTCGCCGGCTTTTTTTGGATTCACACCAGCGACGAAACAATTTTTTCCATTGGCATAGTCTCTGCACATACGAGTGTGAAATTGACCGGTCTTACCAGTAATGCCTTGGGTGATGACTTTGGTATCTTTATTAATCAGGATTGACATGGTTCTTCCTCACTTATTTACCGCTAGCGGCGGCAACCACTTTTTGTGCTGCCTCTTCCATCGTGTCTGCTGAGATGATGGGTAATCCAGAGTCAGCGAGCATTTTTTTACCGATATCTTCATTGGTACCCTTCATGCGAACGACCAAGGGTACTTTGAGAGAAACGGCCCGTGATGCAGTGATCACACCTTCAGCGATCACATCGCAACGCATAATGCCGCCAAAAATATTCACCAAAATCGCTTGCAGGTGAGGATTGGTCAGCATGATCTTGAAAGCCTCAGTCACTTTCTCTGCTGTCGCGCCACCACCCACATCTAAAAAGTTGGCTGGCTCACCATTAAATAATTTAATCGTATCCATGGTTGCCATCGCAAGACCGGCGCCATTCACGAGGCAGCCGATGTTTCCATCTAAAGAGATATAAGCCAAATCAAATTTTGACGCTTCAACTTCCGCCGGATCTTCTTCATCGATATCGCGGTAAGCGACAATTTCTGGATGGCGGTACAATGCATTTGAATCGAAATTAAATTTCGCATCGAGCGCAATCACTTTGCCATCCCCGGTAATGATCAATGGGTTGATTTCAGCGAGTGAAGAATCAGTATCCCAGTACGCCTGATACAAACCCTGCAGGAGAGTTCGCGCTGCAGGGATAGAACCGGCCGGCACACCAATTTTTGCGGCAATATCGTCAGCTTCTTTATCTTTTAATCCGGTCGCCGGATCGATTTCAATTTTGTGAATCAGTTCTGGATGCTTCTCAGCGACTTCTTCGATATCCATACCGCCTTCGCTGGATGCCATTAACACCACGCGCTGCGAAATACGATCTGTGACCATCGATACATATAATTCTTTTTTGATGTCTGCGCCTTCTTCAACTAGCAAGCGGCGAACTTTTTGTCCTTCAGGACCAGTTTGATGCGTGATGAGTTGCATACCCATAATCTGGTTCGCGTACTCACGCACCTGATCGATGGATTTTGCCACTTTGACGCCACCACCCTTGCCGCGACCGCCGGCATGGATTTGCGCTTTAACGACCCAAACTGGTCCGCCTAATGTTTCGGCTGCCTTGATCGCTTCATCAACACTCATACAAGCGATACCGCGCGGAACCGTAACGCCATATTTTTTGAGTATTTCTTTACCTTGGTATTCGTGAATCTTCATGCGGACTTCCCTTCCGATGCAATGGATATGGATTTAATCAAGTTATGCTTAATGTTTTGCTTAATGTTTTGCTTAATGCTTTACTGAATAAAATTTTTACGTTTTGGATAGAGACTGTTTATCGAGAATTCAGTTTTAATTATTGGCGCCAGGTTTGATGTGCCAGCTCGGATAATATTTTTCAACGGCCGGCCCATCACGACGCAGTGCCTGACAACGATCGAGTTGAAATGGCACCTGAGTCATATCCGTACCTGAGCCGGTATCACCCGTCGGCAAAACATCGCCAGCGAATGCCTGTATGGCAGCGGTAGGCAGCACACCAGCCAGCTCGGTCAAGTGTGTGCAACCTTCTATACCAGCCAAGCGTTCCCGTAATTCCTTACGAAAGCCTCTCATCAAGTTCAGACCTATGAGTTTTTTGTAGGCAGGGCCGATGGTGTTGCAATAGCCTGGATAGGGCACCGCGTCGGATACAGCATCGACGTCAACTATCGTCAAACTGGTATTGATGGTGATTCGCAGCCAAAGATCATGAATGGGGTCGCCTGGTAGGCGATCACCAGAAGCTAAATGAGACACACGGGTTTTGGTATCGGTGATACGGGTATCGATATCCCACAAGCCGTCTTCTCGCTCAAAGGCCTGTGCTTCTATGTTGCGAACATGGCGCAAAGCACGAGATAGTTTCGGCGCGGGGAGTGACATAGTTCCGATAGCGTACGCAAAAGCTTGTTAGCTTGAGCACGAATTCTGGAATTGTGCAGCCTGTCGCAGTTTCTACGACTGGTGCCGCTCATGCGGCGCTGCAAAGCTGCCGAAGTTTAGCACAGACCACTGGGGCGATAGGCTAAAAAGGTTGCCATAATTTCAATCATTAAGCTTACTAATGAACTTAAATGCGGGTGAATTTATGGGCTAGTGAGCTCATTTTTAACTTGGCTCTATGTGACGAGCGCGTTTGATGACGAACTGAATTGCGCTATTTGAAAAACCACGCTGCTGTAAGAAGCGCATCTGCTTTGCACGTTCCTCATGCGAGGTTGCAGCCACTCCAAATTTTCTTTCCCAGACTTGGAAAGCGCGCTCATTCTCGCCTTCCAACAATGAAATTCGTAACGGGGACACATATTGATCATCCAAACCATGACTTTGAAGTTCAGACAATATGCGTGAACTACCAAATCGGGCAGCGCGTCGATTAACTAAGGACTCTGCAAAGCGCGCCTCAGAAAGAAATTTCTGCGCCACTAGCCAATCCAGCAACTGATCGAGATCGTCTCCCTCTTGGATATGACGCGTCAATTTCCGCGCCAATTCAAGCCGGCTGTGCTCGCGCGCCGATAGATACCTCAGCGCCCGAGCTTTCAGGCTAATTCTTGGTCGCGCCACAACGAATCAACGATGATGAATCAAGGACGAAGAATTAAAGACTATTAAGTATCAAGCTTCTTTTACCTCAGCGGCAGCCTTAGCGGTTTTTTTTGTAGGCGGCGCCTCATCATCAGCGGCGGCTGCAACCGCCGCAGGCTTGACAGACTTGGCGGGCAACGATGGTAAAACTGGCACGCCCAAATGCTCACGAACCTTATTCTCGATTTCATGTGCAAGCTCTGGACGATCTTTGAGATACGTACGCGCATTATCCTTACCTTGACCAATGCGCTCGCCGTTATAGCTATACCAAGCACCCGATTTTTCTACGATTTTTGCTTCTGAACCCAAATCGAGAATTTCTCCCTCACGCGAAGTGCCTTCTCCATACAAAATGTCGAAATGCGCTTCTCTAAACGGAGGAGCCACTTTATTCTTAACGACTTTTACTTTGGTTTCATTGCCAATGACTTCGTCACCTGATTTGATCGAACCGGTACGACGAATATCCAAACGAACAGACGCATAAAATTTCAATGCATTACCACCGGTGGTGGTCTCTGGATTACCGAACATAACGCCAATCTTCATACGAATCTGATTGATGAAGATCACCATGGTGTTGGTACGATTGATAGAGCCGGTCAGTTTACGTAAAGCCTGCGACATCAAACGAGCTTGTAAGCCAGGTAAAGAATCACCCATGTCGCCCTCAATCTCAGCGCGCGGTGTCAAGGCAGCGACCGAATCGATAACAATCAGATCAACAGCACCTGAGCGTACTAGCGCATCGGTAATTTCCAATGCCTGCTCACCTGTATCAGGTTGAGAAATCAGTAAATCGTGAAGATTAACGCCGAGTTTTTGTGCATAGATCGTATCTAGCGCATGTTCAGCGTCGATAAAAGCGCAGGTGCCACCTATCTTTTGCATCTCAGCAATCACTTGCAACGTCATGGTGGTTTTGCCGGATGACTCGGGGCCATAAATCTCGACAACGCGGCCACGTGGCAAGCCGCCTACGCCCAGAGCGACGTCTAAACCTAGCGAACCAGTTGAAACAACCTGTATTTCCTCGGCCACTGCGCCATCCGCCATGCGCATGACCGAGCCTTTACCGAATTGCTTTTCTATCTGCGCCAGCGCTGCAGACAATGCTTTGCCTTTTTCGGAATTCGCCAGTTTTTTATCGTCCATGAGTTTCTCTCGATGCTGTGGAAGGTGGAATCAAGACCGTGCATATTATTAAGCCCGGGTTTCGCAGTACTGTATAAAAAAACAGTAGATGATGCAAGCGGAATTTGAAATTCATTTATTACCTAATTGTTAACTTTGAATAACTGCTCACATGAAATACTTGGTTGCTGGCAACCTCCAAACCCAATAGACTGAGCCTCAGTTGACTAGAAAACTCCACAAATTATGCGCATCCTCCTCGCCGAAGACGACAGCGTGCTGGCCGACGGTCTGACTCGCTCGCTACGCCAGTCCGGTTACGTGATCGACTGTGTGAACAATGGCCAAGCAGCCGACAGCGCACTATCTGGTCAAGATTTCGATCTTTTGATTCTGGATCTTGATCTACCAAAAATTTCAGGCCTCGAAGTGCTTAGCCGCCTGCGGGCTCGCGACTCCAGAATTCCAGTGCTGATTCTCACAGCAGGCGATTCATTAGAGCAGCGCGTAAAAGCACTCGATTTAGGTGCGGATGATTTCATGGCAAAACCCTTTGCCCTGTCTGAACTCGAGGCTCGGGTGCGCGCACTCACGCGGCGTGGCGCCGGCGGCGGACCCACCATCATCAAACACGGACCGCTCGGTTTCGATCAGGTTGGACGAATCGCCTACATCAACGACACGATGATCGATCTCTCTGCGCGCGAGCTGGGTTTGCTCGAAGTACTGTTAAAACGTAGCGGCAGGTTAGTGTCGAAAGAACAGTTGGTTGATCATCTGTGCGAATGGGGCGAAGAGGTCAGCAACAATGCGATAGAAGTTTACGTGCACCGTTTGCGTAAAAAAATAGAGGGCGGTGGTGTACGCATAGCCACTGTTCGAGGACTAGGCTATTGCCTCGAAAAATTTTCCCAGTCTGCGACTGCTGAAAATCAGGATGCGGGTACTAGCTGATTGTGGACGTGCACATCAGCAGCCAAAAATCGATGCTAGCTAAAACGACAGAGTCACCTCAAGAACCAAGCTCTCAGCATTCATTGTTTGGCGAAATTTTAGACTGGATGCTGATGCCACTGCTGCTGCTTTGGCCCATCAGTATCGCGATTACTTATTTTGCATCTACATCGATTGCCAACGAGCCTTTTGATCGATCACTGGAAGATCGAGTTACTGTACTGGCACAACAGGTCAAAGAAAATAACGGTATCGTTAGCGCTCAACTTCCCTTATCGACACGCGATATTCTGAGAGCCGATGATGTCGACAATGTCTACTTCCAAATATCTGATCCTAAGCAAAACCTAATCGCTGGCGATCTGGATGTGCCCTACCCTGTCGAAGAAGAAAAACCGATTCCCTGGTCGGTGCTTTTACGTGATGCGCAGATTCGCAACACCGAAGTTCGCGTAGCGTATGTCTATGTCAATTTACAAACCGTGCGCGACCCTGCCTTAGATACAGGTGAACCGCGCTACGCGTTGATACAGGTAGCAGAGACGTTAGAAAAAAGACGGCAACTCGCTAAGCAGATTGTTAAAGGTGTCATTTTTCCAGAATTTATTATTCTTCCCATCGCACTCACACTCGTGTGGTTTGCGCTGACACGCGGTCTGTCACCGTTAGCGACACTACAAGATCACATTCGTGCACGCCGACCGGATGATTTATCGCCGATTGATGCCAGCGCCGTACCTGAAGAAATTTCACCGTTAGTTCGATCGCTCAATGACATGCTAGCTAGACTGTCGCAAAGCATACAACTACAAAAACGTTTCATTGCCGATGCAGCGCATCAAATGAAAACTCCGCTGGCCGGTATGCGCATGCAGTCCGAGCTTGCGATGCGACAGTCAGATAGAAAAGAGATTCAACACTCGTTAGAGCAGCTCTCAAAAAGCTCTGAATCCGCTACCCGCATGATTAACCAATTACTTGCCTTGGCGCGTGCAGAAACACAGGCTGCGCAAACCATGCCGTTTGAAAAAATTGAACTCACCGAATTATCTCGACTCGTCGTGCAAGAGTGGGTGCAGGCGGCAATGACGCGGCAGATTGATCTTGGTTTTGACGCTGAAAATGTTGACCTACCGATCAGCGGCAATCCAACGATGTTGCGCGAGATGCTAAATAATTTGATTGATAATGCTCTGCGCTATACACCGGTACTTGGCACGGTGACTGTTCGCGTTCAGGCCGATAACCAACAGCGACTCGCCATACTTGAAGTCGAAGATACGGGACCGGGAATTCCGCTATCAGAACGCGCGCATGTCTTCGAACGTTTTTACCGAATATTAGGCACTGACGTTGAAGGGAGTGGCTTGGGCCTCGCTATTGTTCGAGAGATCGCCAGTCGACACGGTGTCGATATCGAACTGCTCAGTAATGCGCACTGCAAAGACCCGCGCTACCCTGGAAGTGTGTTTAAAATTTGCTTCAGACTCGAAAAATCAATTTAAGAAAATTAGTGCGATGCTGAATCAAGAATTGTCCACTAAAAACAACGCTAGCTATGCGAGCTACTGGTCAACAGTACGTGTAATAACCTTCGTATTACTCGCGCTCTGGTTACTATTGAATTTTGGCGTGATATTTTACGCACGCGAACTCTCTGGCTTACAGCTTTTTGGCTGGCCCATCCCGTTCTATATGGCAGCGCAAGGCACGATCCTAATTTACTTGCTGATCATTGGTGGCTACGCATTGCTAGTCAATCGCTTAGAGCGCAAGCTAGCTCGCGCAAACGAGTCGAAAGGCGTGAATGAGTCAGTCTAAGTCATCTCGTCAGCTAGGTCGTTACGTTGGTATTTTTACCTCCGGCTTGGCGCTATTACTCATATCGCTGGCTATACTCGAGCATGAAGGCTTCCCTCGTTTTTGGCTTGGTTATCTTTTACTGTTTACCTCCATCGTCGTCTACACAGGCATCGGTTTATTTAGTCGCACATCCGATCTGGCTGATTACTACGTTGCGGGTCGTCGCATACCGTCTCTTTTTAATGGCATGGCGACCGCTGCTGACTGGATATCAACGGCTAGTTTCATTGGGCTTGCGGGCGGACTCTATTTGCAAGGCTTTGATGGGCTGGCTTACATCATGGGTTGGACTGGCGGCTACTGTCTCGTTGCCTTGTTGATTGCTCCTTATCTGCGCAAATTCGGCGGCTATACCGTGCCAGATTATCTTGCCGCTCGATTTGGAAAAAACGGTAACGGCAACTCGGTACGACTCATCGCTGTCGCTGCGACCTTACTTATTTCATTCATGTATGTCGTCGCACAAATCTATGGAGTAGGTTTGATTACGTCGCGCTTTACCGGCATTGATTTTTCAGTCGGTATTTTCTTGGGACTAGCGAGTATTTTAGTGTGCTCCTTCCTAGGCGGCATGTTAGCAATCACCTGGACTCAAATTGCGCAGTACATCATCATCATCATCGCGTTTACTATTCCGGTGGCTTGGCTGTCTGCAAAGCAAACCGGTGTACCGATACCGCAGATTGCGTATGGCTCTGCGATCGCAAAGCTCACCGCCTATGAATACATACTGGCCGATGACAGTAGCGAACAACAAGTGCGTGATTTATATCGCAAGCGTGCAGAAAACTATGAAAAAAAAATAGCACAGTTGCCTAAATCCTGGGATGAAGGACGTATAGAAGCGCGCAAAAATCTGCAAGACCTGCAAACGAATAACGCATCGCTGATTGACATCAAAGCCGCTAATCGCATGCTGACTGACTACCCAAAAAGTCCTGCGGATGCCAAACGGCGATGGCAACAAGAAATGGATCTTGATCTCGCGCGTTCTCAGCCACTGCAATCACACACACAACCGTTTCAGGGATTCGACCGACAAAGCTCGGACATCAAACGCAATAATTTCATCGCTTTGATGTTTTGTTTGATGCTGGGTACAGCCGCACTTCCCCATTTGCTGATGCGATCTTGCACCACGACCTCGGTGCAAGAAACACGTACCTCCGTATTTTGGGCTTTGTTTTTCATCATGCTGCTGTACACCGCACTGCCCGCGATGGCGGTATTGGTGAAATTTGAAATCTATGCAAACTTGGTCGGCATCGACTTCGAAAACTTGCCGAGCTGGGTCACCTACTGGGCCAATATCGACACATCCAAACCCATGATCAGCATCGTTGATATCAACCTAGATGGACTCGTTCAATTAGCAGAAATAACGATCGATGGTGACATGATTGCACTGGCCGCACCAGAAATCGCCGGACTGCCGTATGTTATTTCCGCTTTGATCGCAGCAGGGGCTTTGGCTGCAGCACTATCAACTGCTGACGGTCTGCTATTAGTTATTTCTAGTGCACTCGCCCATGACACGTATTTCAGAATGGTCGATCCGGAAGCATCCAGTCTGCGGCAAGTCACTATTTCGAAATTACTATTACTGGTGGTTGCACTGCTCGCGACTTATGCGGCATCTCTCAGACCAGGGGATATCCTATCTTTAGTCAGCGCCGCCTTCTCTTTGGCTGCTTCTACACTTTTCCCTGCACTTGTTTTGGGCGTTTTTTGGAAACGAGCGAACCAGCAAGGGGCGATAGCTGGCATGCTCACTGGCTTTTTTGTCTGCCTCATCTATTTGGTGCAAACCAGTCCTACTTTAGGCGGTGATATCAGTCGACTATGGTTTCATATTGCTCCCGTATCTGCGGGAATTTTTGGCGTGCCCGCTGCCTTCCTTGCCATGATCATCGTGTCACTCATCACGGATCCACCCGGCCCTGACGAATTAGCCATGCTAGAAAATTTGCGAAGACCGTAATATTCCTTCGCTGGCACATTTCTTGATAGGTAGCCCAGACATTCCCGCCATTTAATCTCCGGAGTTCTGGGCCCATGGCCAATTTTTTCAATGAAATGTACGCCGATGGCGGAGCCAAGGTCCGTCCTCATTACCGTGCATTCGAAGACTGGTTAGCGGAGCAGCCCTCCGACATGCTGGCTCGCAAACGCGCTGAGGCCGATCTCATTTTTCGCCGCGTTGGCATTACCTTCGCCGTTTACGGCAGTGATGCAGGTACTGAACGACTCATCCCGTTTGACATCATCCCGCGCATCATTCCGTCGTCCGAGTGGCAGCAACTGCAAGCCGGTTTAAAACAGCGCGTACAAGCACTCAATCTCTTCATCCACGACATTTACCACGATCAAAATATCGTAAAAGCCGGCGTGCTTCCGGCAGATCAGGTATTTCGCAATGCGCAGTATCGACCGGAGATGCAAGGTATTTCAGTCGCTTCTGATATTTATGCGCACATCGCTGGCGTCGACATTGTGCGTGCAGGTGCGGGTGAGTTCTATGTACTGGAAGATAACTTGCGCGTACCGTCTGGCGTGTCGTACATGCTAGAAGATAGAAAAATGATGATGCGGCTTTTTCCCGATCTGTTCGCACGTCATAAAGTTGCACCCGTTGCTCATTACCCCGATCTTTTACTGGACATGCTGCGCTCGGTCGCGCCGCAAGGCGTTGACAATCCTACCGTCGTGGTGATGACACCGGGTATGTATAACTCAGCGTATTTTGAACACGCCTTTTTAGCGCAACAGATGGGTGTGGAACTGGTTGAAGGACAAGATCTGTTTGTAAACGACAACCATGTTTACATGCGCACCACTCGCGGCCCCAAACGGGTCGACGTCATTTATCGTCGCGTCGATGATGACTTTCTTGATCCCTTAGTTTTTCGATCGGATTCATCATTAGGAGTTGCGGGTTTATTGTCGGTGTATCGTGCTGGACGTGTAACGCTCGCTAACGCCATAGGCACGGGGGTAGCTGATGACAAATCCATCTACCCCTACGTACCCGACATGATTCGGTTTTATCTGACGGAAGAGCCCATCCTAAACAATGTACCCACCTATCAATGCCGTAAAAAAGATGATCTGCAATACACCTTAGATCATCTTTCAGAATTAGTGGTTAAAGAAGTTCATGGTGCAGGCGGCTACGGCATGCTAGTAGGCCCCGCATCAACCAAAGCGGAAATCGAGAATTTTCGTGAACGACTCATAGCAAAACCCGAAGGCTACATCTCTCAACCCACCTTGGCATTGTCTGCCTGCCCGACTTACGTCGAATCCGGTATTGCGCCACGACATATTGATTTACGTCCGTTTGTTTTGTCTGGCAAAACCGTCACCATGGTGCCCGGTGGATTAACACGCGTCGCGCTGAAAGAGGGATCGCTCGTGGTGAATTCATCGCAAGGCGGCGGCACCAAAGATACGTGGGTTCTGGAGAATTAATATGCTGAGTCGCACCGCCGATCATTTATTTTGGATGGCTCGTTACACCGAGCGCGCAGAAAATACAGCACGCATGCTGGACGTAAACATACAAACACAGCTACTGCCACAATCTGCCGAAGCGGCTGAACAAGGATGGCGCGCAGTGTTAGGCATCTCTGAATTACAACCTGCTTTTGATGAAAAATATGGCCTCGTTTCTCGAAAAGATGTGATTGATTTCATGGTGAGAGATCCGGATAACGGCTCATCCATCATTGCTTGTTTAACGCAAGCACGTGAAAATGCGCGCGCAGTTCGCGGCACTCTCACGACTGAAGTGTGGGAAACACAAAACACCACTTGGCTAGAAATGAATGTTCTGCTGAAAGACAAAGTGCTGCAGCGCGATCCCAGTGAATTTTTTGAATGGGTAAAACATCGCTCGCACTTATCTCGCGGCGTCACCATAGGAACGATGCTTAAGGATGAATCGTTTTACTTCATTCGATTAGGTACGTTTCTAGAGCGCGCCGATAATACCGCTCGCTTGCTGGATGTAAAATTTCATGGTAAAGATCATGAATTACTAGGAGCCACTGACAGAGATTTTTATCACTGGGCAGCGGTATTAAGATCAGTATCCGCATTTGAAACCTACCGCAAAGCGTATCGCGATGTGATTACCCCTGAGCGCGTTGCTGAACTGTTGATTTTACGTGGTGATATGCCACGCTCGCTGATCGCCTGCATGAATGAAGTCGTTAATAATTTAGCTGAAGTGCGCAATGATATTTCAGCCGAGACTGAACGCTTCGCCGGCCGGCTGCACGCCGATCTCAAATTTAATAGCATGGATGACATTTTGAAACATGGACTGCATGACTACCTGACTGAATTTTTAGAACACGTGTACGAGCTTGGTAATCGCGTCAGCCGTGATTTCTTGCTTCCACTTGCGGCATGAAAAACCTAACGCTCTCCATACGACATGAAACTCTGTATCGGTATGAGAAACCAGTCGGATACACCTTGCAGCTGCTGCGCTTAACTCCGCGCACGGAAGTCAGTCAGCGCATACAGCAGTGGGAAATTAAGACTCAGGGAAAACGACAAAGCTCCATCGATGCGTTTGGTAATAGTAGCGATATGCTGACGCTCGCCTTTCCACATCAAGAGATCAGCATTATTGCCAGTGGCTTAGTCGAAGTACAGCCCCCCGATCGGGGCCGCATGCCAGACAATGTGTCCATCTCGCCGCTGGCGTTTACAGTGCCTACGCGCTTGACCGAGCCCACCGAAACTATACGAGAATTTTCTAGTCGTCATTTATCAGCTCAGCCTAGCAGCTCGCAATTAATAGCTCTGGCAGAAGCTATCTGCTCAGAAGTGAGCTACCAATCAGGAGCTACCGCAACCGAGAGTACGGCGGACATAGCCTTAGCTTTAGGTAAAGGCGTATGCCAAGATCACAGCCATCTTTTCATTGCGTGTTGCCATACGCTTGGTATACCTGCCCGCTATGTCTCAGGCTATATTGATCCGGGCGATGTAGAGCACAGCGCCAGTCATGCCTGGATCGACGTGTGGGTAGAAGAGACGAACTACGCTGGCTGGGTCAGCATTGATGTCACGCATGCCTGCTTGCAGAGTGCGCGTTACTGCCGTTTGGCGGTGGGTAGGGATTATGAATCCGCTGCGCCGATACGTGGCATGCGCCGTGGAGGTGGTACTGAATCCATGTCGGTGAATGTAAAAGTAAGAGATATCGGACGCTGATTCAGAGCGGCCATCACAGACTAACTATGCAAAAATTATCTGTGCGCTAAAATGCAACTTTCATCTATTCGAGACTATCCATGACTTATTGCGTTGGGATGCGATTGAATTCCGGACTAGTTTTTTTGTCGGATTCACGCACGAATGCGGGTGTTGATCATATCGGCAGCTTTCGAAAGATGACGCTGTTCGAAAATCCTGGCGACCGCATCATGGTGTTGCTAACCGCGGGCAATCTCTCTATCTCGCAATCGGTAAGACAAACGATCGCGGAATATCGCACACCGGATGGCACCAGTATCTGGACCGCTTCATCCATGTATGAAGCGGCACAAATTGTCGGCGACTCGATTCGCAGCGTGCATAAGCGTGATGCCGAGTCACTCGAACAATTCGGTATTGATTTCAATGTTAGTCTGATTTTTGGTGGCCAAATTCGCGGCGAGCGTTGCCGTCTATTTCAAATGTACTCCGCTGGAAATTTCATCGAATCCCACGATGAAAATCCTTACTTCCAGATTGGTGAATCAAAATACGGCAAGCCGATTATTGATCGTGTCGTTACACCGAATACGCCATTAGACGAAGCTGCTAAGTGTGCATTAATCTCCATGGACTCAACGCTGCGCTCAAACATTTCAGTAGGATATCCACTCGACCTATTACTCTATGATGAAGATGCGCTAACGATTAATCGCTTCGTTACCATCGATGAAAAAAATCAGTATTTCCAAATGCTCCGCAATTCATGGGGTAAGGAATTACGCTCGGTATTTGAAGGGATTGCCGATCCCGTTTGGAATGCCGCTCCGGAAGCCACCAGCAACGTTTTATCGACGCGCGACAATTCAAATCAACCGGCACGCATAGCGCCTCCCGTAAGTATTGTGCGTACTGGGTCAGCACACAGCCCATTGCAAACCCTGGCTGAAAATAGCCCTCGTAAAATACAGTACTAAGTAGCTTCATCATGCTTACTCATAGCAGAGAAATCATCTTAGAGCGTCTTGCTACTCACGTTCAATAAAAATTCATCTATCCCAGCAATAATGGCTTTTTTATCTTTACCCGCTTTACTAGCTTCCAAGATCAGTTTGTCAACGATGATCTCCAGTACTTCTAAAGGTAACTCATCAGAGCGTGTAATGTAAGGAACTAGTATAGGCAAACCATCTGGGCCTGTAATGAGGTGACCTTTCATGCGTTCACGCAGCTCGGCAATGACCACGTTCTGAGCCAGTGATGCCTTGATCTCATCGAAAATAGTTGTATCGAAATCGTACTCATCATCGAAGATCAGTTCGGTCAATGTTGTATTGAACGCTAAGGATTGTGCAAAAATCAGCGCATCAGCATCATCGAGTTCCTGATCCTCCAAATTCAAACCTTCCAGAGGAGGATTCGCACGAATTAGTTGACCAAGAGACAAAAATTCTTGATCGCGTAATGCGATATTCCGAAAATTGATAGTCTTAATATATTTAAATTCAGGAAATAGAGTTAATGCCTTAGGGATGGATTGAATGACATCGCTATAAAAATCATCCTCAACCGCATCCTCGTCCAGAAAAATCTCCCTATTTTGTTCCTGAACTACCGATCTCAACAACCAATACGTCGCCTGCAGCACATCTTTTTTGACCCCAAGTCCCTCCTGATAATAAGATGCCAGTTTTAAATGAGCATCCTTAGAACCATTGTTTGCTGCTTTTAAATACCAGTTAAACGCTTTGACATCATTTGCTTCGACCCCTTTACCTTTGGCATACATCTTACCCATCTGGAACTGAGCACCAGCATGGCCTTGCTCAGCCGCCTTGCGGTACCATTTAAACGCTTCGGTTTGATCTTGTTTCACACCTCGGCCTTTGGCGTACATAAACCCCAAATTAAACTGCGCATCAGCATCGCCTTGATCAGCCGCCTTGCGGTACCAATACGCGGCTTCAGATTTATCTTCTTTGATGCCGTGGCCTTCTTCATACATACACCCCAAATTACACTGCGCATCAGCATAACCTTGCTCTGCCGCCTTGCGGTACCAAATCACCGCTTGGGCATTATCTTGTTCCACACCTAGGCCTTTTTCGTACATCGTCCCTAAATTACACTGCGCAAAAGCATGGCCTTGCTCAGCCGCCTTGCGGTACCAAATCACCGCTTGGGCATCATCTTGTTTGACGCTTAGGCCATGTCGGTACATCACTCCCAAATTACACTGCGCACTAGGATGGCCTTGCTCAGCCGCCTTGCGGTACCAATACACCGCTTGGGTACAATCTTGTTCCACGCCTCGGCCAAGTTGGTACATCACCCCCAAATTAAATTGCGCAAAAGCATGGCCTTGCTCAGCCGCCTTGCGGAACCAATTCACCGCTTGCGCATAATCTTGTTTGACGCCTAGGCCATGTTGGTACATCACTCCCAAATTACACTGCGCACCAGCATCGCCTTGTTCAGCCGCCTTGCGGTACCAATACACTGCTTGGGTACAGTCTTGTTCCACGCCTCGGCCAAGTTGGTACATCACTCCCAAATTACACTGCGCACTAGGATGGCCTTGCTCAGACGCCTTGCGGTACCAATACACCGCTTGGGTAAAATCTTGTTCCACGCCTCGGCCAAGTTGGTACATCGCCCCTAAATTAAACTGCGCTTCTGAAGAGCCCTTTTGAGCAGCTCTCAGAGCGATTAGAAAATCATAGTTCTGTATTACTTCTTTCCTGATCTGATCACGGGATTGGCTATGAATTACTGATGTCATCACAGACTCTGACTGAGTACTCGATACATCAACGGAATCGCTGGTGTGCAGGGAATGAGTAGATGAAAAAGCACTTGAATGAGACCGACTAAAAACTCTGGGATCGCTGGTGTCTGTAGGAGGTGTCGTTGGCCGCTCACCGCCAAAATAGTCTTTAAAGATTTCTGATGTACTAGCAAATGCCACGGTAACCAACCTTGGCGGAAGGTACAGAGGCAATTCGATGACAGGTGATTGACCCGTCAGATAGTTCGACTGTGTGGGTGTGGCACTTGACTCACTTGACGGTGGCTCTTCTTTTGCAATCTTCACAGCGGATAAAGGAGGAGTAGACATGATAAATTTGAATAAGGTAATAGAATCGCTTAAGTTCCAGTGCAGCGTAATTAGTTCCTAATTTTCTAAATAAATGCTCTTCAATTTTTGAAATTTAACTAGCTATGCCTTCCAATGAATCAGGAGTAAGGCTTTCATTTTCTTCAGGATGAGGTAGCCATTAAAGGCCTTGTTTTTATAGGAAATAATTTTTTGATCGATTCTGGGATGTCCTATCGCTCAATGTAAATTTCTTTTACAATTACAACGCAAGCAAATGCAGACTCAACTCGGCTTTACTCAAACCAAAGGCTAAAAAAAAGACCGCACATGCGGTCTTTTTTTACGTGACGACGATGAGCGCTATCAGATCACCACGGTCTGTACCTCGCCATCAGCGCGCTCGCGAATCTCACCGATGCGATACACGGTTTCGCCCAGTCGCTTGAGCTCTGCTTCGGCTTGATCAGCATTGGCCGCACTAACAATGACGGTCATTCCTATGCCGCAGTTAAAGACTCGGTGCATCTCATCATCTGCAACGCCGCCGTGTTGTTGCAGCCATTGAAATAAAGGTGGCAAGGTCCACGCATCTTTGTGCAATACCGCTGTGAGGTTGGGTTGCAGTACACGCGGAATATTTTCAAATAAGCCACCGCCGGTAATATGCACCATGCCATGCACATCGATTTTTTCCATTAAGGCGAGTAAAGGTTTTACATAGATACGTGTTGGCGCAAGCAGTACATCGGCCAGAGGACGACCATGAAAATCAGCGTGCAAGTCAGGCTTAGCCACGTCAATGATCTTACGAACTAATGAATAGCCATTGGAGTGGGCACCCGACGATGCCAGCCCAAGCACCACATCACCCGGCCGGATTTTTTTACCATCGATAATTTTCGATTTTTCAACCGCACCCACAGCAAAGCCTGCAAGATCATATTCACCATCGGGATACATGCTGGGCATTTCGGCGGTTTCACCACCAATCAATGCACATCCGGCCTGCTCACAACCAGCGGCAATGCCTTTGATGACATCCGTTGCTGTGGCGACATCCAAACGCCCACACGCAAAATAATCCAAGAAGAAAAGCGGCTCGGCACCCTGTACCAAGATGTCATTCACGCTCATGGCAACTAAATCAATACCCACGGTGTCATGGCGGTTAAGATGAAACGCTAGCTTTAACTTGGTGCCCACACCATCGGTACCCGAGACCAGCACAGGCTCACGATATTTTTTACTCACTTCAAACAGCGCACCAAAACCGCCGATACCAGCTAATACGCCCTCGCGCATGGTGCGTTTAGCAAAAGGTTTGATGGCTTCTACCAGTGCATCACCGGCATCGATATCGACACCTGCATCACGGTAGGACAGAGAGACCTTTGAATTAGAGGACATGGAGTGTATGACGGAGGAAAAGGTAGAATGAACGTCTGAAAAAATGATCGGACGCCTAATGCACGGTATTTTACCAAAAGGGCCCGTCTTACTTCCGTATCGATGACGATATTTCCTAATCCTGAACAGCGACCCGTGCTGCTTTGGCTCGCCGCCGGCCTATTGCTCTATCTATTGCTAGTGCTGCTTGGCCCAGTGCTGACGCCATTTGTTGCTGCAGCAGTTATCGGGTACATGCTTAATCCTGGCGTGGATTGGTTAACTACCCGCGGTTTGCCCAGAATCCTGTCGGTGTTGCTGGTGATGATCGCTCTGCTCTTAGCAGTTGCCGCAGTCATTTTGATTGTTGTGCCTATGCTGGTCGCCGAGCTACCCGCCTTGCAGCAACGACTACCCTTGCTGCTGGACGCATTTGATCGCTTCGTTAGGCCGCTGCTGTTACAGATGGGTCTCAACCTTCCGCTCGATAGTCAGGGCTTGAAAGCGCTGTTGACACAACAACTCGCTAGCTTCGACAGCACGGGACTGAGCTGGCTGGACTGGTTGAGAAAAGGCAGTAGCGCTGTTATTGGCTGGGCAGCCACCTTGATGCTCGTACCTATCGTGCTGTTTTATCTGCTGATGGATTGGCATCATGTGATCGCTCGATTCGCCACGATGATCCCACGTCGCTGGATAGCACTCATCACCGATATGTCGCTCGAAACCGACCATCTACTGGCTCAATATCTGCGCGGTCAGTTACTGGTCATGCTATTGCTCGCCACCTACTACTCCATTGCATTGGCAATCGCAGGTTTCGAAGTCGCTGTACCTGTGGGAATAATCACGGGCTTATTGGTATTTATTCCCTACGTCGGTTTCGGAATCGGCTTAATACTTGCCTTACTATCGGCCATACTTTTCTTCGATGGTTGGCATGGCTTGATTGCGGTTGCGGTGGTATACGGGCTGGGCCAAATGCTGGAAAGTTTTTATCTAACGCCACGCTTGGTTGGCGAGCGTATCGGTCTGCATCCATTGACCGTCATCTTTGCATTACTGGCTTTTGCGCAGCTGTTTGGCTTCACGGGCATATTACTCGCGCTGCCAGCCTCGGCCATACTCTCGGTAGTTTTTGGTCGATTACGACGCCATTATCTGAACAGTAGTTTCTATAATCAATCATGAAGCAGTTACTGCTCGATTGGGGCGCGACCCCGCCACAATCACTGGATAATTTTGTTGTCGGCAAAAATACAGAGTTGCTTGCACTGGTCAACGACTTAGCAACACAACATAGCACCAGCATTAGACCGTCGATGATCACGATCTGGGGTCATGCGGGTTCGGGTAAATCGCACTTGTTACAGGCATTGCATACGGAGACTAAAGGACTCTTGTTAACGCCTAAGCATGCTGTCAGCGAGTTTGCCTGGTCTGCAGACCAAGCCATGTATCTGCTAGATGATTGTGATCTGCTTTCGGAAGCACATCAGATCGCCGCGTTTGCACTGTACAACCAAGTTAGAGAAGCGGGCGGATCGTGGGTCGCTAGTGCGAATCAAGCACCGGCACAATTAAAACTCCGCGAAGATTTGCGCACTCGTCTGGGCTGGGGCTTAATTTATGAGCTGCATGGCTTATCCGACGAAGAAAAACTCGATGCCCTCGCGAAATCAGCCGAGTCGCGTGGATTGTCACTTTCGCCCGGCGTGTTACCCTACTTACTGACGCATTTTCGACGAGATATGCCATCGCTATCTGCCATGCTGGATGCGTTGGATCGCTACTCACTTGAAACTCAGCGCCCAATCACCCTGCCCCTGTTGCGGGAATTACTGCAATCAGGCGAAGCGACTACTAGCCTATGAATCTTGCACTCTTTGATTTAGATAACACCTTACTACCTCTGGACTCTGATTATGAGTGGGGCCAATTTCTGGTCCGCGCTGGCGCAGTCGATCCGGTATCATTTACTCAACGTAATCAAGTATTTTATGAGCAGTACCAAAACGGTACGCTCAATCCGGTTGAATATCTTGAATTCGCTTTCGGAACGCTGTCACGCTTTCCGCGCCGGCAGCTCGATGAATGGCATACACAATTCATGACCGACATCATCGAACCGGCCATTCACCCAGTAGCGCGCGCACTCGTTACCGAGCATCAACAAGCCGGTGATTTAGTCGCCATCATTACAGCAACCAATCGCTTCGTCACCGCACCCATCGCGCAAGCCTTCGGTGTGCAACATCTGATCGCAGCTGAGCCTGAATTAGCTGATGGTGGAGAAGTGACGGGTCGCTTGATAGGTACGCCACCTTTTGGTAACGGCAAAGTATTGAATACTCAAGAGTGGTTGGCTACGCTAGGCAAGACGCTAGACGGCTTCGAACGCAGTACGTTTTATAGCGATTCGCAAAACGATATCCCCTTGCTATCGGCAGTAACTCATCCCATAGCGACTAACCCGAACGCCAGCCTGCGAGCACACGCCGAGCGCCACAACTGGCCCATACTTCAGCTATTCGATGATTAAGAAATTCATCCGCCGAATGTTGGGTGGAGGCGCTGGCCAAACAGCAAGCGTGCAACCAAAGATATTTGGGCCGAGAGAACACGGCATTGAACTCGACGATGTTTCAGATAACGCTATTCGCGTTACGCAAACGCTGCAAAAAGCGGGATTCAAGGCTTTTGTTGTGGGTGGTGCAGTTAGAGATTTAGTGCTGGGTTTGAAGCCCAAAGATTTTGATGTCGCCACCGATGCTACGCCGGAAGAAATCCGCCGACTGTTTCGACGCGCATTCATTATCGGGCGTCGCTTTCAAATTGTGCATGTGATGTTTGGACAAGATCTCATCGAGGTCACTACCTTCCGAGGCAATTCCACTGACGAAGCCCAGAAGGATGCCCACGGACGAGTACTCCGCGATAACACTTTTGGCGAGCAACACGAAGATGCTGCTCGACGCGACTTCACCATCAACGCCATGTATTACGACCCCGCCGAGCAGTTGGTGCTCGATTATCACGGAGGCATGAAAGATATTCGTAATAACACGATGCGTATTATCGGGGTTGCGGAAGCACGCTATCGCGAAGATCCGGTGCGCTTATTACGCGTAGTTCGGTTCGCGGCCAAACTCGAATTTAAAATTGCACCCGATACACGCCAGCCTATGGCCGTGATGGCACCGCTAATTAACAACGTTCCCGTTGCGCGTGTGTTTGATGAAATGCTCAAGCTATTAATGAGTGGGCATGCGATGGCTTGCTTGCAACGCTTACGCAAAGAAGGTTTGCATCACGGTTTGTTGCCATTGCTCGATGTCGTATTAGAGCAGCCCTTAGGTGAAAAATTCGTCACGCTCGCTCTGGCAAATACTGACGAGCGTATTCGTCAGGGTAAATCGGTCTCTCCTGGCTTTTTGTTTGCTTCACTGCTTTGGCATCAAGTACTAGAGAAATGGGAAGCGTATCGAGCCGCCGGTGAGTATCCGATTCCTGCGCTGCATCTCGCGGCGGATGACGTACTCGACGGTCAGACTGAGAAACTTGCACTACAACGACGCATTGCCACGGATATGCGAGACATCTGGGCCATGCAACCACGCTTCGAACGCCGCATTGGTAAATCTCCTTACAAATTATTGGAGCACCCGCGTATGCGAGCCGGTTACGATTTTCTACTTTTACGTTGCGCCTCAGGTGAGATAGATGAAGAAATTGGGCAGTGGTGGACTGATTTCATGGAAGCCGATGGCGGCGGTAGAGAATCGCTGCTGAATCAAAAGCCCATAGAAAATTCAGATTCTCCGACCACAAAACGTCGTCGACGTAGTGGGCGTAATCGCAGCAAGCCGAAAGCCGAAAGCAGCTGATGGAGTCCGTCACATCCTACGTCGGTGTAGGGTCAAATTTGGGGGATGCATTACACAATGTGAGTGCTGCGCTCGCCGCATTACATCATCTGCCGCAAACTAAACTCCACAGTCATTCATCGTTATTCAGAAGTGCACCAATCGATGCCACCGGTGATGACTTTATCAATGCCGTCGCCAGAGTAGATAGTCAATTAAGCGCTGAATCTCTCCTAGCTGAGTTACAAAAAATCGAATTATCTTTCGGGCGTAAAAGGCCTTTTCGAAACGCGCCCCGCACGCTCGATTTAGATCTGCTGTTGTACGGAGATGTGAAAATAGCTACCGACATCTTAGTTGTACCTCACCCACGCATGACCACCCGCGCCTTTGTTATATTACCCTTGCTAGAACTAAATCCTGATGTTGCAATTCCGGGCTATGGACAAGCTAGCCGCTACGTTCAAGCAATTAGCGATCAAGTGGTCCACGTCGTTCCAAAAAACTAGTTCATGCCTTCTAACTCACGCTCTTTCTTATCCTTGTTTAGGTTTTGATCTCGCATGACAATCACGTATCATCTAGTGCCATGAATCTCGACAAATACCGATTTATTGTGGTCGAAGGCCCGATAGGGGTAGGCAAAACTAGCCTGGCCCGTCGCATTGCGGCTGAGACGGGAGCGCAAGCATTACTAGAGCAACCCCAGGAAAACCCTTTCCTGCAACGCTTCTATAAAGACTCCGCGCGCTACGCGCTACCCACCCAGATTTTTTTCCTATTTCAGCGCATGAATCAATTGCGCGATCTCGCGCAAACCGATCTTTTTTCAGCACCGGTGATCGCCGATTTTTTAATCGATAAAGATCCTATTTTCGCCGCGCTCACTTTGGCTGATGATGAATTAAATCTATATCACCAAATGTATGATCACTTTAGCCAAGCCACGCCACGGCCCGATTTAGTTATTTATCTACAAGCCACTCCTGGAACGTTGGCTGATCGAATCAAGCGACGTGGTATTCAGAGTGAATCTAATATCTCGGATAACTATCTCGAACGTATCTGCGAAAGTTATAGTCGCTTCTTTCATCAATATGAAAGTACGCCACTACTGATGGTCAATGCAGAAAATCTTAATCCGATTGAACGTAGCGAAGATTTTGATTTGCTTATGAAACGCATCACCGGAATGCGTGGCAAACGAGAATTTTTCAGCCGCGGAGATTAGTTTTTATGTCTACATCCAGTGATGCAAGCACAAAATCAACGCGCAAAAAATCAACTATCTTATCGCTCACGAAAATGCGCGATAACAATGAAAAAATCGTCATGCTTACCAGCTATGACGCAAGCTTTGCGGGCCTAGTTGATGATTGCGGTATCGATATCATCTTGGTTGGTGATTCACTCGGCATGGTTGTACAAGGTCACGCATCGACCCTGCCCGTCACGATGGATGACATGGTCTACCATACCGCTTGCGTCGCTCGCGGTGCACGTTTTTCTATGGTGATAGCTGACTTACCTTTCGCTTCATACAGCACACCTGAGCAAGCATTAACTCATGCCGCACAACTCATGCGTGCAGGTGCAGAAATGATCAAACTCGAAGGTGGGCAATGGTTAGCAGAGACAGTGCAGCATCTCGTAGAACAAGGTATACCCGTGTGCGCTCACCTGGGACTCACGCCCCAAGCGGTTCATCAGCTAAGTGGATATAGAGTGCAAGGTAAAACTGCTGACTCGGCAGAACGACTGCTGAACGACGCGCTCGCTTTAGAGCAAGCCGGCGCCTCACTGCTAGTGCTTGAGGCAATTCCCGCCGCTCTAGGAGCAAAGGTCACTCAGGCTGTAAAAATACCGACAATAGGTATCGGTGCGGGGGTTGACTGCTCTGGTCAGGTTCTTGTTCTGCACGATATGTTGGGTGTATTCCAAGGCCACCGCCCAAAATTTGTAAAAGATTTCATGCAGGGGCAACCATCGATTCAGGCGGCAATAGTGGCCTATATTCAGGCCGTTAAATCCGGGCAATTCCCAAGCACAGAACACTGCTTTTAGAGCTTGAATATCAACGTCAATTACTAGGTCAACTTCTAGGCTGACTGCTTTTCATAACGCCCCAGGCTAAGCGCCACCTGCTGCGATAAAGAATCAATATCGCTCACAGCCAAACCTAAGTCCCGAACCAAACCATCTTCTAAGCTGTAGACCCAGCTATGCATAGTTAAATCCTGGCCACGCTCCCAGGCATCTTGAACTACCGTTGTCTGACAAACGTTGATTACTTGCTCAATCACATTCAGTTCACATAAACGATTACGTCGCTCTTGAACTGGCAAACTCATTGGGAAAAAATGATCATGCTTTTGATGAACATCCTGCACATGCCGTAACCAATTATCGGCTAATCCTACGCGCCGTTTTTCCATGGCCGCATCAACACCCGAACAGCCATAGTGACCACAGACAATCACATGCTTGACCTTAAGCACATCAATGGCAAATTGTAATACCGAAAGACTATTCAAGTCGGTATGCACCATCACATTCGCAATATTTCGATGAACGAATAACTCGCCCGGCTCAAGACCAACAATGGTGTTGGCTGGAACACGGCTATCGGAACAACCTATCCACAAAAATTCTGGCGACTGTTGCGACATCAGTTTGGAAAAAAAATCGGGGTCACGCGCAGTCATGGACGCGGCCCATTCCTTGTTGTTTGCAACCAGCTGGCGTAGCGCCTTATCGAATTTTCTATCGCTCATCTCAGTCTTTCAAAGCACATTGTCCGCATTGTAACCCAGTCAATCTACCCGGCGAACCACGAAAAAGATTTTGCTCCTGATGAAAAATTTTTAAGATATTTAATTGGTAAAAAATTCAACCAATGTTAGTAACGATCGAAATATTACTAATAATTTTTTTAATCTTTCTATTTTTTTCTAGACTCAGTATCACTTGACAAAAATTGATGGATCGCAAATCTATGAAACGCGCTTCATCGATTCAATCAAGCAGTAAAAGGCAGCAGTAATTCAAGACGTAATGTAAAGCAAGTTAGGCCGAAACCACAATAGTCATTTATTGAACACAAGGGAGAACCCCCATGTCAGCATACAACGTCGTTCGTAATCCTACATTGGCAACAACGAGCATCTATTCGGCTCCGCGTCGTCAGTATCAACAAATTGTGCAGGACTATAACCCATCACTCAAAGCGTTATCGACCTATATGAATCCAACGGGCGTCCCTTGTTTTAATTCAGACATGCTTGAAGAGTTGCATCACAGCGTGCATCAACTAGAGCAACATAAAGGGATGCATTTTCATGAAAATCAATGGCAGCCTGTCGACTATTGCGTTATAGGCTCAAGACACCCAAAAGTATTTAACTTGGGTGGAGATTTAGCATTATTTGTTGAACTCATCAGAACACGTAATCGAGAAGGATTAATGCACTACGGAAAACTCTGCATTGAGGGTCTCTATACGCGAATTTGCGGCTATAACTCTTCCGTGACAACCATCACCATGCTACAGGGCGATGCTTTTGGGGGCGGACTAGAATTTGCACTATCAAGCAATATCATTGTTGCGGAAAAAGGTATTTGCGCAATTACATTCGGTTGACTTCGCGCAGGACTAAATACCAGCGAACGAATGGAGGCCACAGCCAGTTCTGAAGAAACAGGCTCTGATTTCGCCTCTATACCAAATTCCAGCTCGAACCAGAATTCACTTCCCTCACCTTGAATACTGCTAAACCCTATTTGCCCACCCATCAATTCAACTAATTGTTTACAAATAGTTGTACCTAATCCAGTTCCACCAAAGCGGCGTGTGGTCGATTCATCGGCTTGGGTAAAGCTCTCAAATATTTTGTCTTGCGCACACATTGGAATGCCAATACCTGTGTCTTTGACTGAAAATCGCAGACGTATATGACCCAACGACTTTGCTACGAGACTAACGCCTACGGAGATTCTTCCTTGCTCGGTAAATTTGACAGCATTACCAATCAGATTGACTAATATTTGCTTTAGATGGTGCTGATCACCATTGATTTGAAATGGGACATCGGAGCAAATGCTATGACTAAGATGAATTTGAAAAGGATCGATGCGATAGCGGAAAATATCCAAGATGCCTTGAATGATTTTATACAGGTCGAATTGCACTGATTCGACCGACATTTTTCCTGCTTCTATTTTTGAAAAATCCAAGACATCTTCGATCTGGGTAAGCATGACTTGCGAAGTCGCAGTGAGGCAATCGAGCATCTCGATTTGATCACGATCGAGCTGCGTACTTCGCATCAAATCAATCATACCTATGATGGCATTTAGAGGCGTTCTCAATTCATGACTCACCGAGCAAATGAACTGCCTTTTGGCAATATTTGCCTCCTCCGCTCGCTCGAGCGCCTTGTACAGACGACCTATCAATGTGCTTGAATACATGGATATCAACAAGGTACCCAACCATAGCCCAACAGCAAGCCCTTGATCTTCCTGCCAATACGGCTCTACCACGATCACCAGTCCAAATCCGCTTAGTGCCAAAACCAGGGCGATGAGCAAATAGGTTCTTCCGAATCTAAAACCGTAGCCGATAACTATCCACTGATATAGAAAACACAGTGGCGCAGCGTGACTACCACCTACTAAAAGCAAGTACGTTAAGGAAGCAATATCCAACAATATGGACAAGATGCGCCGGATAGGCATTTCACCCGGCCAAAAATAGACGCATGCCGCCATCGATACGGCAGCAATAACAAATAGAGATGGGACGAAAACTAGATTCAGCGCATTAGCCGCAACTGCCTGCGCTTGGGAGAATTGCAGATCATTGAAATAATAAATTAACACCAAGCCAATCAAGACACGCACTAAGGCTTGCTCAAATTCGTTATCTCGCTTCTCTTTTACATACCTAATCAATAGCTGACACAAGTATGAAGAGATAAATTTTTCTTTCATTGCTTTTTGCCTGAAGTCATGCGGAGTAGAAAATTATGCACACGCCTGAAAATTTTCTATATACCGCAGACTCTACAAGGGAAAGAAGATGCAGCTAAGCGCAAATCAAATTTCACAACCTGTCATGAGATAAAAGCAAGGGGTCGACAAAATCGAAACACGAATGTGTTCGCAAAATTCAAGAATTCGCAGCGATGAGGTAAAGCGAGTTGATGCGGGAGTTTGAGAAAAATCTGAAAGCAGCAAGAAATTTCTTAGTGAGCTACTGATTTATTGCGAATTTTATGAACTGCATGCACTGCTGTGGGACACGAAATTATGTGACGCATGGCATGAAGCAAAGCATTTCGCTTTGCGAAACTCGCTTCAGCCATGAGATTATTTCTGGTAGCTTATCCGAAAAATTCTTTGACTTTATCCATCCAGGATTTGCTTTGCGGACTATGTTTAGCACCGCCTGCTTCGGTCAACTTATCGAATTCTTCCAAGAGTTCTTTCTGCTTGTCCGTGAGTTTAACTGGCGTCTCAATCAAAATATGGCAAAACAAATCGCCAGCAATACCAGAGCGCACGCCCTTAATACCTTTACTGCGCAAGCGGAAAGTTTTTCCGGTTTGCGTACCCTCAGGCACAGTGAACGATACTTTCCCACCTAAGGTAGGCACTTCAATTTCACCGCCCAAAGTGGCACGCGCAAACGAGATCGGCATTTCGCAATGCAGATCATCACCATCACGCTGAAATACGGCGTGCTGTTTGATATGAATTTCAACATACAAATCACCGGTCGGGCCACCATTCATGCCCGGCTCGCCGTTACCGGTTGAGCGAATTCGCATGCCATCGTCAATACCGGCTGGGATTTTTACTTCCAGCGTTTTATTCCGTTTTATTCGGCCAGAACCAGCGCAGCCACCGCACGGATCAGGTATGACCTTGCCTGTGCCATGACACTTGGGGCAGGTTTGTTGAATACTGAAAAAACCTTGCTGCATTCGAACCTGACCATGGCCACCGCAGGTACCGCACGTCGTTGGCGAGGTTCCTGGCTTTGCGCCGGAGCCATGACAGGTATCGCATTCATTCCAAGAAGGCACGCGTATCGTGGTTTCGAAACCATTCGCCGCCTGCTCGAGTGTGATGTCTAAGTTATAGCGAAGATCGGCACCGCGATAAACTTGCGGGCCACCACGCGCACGGCCACCACCAAAAATATCACCGAAGATATCGCCAAAGGCATCCGAGAATCCGCCTGCCCCTGCGCCACCGCCGCCGCCCATATTCGGATCAACACCTGCATGGCCATAACGATCATAGGCTTCGCGCTTTTGAGGATCAGAAAGCATTTCATACGCTTCCTTGGCTTCTTTGAATTTATCCTCAGCGCCCTTGCTATCGGGATTTCGATCAGGATGATGCTTCATCGCCAGCTTGCGATACGCCTTCTTGATCTCATCCTCTGACGCATTCTTTGCTACGCCAAGTATTTCGTAAAAATCACGTTTAGCCATCTCACATATCCATGCAAAAAACCGGGCAGGAGGCAATACAGCGCTCCAGCCCGGCGTCGTCGATGCAGGCTAGCTGCATGACGAGGGAAAAATTATTTGTCTTTTACTTCCTTGAAGTCCGCATCGACCACATCGTGTTCGGCGGACTTAGCACCTGCAGCTGCTTCGCCAGATGTTGCACCGGCAGCCGCGCCAGAGGCCGCTTGCTGTGCTTGCATATCGGCATATACTTTTTCACCCAGCTTTTGCGATGCTGTCGAGAGCGCTTCCACCTTGGCGTCAATCGCTGCTTTGTCAGCACCTTTCAACACATCTTCAAGATCCTTGATGGCAGCTTCAATTTTTTCTTTCTCACCCGCGTCGAGCTTGTCACCATGCTCAGTCAATGCTTTGCGAGTCGAATGAACTAAAGCATCACCTTGGTTATGCGCTTCGGCGAGTTCTTTTAAGCGTTTGTCATCTTCAGCATTCGCTTCAGCGTCACGCACCATACTCTGTATCTCATCTTCCGTGAGTCCGGAATTCGCTTTGATGGTGACTTTATTTTCTTTACCGGTCGCTTTGTCTTTTGCACCCACATGCAAAATACCATTCGCATCGATATCAAACGTCACTTCAATTTGAGGTGTGCCACGCTGTGACGGTGGAATACCTTCGAGATTAAATTCACCCAAGCTCTTATTACCGGTAGCCATTTCACGCTCACCTTGATACACCTTAATCGTGACGGCTGGCTGGTTATCTTCTGCGGTAGAAAACACTTGGCTAAATTTCGTTGGAATCGTGGTGTTTTTCTTGATCATCTTGGTCATCACACCACCAAGAGTTTCAATACCCAATGACAGCGGAGTCACATCCAGCAACAACAAATCTTTACGATCACCTGAAAGAACCGAACCCTGAATTGCAGCGCCTACAGCGACAGCTTCATCAGGATTTACGTCTTTGCGTGGCTCACGACCAAAAAACTCTTTAACTTTTTCTTGCACCTTAGGCATACGAGTCATGCCACCGACCAGAATGATGTCGTCGATATCAGCCACTTTGACACCCGCATCATTAATCGCGATACGGCAAGGCTCGATCGTCTTGGAAATCAATTCCTCAACTAAGGACTCGAGCTTAGCGCGGGTCATCTTCAAGTTAAGGTGCATAGGCGCGCCATTCGCCATCGCAATGTAAGGCTCGTTAATTTCAGTCTGCTGCGAGGACGATAATTCAATCTTGGCACGCTCAGCGGATGCCTTAATACGCTGCAAAGCGATCGGATCTTTAGATAAATCTACGCCATTAATTTTTTTGAATTCATCAATAATGAAATCAATGATGCGCTGATCGAAATCTTCACCGCCTAAGAAAGTATCACCATTGGTTGAAAGCACTTCGAACTGCATCTCGCCATCGACATCGGCGATCTCAATGATCGACACGTCAAAAGTACCGCCGCCCAAGTCATACACCGCAATCTTGCGATCGCCTTTACCGCCTTTGTCTAAACCAAAAGCCAGTGCAGCGGCAGTCGGCTCATTGATAATGCGTTTGACATCCAGACCTGCAATACGACCTGCATCCTTAGTTGCCTGGCGTTGCGCATCATTGAAATAAGCTGGTACGGTAATAACGGCTTCAGTCACTTCTTCGCCCAAATAATCTTCGGCAGTTTTCTTCATTTTGCGGAGGATTTCCGCAGAAGTTTGTTGTGGCGCGAGTTTTTTGTCGCGCACTGAAATCCAAGCGTCACCGTTATCCGCTTTCATGATTTCGTAAGGCATCAGACCGATGTCTTTCTGCACTTCTTTTTCATCGAACTTACGACCGATCAGGCGCTTGACTGCAAACAGCGTATTCTTAGGATTGGTAACAGCCTGACGCTTAGCAGGTGCGCCAACGAGAATTTCCCCATCTTCTTGATAAGCGATGATAGACGGCGTGGTACGTGCGCCTTCCGAATTTTCGATAACCTTCGGTTGACCACCCTCCATGATGGCGACACAGGAATTCGTCGTTCCCAGATCAATGCCAATAATCTTGCTCATGATGTTTTCCTTAAATAACTAGTTCAATGTCTGTAGTACTGAATCTGTCTATAGTTCTGATATGTGGCGTTTAGCTCAAGTTTCAAGACACATGAAACTATTGAGACACCGTCACCAATGCCGGCCGTAACAAACGATCAGAAATCATGTAACCCTTTTGCAGTACGCTCACTATCGTGTTGGCCTCTTGCTCCGAGGGCACCATAGAAATCGCCTGATGCTTCATCGGGTCGAGCTTCTCACCCGGCTTGGGATCGAGTTCAACCAAACGATTTCGCTCAAACGCAGCGACCAACTGCTTCAAGGTCATGTCCACGCCTTCTTTGAGCGACTCAACCGAGGGCACCTCGATTTTGAGCGCCATCTCCAGGCTATCCTTCACGGGCAACAAAGCTTCAGCAAAGCCCTCGATCGCAAATTTGTGCGCCTTGGAGATATCCTCCTGAGCACGGCGCCGAATATTTTCGGCGTCGGCTTTGGCGCGCAAAAATGCATCCTGCTTCTCGGCCAGTTTGGCTTCTGCCTCGGTCAATCGCTGACCTAGGTCTAGCCCGCCTTCCATCGCCTGCTGAGCTAGCTCATCGGCGGTAAAGGTCGCGTTGTCTGCCAAATCTTTAGGCAACTCAGGTTCAGTCTGACCTGCTTGCTGACCTGGCTGCGATTCTGCTTGATTCATAAGTTCTCCAACTAAATCAATTACTTGCAATAACACTGGGCAGCATATGGGGATTGAATAAGGCTTTTCAAGCGGGTCTGGTGAAATACACAAAAAAAACGGGGGCCACAGGCCCCCGATTCATGTCACGGGTGATTTATGTCAATCCGTCGCGCCTAGCTCGAGCGCACGCGCTCTTCCTATTTCGGCATCTTTCTGCAAGCGCTGATGGCTTTCTGGGTCTGAACCCGTAGGCCAACCCAAGGTGTGCTTCTCAACAATTGCGGCCATCGCGTCTATCCATTGCGGAAGCTCATTCAGGCAAGGTATGTAATGAAAGGCCTTACCGCCAGCGCCCAAAAAGTCTTCGCGCGCCTCCATAGAAATTTCTTCTAGCGTCTCAAGACAATCACTGGTAAATCCGGGGCAGATAACATCCACACGGCCCACCCCTTTTTGAGCCAGCTCAACCAGCGTGGGCGCGGTATACGGTTGCAACCATTCCGCTTTTCCAAAACGCGATTGAAAAGTAACGAGGTACTCGTCCTTGCTCAAGCCTAATTTAGTCGCCACCAAACGCGCCGTCTTGTAGCACTCACAGTGATACGGATCACCCAGCAACAAGGTTCGCTTCGGTACACCATGAAAACTCATGACTAATTTATCGGGCCGCCCATGCTGCTCCCAATGCGCGCGCACGGTCGTAGCGAGCGCTTCGATATACGCATCATCATCGTGATAGTGCTTGATGAAACGAAGCTCAGGCGCATTTCGTATTTGGGTGTAGTGCGAAAAAACTCGATCAAATATCGATGCGGTTGTCGTACCCGAATATTGGGGATAGGCAGGCAAAACCAAAATACGATCGTAGCCGTCAACCTTTAGCTGGTCTAAGACACTCGGCAAACTTGGATTTCCATAACGCATGGCATACATCACACGTAAGCTGTGCCCGCGTGCGTTTAACGCTGACTGCAAGGCCTCGGCCTGTCGTTCAGTGTGTACTTTTAAAGGTGAACCTTGATCGGTCCAAATCGATGCGTATTTTTCTGCGGATTGGCGCGAGCGGAACGGCAAAATTATCCCGTTCAAAATAATCCACCAAAGCAGACGAGGAATCTCGACGATGCGCGGATCCCACAAAAATTCCTTCAGATAGACCTTTACCGCAGCTGGTGTGGGAGCGTCGGGTGTACCCAAATTAGCAAATACCACAGCGGTCTTGCTTAGACTGCCATGGCTGTATGAGGGTTCTGAGTTGAAGCCCATTAAAAAAACCTTTCTGTTTTATGCTCAGGAGGCCAGTAGCTCGCGCGCATGCTTGCGCGTGGTCGCCGTAATTTCTAGGCCGCCGAGCATACGCGCAATTTCTTCAACGCGCTCAGCCGCTGATAAAGGAGTAATCCGTGACACGGTTCGGCCCTCTGCAGTCGAACCTTTGCTAACTTGAAAATGATGGCCAGCCTGGCTAGCCACCTGCGGTAAGTGGGTCACGCACAATACCTGACGCTCCTGCCCCAAACGCTTAAGCAGACGTCCAACCACCTCGGCTACCGCACCGCCGATACCGCTATCGACTTCGTCAAAAATTAATGTCGGCGTGCTGGTAGCACTAGAGGCAATGACTGAAATCGCCAAGGCAATACGCGCCAACTCACCACCCGAGGCTACCTTCGCCAACGGACGTGGCGTCGTGCCTGCATGACCAGCCACCAAAAATTCTATTTGTTCGTTGCCATATGCCGCCGGTTCTATCGGATTTAAGGCCACATCAAAGCGCCCGCCCGACATCGATAGCTCTTGCATGGCCGCCGTCACCGCGGTTGACAATGAGCTGGCCGCTTTAGTACGCGCCTTAGAAAGTTTGGTAGCCAGCGATTGATAGGCCAGCCCCAATTTTTCTTCATGCGCACGCAAGGCATCGAGGTCGGTCGCATCAGCTAGCTGATGCAAACGCTCAGATAATTTTAAAAATTCATTCGGCAGTTCATCCGCGGGGACATTAAATTTTCGTGACGCTGAATGCAGCGCCTCAAGGCGCGACTCCACCGTTCGCAAACGTTGCGGGTCCATTTCAATTCGACCCAGATAATCATTCAGCGCATACACCGCTTCTTGTAACTGAATGCGCGCAGGCTCTAAGGCTTCCATGACTGGCTTTAGTTTGTCGTCTACGTCGGCCAGCTTGCCTAATTTTTGCGCGATCGATGAGAGCTGCGACAACATCGGGCTAGATTCCGATTCAGACAGTAAATCAAGTGCGCTTTGTGCGCCTTCAATCAAGCTTGCGGCATTCGAAAGTCGGCTGTGCTCATTGCCAATATCGGCCCACTCACCCGGACGCGCCGCTAATTTTTCTAATTCGCCGACCTGCCACTGAAGTCGTTCACGCTCAAGCAAAACATTTTTTGCATCACGCTCAAATTCTTCACGCTGTTTAATCACAGCACGCCAATTTTTAAATGCCTGCGCTACTTTAATGACATCGTCATTCAATCCGGCATGAGCATCTAATAATGCACGTTGTGATTCGGCCTTCAGCAGCGATTGATGCGCATGCTGACCATGAATATCCACCAAAATCTCACCGATTTCGCGCAACTGAGTCACCGTGGCGGTTATGCCATTGATGAATGCCTTCGATCGTCCGCTACTATCAATCACGCGCCGCAGCAGTAATTGGCCATCTTCCGACACAAATTCGTGTTCGTCTAACCAAGTCAGCACAGCTGCATCAAATTCACCGGTAAATTCGGCAGCAATATCGGCTTTGGATGCACCTTCTCTAATTACGCTGGCATCGGCACGGCCACCTAAGGCCAACATTAATGCATCAATCAAGATCGATTTTCCAGCGCCCGTTTCACCGGTAAAGACGTTGAAACCAGCCGGCGGTTCGATCTCGATCGCTTCAACGATCACAAAATCACGAATGATGAGCGTGCGCAGCATGGGTAGTCGGAGGAAAAATGACAGGAACTAAAAGGATAAAAGCACTATTTTAGCTGCCCTAGCACGGAGGGATATTCATTCCAGTGCAATTTCTCACGCAAGGTATCGTAGTAACTCCATCCTTGTGGATGCAAGAATTGAATACTGTGCACTGAGCGACGCACCGTAACACGATCGTGATGATAAAGACTGGTGAGTGATTGCATATCAAAATTTACGCTGCAATCACGACCACTAGCCAACTCAACCACAATTTCACAACTTTCGGAAAGCACAATCGGGCGATTCGACAGCGCATGCGGCGCAATCGGCACCAACACTGTACCGCGCAGTTCAGGATGAAGAATCGGCCCACCCGCGGCCAAGGCATACGCCGTCGAACCTGTGGGCGTTGAAATAATTAAGCCGTCAGAGCGTTGGTTGTACATGAAATGTCCATCGACCTCGACACGCAATTCCACCATGCCGGCACCAGCTCCGCGCGACACCACAACATCATTGAATGCGACGGAACGAAAAATTTCCTTGCCTTGACGATGTACGATTCCTTCGAGCAGAGCGCGTCGCTCTGATTCCAGCTGACCGTCCAACATATCGCTCAACACAGGCAGCATGCGTTCAAAGGCGATATCAGTCATAAAACCCAAACGACCCTGATTAACACCAATTAACGGCACATCAAACGGCGCTAACTGGCGCGCAATACCCAACATTGTTCCATCACCACCAATTACGATGGCGACATCGGCATCTTGGCCAATCTCTGCCAATGTCATGGATACCAGCTTGCTGCGTTGAAGGTCCTGCGCGGTTGCCGCTTCAAATACAACCCTAAGCCCGCGATGCTCGAGAAAATCCGCCAATTCACCCAAAGCACTGCTACTGGCGCCAAATTCACCGTGCTTACCGATGATGGCGACCGAAGAAAAACGTGATGTGGGATTGGGATTTGCGACAGACATGCTCAAGATTAGACCATAACTAGCAGCAAACGTGACGCTTAACGAAGCCCAAGCTGGCTGAAAGATCTGGAAGATTGAGGGTTGGGTGCTAACAATTTTGCTTTCTGAGTTAAGGAAACTGGCGCACTACCCCTGGGCTCGATAGAATAAGGACATGCAACTCGATATTCGCGCACAGACGCTACTGAAGGCACTTGTAGAACGCTACATTGCGGACGGACAGCCGGTGGGCTCACGCGCGCTGGCAAAAATTTCTGGCCTTGAGCTTTCTCCGGCGACCATACGCAACATCATGTCCGACCTGGAAGAGCTAGGCTTGGTGGCCAGCCCTCATACGTCGGCCGGCCGCATCCCCACTCCGCGCGGCTATCGACTATTTGTCGATAGTTTGCTCACCGTTCAAACCATTGATGAAAGCACGGTTGAGTCGCGGCTGCAATCCGGTGCTTCGTCGCAAAAAATTATCGCCAGTGCAGCACAAGTACTTTCCTCGTTATCTCATTTCGCTGGAGTCGTACTCGCACCACGACGGGAAATGACCTTTCAGCAAATTGAATTTCTGCGCCTCTCAGAAAAACGTATTTTGTTGGTCATCGTCGCTCCGAATGGCGATGTACAAAACCGTTTGCTGTTGACCGAAACCGATTACTCACCCAGCCAACTCGTGCAAGCGGCTAATTACATCAACCAAAATTATTCGGGGTTGTCGTTTGATGCGGTGCGCATCAAACTTAATGATGAGTTACGTGAATTACGCAACGACATGATGCGGCTAATGCACGCCGCCGTTGAAGCAGGCACGGATGCCATGAGCGATGACACCGAAGATGTGGTGATTTCTGGTGAGCGTAATTTACTGTCGATTGACGACCTGTCAACCAACATGAGTTCATTGCGAAAATTATTTGATATTTTTGAGCAAAAAACCGGACTAGCAACGCTGCTGGATACGTCAAGCAAAGCGAGCGGCGTACAAATTTTTATTGGTGGTGAATCGCATCTGATGCCGTTGGAAGATATGAGTATCGTCACCGCGCCCTACGAAGCTAACGGAAAGATAGTTGGCACACTCGGTGTGATCGGGCCAACCCGCATGGCCTATGAGCGCGTGATTCCGATTGTCGACATCACCGCTCGCTTACTTTCCAGCGCGCTGTCGCATTCTTAAAACAAGCATCACGACGTAGTTAAGCCACCGCTTTTTTCTTATTGCTCCCGATGCGGGCAAGCCTCTTTAGTGCAATTACCGTAAAGAGCCAACGCATGCTCGGCTAGAGTGAAACCGCGCTGTTCAGCGATGCTGTGCTGCCGACGTTCGATTTCTTCGTCAAAAAATTCTTCCACCAAGCCGCAATCCAGGCACACTAAATGATCATGGTGCGAGCCTTGATTCAGTTCAAAAACTGCTTTGCCGGACTCAAAATGATGCCGACTTAGCAAGCCAGCCTGCTCAAACTGTGTCAGCACACGATAAACTGTTGCCAGTCCGACATCAAGATTCTCGGTCAACAGCAGCTTGTAAACATCCTCGGCGGATAAGTGGCGCACGCTGCTATTTTGGAAAATCTCTAAGATTTTTAGCCTAGGCAGGGTAGCTTTCAGTCCACTGGATTTCAGATCGGCGGTTTTGGGCGGCATGTTTTCGCTTATTTAACTTGAACTGCTTTATCATATAGCGTTTACCTACTGCGCTCAACGAAAGCACCTCTCATGAAGTTTATGCAGCACTCGTCCAGTTGTTCCGCTACGTACCTAAAATCATGCATGGCTGCCGTTGCCTTGAGCAGCAGCGCGCTATTTCTGAGCGGCTGCGCTCTGAACCCTTTTGCCAGCAAGCCAGCGACCCCTGAGCAAAGCGCCGCGCCCGCTGAAGCCGGCATAGTTCAAACAACGCAATCGAAAAAACTGTTTGGTGTGTTGCCCATATATCGCGCTAACGTCCAACAAGGAAATTTCGTTTCAAAAGAAATGGTGTCGCAGCTCAAAGTCGGCATGACGCCTGAACAAGTTCGCTTCGTGATGGGCACACCGCTGTTAACCGATGTATTTCATGCTCAGCGCTGGGACTACCCTTTCCGCATGCGTCGCGGCGATGGCCAAATCACTACCAGCCGCGTATCCGTGTTCTTTAAAGAAGGTCGGGTTGAGCGCTTTGAGGGCGGCGATCTGCCTCAGGAAAAAGACTATCTCGACCAACTCGCTGCACCTAAAAAATAAAATCCGACTGTAAGCACTTATCCATGAAATCCATGAAGATCGCCATCGCCGGCGCCTCCGGCCGTATGGGCCGCATGCTGATTGAAGCTATCGTTGCTGATGATCAGGCCACGCTGGCTGGCGCACTCGATCTACCGGGCTCACCTGTATTGGGTACCGACGCTGCCGCCTTCCTCGGTCAACCTGCCGGTGTACCCATTGAGTCTGATCTAGCCAAAGGCTTGACGAATGCAGAGTATTTGATCGATTTCACGCGCCCAGAAGGCACGCTCAAACATCTAGCCTATTGCGCTGAACACGGCATCAAAATGATTATCGGCACCACCGGCTTTGACGACGCTGGTAAAGCAGCGATTGCCAATGCAGCGAAAAAAACCGCTATTGTATTTGCACCCAACATGAGTGTGGGTGTGAATGTCACCATGAAATTGCTGGAACTAGCTGCGAAGAGTTTTTCGCATGGCTACGACATAGAAATCATCGAAGCGCATCATCGCCACAAAGTCGATGCGCCTTCGGGTACAGCGTTAAAAATGGGTGAGGTAATCGCCAGCGCACTGGACCGCGATCTGAAAGACGTCGGTGTTTTCGCACGCGAAGGCGTGACCGGCGAACGCGATCCTTCATCCATAGGTTTTGCCACCATACGGGGTGGCGATATTGTGGGTGACCACACCGTTCTATTCGCAGGTATTGGTGAGCGCATAGAAATCACCCATAAATCATCGAGCCGAGTGACCTACGCTCATGGCAGCCTGCGAGCTGCGCGTTTCTTGCAGAATCAGTCGAGCGGACTATTCGATATGCAGGATGTGCTTGGGCTGCGCTAAGCGCACCCAAGCTCTTCAAACTAGTTTGCAGCGTCAGCGATGATTTCCCGGCATTCCAGTATTTCCATTGCAACCGCAATGGGATTGCACGTGCTACTCGTGATGCTGGTCATCTCAGGCATGCTCGAACACGTTCACAAAGAGATAGACCCTCCACCGGTCATCATCGAATTAATTCAGCCTAAAAAATTAGAGCCGCCGCCACCGCCGCCACCTAAGCCTGAACCTAAAAAACCCGAGCCGCCGAAACCGCCCAAGCCCGAACCGGTTAGGCCAGAGCCGCCTAAAGTGGTAGAACAGCGACCGGAGCCGCCTAAACCCGAACCGGCTAAAGCCGTGACGCCTACTCCTGAAGCGCCGCCTAAGCCAGCGCCGACACCTACGCCAACACCTGCGCCAGCACCAGCACCAGAAGCAGTTGCCAAACCTGCGCCGCCGCCAGCTCCCGCACCGACTCCGGCAAAAAGTTCGTCGGGTTCGAGCGCACAATACGTAGGAGCGTGCGAATCGCCCTATCCCACGATCTCGAAACGAATGAATGAAAAGGGCACTGTGGTGGTAAAAGTGCTGGTAAAGAGCGACGGCACAGCCGGTGATGTCGAATTAAAATCCTCCAGCGGATATCCAAGATTGGATCAAGCATGGCTAGAGGCGATAAAAAACTGTCGGTTTACCCCGTCGACTGGCAGCGATGGCAAACCCATCGATGAATGGTTCTCTGCTCCACATACTTTCAGGCTAAATTAACCATCTCTTACTGGTAAATTCTCCATCATGAACGATAACCTCAACCAAACTCTCGGCTTAGCCCACTACTGGGCACAAGGCGATGCCATTACCCACACCGTGGCGTATGTGTTACTGCTGATGTCCGTCATCAGCTGGTACTACATCGTCTCCAAGACGTGGACTTCTTGGCGCATACGCATGAGCGCAGGTGTACTCGAGAGTTTTTGGGATGCGCCCACCATGGATGATGCGATTAATTTGCTCAAGCACGCCGATACCGAACACGTTTACGCACCCTTGGCCACGCATGCAGTCGAGGCCGTGAATATCAAAGCTAAAAGCCAATCATTGAATGCGAGTGTTGATCCGGGCGAGTTAGTCACACGCACGCTGCGTCAGCAAATCAATCGCGTGTCATCGCGGCTAGAGAGCGGATTAACATTGCTTGCTTCAGTCGGATCAACCGCACCATTCATTGGTTTGTTCGGTACCGTGTGGGGCATCTACCATGCGTTGGCGGCTGTGTCAGCGGCTGGCACCATACAAATCGATAAAGTGGCCGGCCCAGTGGGCGAGGCACTGATCATGACCGCGATTGGTCTGGTGGTCGCTATTCCCGCCGTGCTGGGCTATAACGCTTTCACGCGAGTTAATCGTGTCACGCTGTCTGAGCTGGATGCATTCGCCCATGACTTGCACGCGCATCTGACCACCGGCACTCGCGTTCGCACCACGCGCTAATCACCTTTTACAGCGGAGACATCAGCATGGCATTCGGTGGATTTAACGATAACAATCAAGCAGGACCCATGGCCGACATTAACGTCACGCCTATGGTCGACGTGATGCTGGTGCTACTGGTGATTTTTATTATCACCGCACCCCTATTCACGCACGCGATCAAATTAGAACTGCCCAACGCACAATCGCAAGCCGCCCCCGAAAAACCCGAGACTATTACCTTAGCAATCAATGCTGATGGCAAACTCTTTTGGAATAATGCAGCGATCACGCGCGAAGAGTTAGCGACCCGAATTGCTACCGCTGTTGAGAAAAAACCTCAGCCCGAGTTGCAACTACGTGCAGATAAATCGACTCGCTACGAAGTTATCGCCCAAGTGATGGCAGCAGCGCAAACCGGCGGTATGACTAAGATTGGCTTTGTGACTGACCCCAAAGACGCCGGCAAATAATTTTTCATGGTTGCACTAGCTATAGTGGTCTAAACGACCACGAATTTAGCACCTACACATGCCCTTCTGACAAAAGGCGCGACCGCGCGCTTTTGGCAACTCTTTCGAGTCACCGCCATGTCCCTTCAGAGGGGTACCAGCCGGTATAATGCACGGCTAACCTCACACTCCCCCATCACTCGTCATGCAAGAGAAATACAGCCCGGCCGATGTCGAACGTTCGGCCCAGGAACACTGGAACAACATTGATGCCTATAAGGTGGTCGAACACGCACGCGATGCACAAGGTCGCGAAAAAAAGAAGTTCTATGCCTGTTCCATGTTGCCCTACCCTTCCGGCAAGCTACACATGGGCCATGTGCGCAACTACACGATCAATGATGTGATGGCACGACAGCTGCGCATGAGCGGCTACAACGTATTAATGCCCATGGGCTGGGATGCGTTTGGTATGCCCGCTGAAAATGCAGCAATGGCCAATGGCGTACCACCCGCTCAATGGACCTACGCCAACATCGAATACATGAAGGTGCAGATGCGGGCCATGGGCCTGGCGATTGACTGGTCGCGTGAAATGGCTGCCTGCAGCCCTGACTATTACAAGTGGAATCAGTGGATGTTTTTGAAGATGCTGGAAAAAGGCATCGTCTATAAAAAAACAGGTACGGTGAATTGGGATCCTATCGATCAAACCGTGCTCGCGAATGAACAAGTGATTGACGGACGCGGCTGGCGTTCAGGCGCGGTAATTGAAAAGCGCGAAATTCCTATGTACTACGCGCGCATCACCGACTATGCCGAAGAACTCTTAGATCACGTAGAAAATAAATTACCCGGTTGGCCAGAGCGCGTACGCATCATGCAAGCAAACTGGATTGGCAAATCAACCGGTGTTCGTTTTGCATTTCCTCATCAAATAAAAAACGCTGCAGGTGAATTAATCAGCGATGGAAAAATGTGGGTCTTTACCACTCGCCCCGATACCATCATGGGCGTGACTTTCTGTGCCGTTGCACCTGAACACGCGCTGGCAACGTATGCCGCTCAATCAAATCCTGCATTAGCGACCTTCATTACCGAGTGCAAGCAAGGAAGTGTGATTGAAGCCGACATGGCCACGATGGAAAAAAAGGGGATGCCCACAGGCTTAACTGTCACGCATCCATTAACGGGCAAAGCGATTGATGTATGGGTGGGTAACTACGTTCTTATTACGTATGGCGATGGCGCAGTGATGGGTGTGCCCGCACATGACGAGCGTGATTTTGCGTTCGCTAAAAAATATCAGTTACCGATTCACGCTGTGGTTGGTGTTGAAGGAAAAACCTATAGCGACGATGCCTGGCAAGAGTGGTATGCCGACAAAGAACAAGGTCGCTGCGTTAATTCCGGCAAGTACGATGGCTTGAATTATCCCGACGCTGTGAATGCTGTCGCCGCTGATCTGTCGGCTAAAAATTTAGGCGAGAAAAAAATTACCTACCGCTTGCGCGATTGGGGCATCTCGCGTCAGCGTTATTGGGGCACGCCGATTCCTATCATTCACTGCCCTTCGTGTGGTGATGTGCCGGTGCCTGAAAAAGATTTACCGGTGGTATTACCCGAAGATTGTGTACCCGACGGTAGCGGCAATCCACTCAACAAACATGAAAAATTTCTAAACGTCGATTGTCCTAGCTGCGGCAAAGCTGCGCGCCGTGAAACCGACACGATGGATACCTTTGTGGATTCATCCTGGTATTACATGCGCTATTGCTCACCGGGTAGCGACAAGGCCATGGTAGATGAGCGTAATGATTACTGGATGCCGATGGATCAATATATCGGTGGAATTGAACATGCGGTTCTGCATTTACTGTATGCGCGCTTCTGGACCAAAGTCATGCGTGATTTTGGTTTGATTAAATTTGATGAACCATTTACCAACTTGCTCACGCAAGGCATGGTTCTTAACGAAACCTATTTTCGCGAAGAAGCTTCGGGTAAAAAAATCTGGATCAATCCAGAAGACGTTACGCTGAAAATGGATGACAAAGGTCGTCCGGTATCAGCCATCTTAACTACCGATGGTCAGCCAGTGCATATCGGCGGCACGGAAAAAATGTCCAAGTCGAAAAACAATGGCATTGATCCGCAAGCCATCATCGACCAATACGGCGCCGATACTGCGCGACTATTCACCATGTTTGCCTCGCCTCCTGAACAAACACTGGAATGGTCAGGCGCAGGTGTTGAAGGAGCACAGCGCTTCTTGCGTCGTGTGTGGAATTTCGCGCACGGACAAGCACAGCTCATTGATATCAATGCGATCTTACCGAGCGATTTATCCGCTGATCTGAAAACCTTACGTCGCGAAGTACACAAAGTTTTGCAGCAAGCCGATCACGACTATCAACGTCTGCAGTACAACACCGTTGTTTCAGCTTGTATGAAAATGCTGAATCTTTTGGAAGGTACTAGCTACGCTAACGATGCCGGTAGCCGCGCTGTGCTGACAGAATGTTTAGGTATCTTCTTGCGTGTGTTATATCCGGTAGCACCTCACATCACCCATGTATTGTGGGATGCTTTGGGCTACGCTAAGCCACATGGGGATATTCTCGATGCGCCTTGGCCTAAGGTCGACAGCTCAGCACTGGAGCAAGCCGAGATCGAGCTTATGATACAAGTCAACGGTAAGCTGCGGGGTAGCATCATCGTCCCAAAAACTGCGGACAAAGCCAGTATCGAGGCGGCTGCGCTCGCTAACGAACATGTACAAAAACATCTGACAGGCACACCCAAGAAAATCATTGTGGTGCCTGGCAAACTCGTCAACATCGTCGCTTAACACTGAACTGAAGGAGACTTGCGTGCAAACCAACCGCCGCCTGTGGATTTCGTTAATGATGACACTGCCGCTGGCCGCTTGCGGTTTCCAGTTGCGCGGCTCACGCTCAAGCGCGAACCTGCCTTTTAGCTCAGTCCATCTCGAAATCGCGAAAAACTCACCGATAGAACGCGAACTTCGAAATGCCATCCTTTCTCAAGGCAATACGGCGATTGCGACCGATCGCAAATCGGCGGAAATTACTGTGCGCGTACTGTCAGAGCGTCAGGAAAAGAAAGTCCTCACGCTGAATGCCCAAGGTCAGGTGCGTGAATTTAGTTTGCTGTATCGATTACGTTTCGACGTCATCGGTAAAGAGAATGTACAAATCGTGAATGATACCGAGCTAGCATTACAAACATTCATGAGCTATTCCGAATCGCAGGCTGTCGCGAAAGAAACCGAAGAGCGATTAATTTATAACGATCTTCGTGCCGACGCCGTCAGTCAAATCATGCGCCGATTAGCGCAGATCAAACCAGAGCAATAGGTCAGGTAGTGCAAGTGCGCGCTGAAGCGCTTGATGCGCATCTCGAAAAATCACTAGCCTCGCTGTATGTGATTGCAAGTGACGAACATCTGTTAGCCATGGAAGCCGCGGATCGTATTCGTAAAAAAGCACGCAGCACGGGATTTTCAGAACGCGAAGTACTGATCGTTGATCGCTACTTCAAATGGGGCGAGCTCACGTCCACCCAGCAATCGATGTCACTGTTTGGTGATAAAAAAATGATTGAGCTTCGTATACCTACCGGTAAACCCGGGAAAGAAGGTGGACAAGCCTTACAAGATTACGCAGCTAATTGCGCAGCAGCGGCAACGGCTGACGACACGCTGACCTTAATTACCTTACCCAAATTAGATTGGGCTGCACAAAAAAGTGCTTGGGTAACTGCCTTACAGCGCGCCGCTGTATATATCGATATTCCTGTCGTTGAGCGGCCTCACCTAGCTAACTGGATAGGCCAACGCTTGGCAGCACAAGGACAAAGTGCTGACAAAATATCACTCGACTTCATGGTGGAGCGTGTCGAAGGTAATTTACTCGCAGCTCATCAAGAGATTCGTAAACTTGGGCTGCTGTATCCTGAAGGCAGACTGAGTGCCGAGCAAGTACAAGACGCTGTATTGAATGTAGCACGCTATGACGTGTTTAAGCTTTCCGAAGCGATGCTGTCTGGCGATGTCAGCCGACTAGTGCGCATGCTCGAAGGCCTTAAAGGTGAAGGTGAAGCCTTACCACTCGTGCTATGGGCCGTGGCCGAAGAAATTCGTATTCTTCTGAAACTGAAGCTGGGCGTGAATGACGGTCGACCGCTAGCCATATTGATGAAGGAATATCGCATCTGGGGCCCGCGCGAGCGTTTAATACCGAATGCAATAGCGCGCGTCACGCTCAAGACTTTACAAACAGCGATGCATGAAGCAGCTCAGATCGATAAATTGATTAAAGGTTTACGTGCGCGAGCGTTCGCCGGCGATCCTTGGGATGCTTTATTGCAGTTGGCAATGCGAATTGCTCGATAAAAAAAATTCGACACAGGAATTTAGTCATGGATATTCAACACTACATGAACACCTTAGGTCAGTCGGCACGTAAAGCAGCACGTGCTATGGCCAAAGCCGACACCGCCTCAAAAAATCGCGCACTTGAATTAATTGCGCAAGCAATACGCCGCGATGCCGCACTGCTCACCGCCGCCAATCAAAAAGATGTAGAACAAGCGCGTAGCAATGGCTTAGCAGCCGCCATGATTGATCGATTGACACTGTCGGAAAAAGCGATTGCCACCATGGCCGAAGGCTTAGAGCAAATCGCATCGCTGCCAGACCCGATTGGTGAAATCAGTAATATGAAGTATCGCCCTAGCGGCATACAAGTCGGGCAAATGCGTGTGCCACTGGGCGTGATTGGCATTATTTATGAAGCACGTCCGAATGTGACTGTCGATGCAGCAGGATTGTGCATCAAGAGTGGTAACGCCACCATACTGCGTGGCGGCTCTGAAGCGATTCACTGCAATCAAGCGCTGGCAAAACTTGTGAAGGAAGGTTTAGCTGGTGCAGGTTTACCTGCCGACGCTGTGCAAATCGTCGAGACTACCGATCGTGCTGCAGTCGGCGCACTGATTGCCATGCCAGAGTTTGTCGATGTAATCGTGCCACGCGGTGGTAAAAGTTTGATCGAGCGCCTGATGAAAGAATCCAAAGTGCCGATGATTAAACATCTGGATGGTATCTGTCACGTGTATATCGACGACAAAGCCGATATCGCCAAAGCACTGCCAGTAAGCTACAACGCGAAATGCCATCGCTATGGCACCTGCAACACAATGGAAACTTTACTCATTGCGCGTTCGCTCGCTGCTACGGTTTTACCTGAATTAGCCAAGCTATTTGCAGAGAAGCAGGTTGAACTACGCTGCGATCCTGAAAGTTTAAAGATCCTTGCCGGCTATGCTCATCTGACAGCAGCGACGGAAGAAGATTGGCGCACCGAATACTTAGATGCCATTCTGGCTGTCAAAGTAGTTACCAATGTCGATGAAGCGATTGATCACATCAATACCTATTCATCGCAACATACCGATTCCATCATCACTGAAGATTACACGCATGCCATGCGCTTTTTGCGTGAAGTCGATTCCGCTTCCGTTATGGTGAATGCCTCAACCCGCTTTGCTGATGGCTTTGAATATGGGCTCGGTGCGGAGATTGGTATCTCTAACGATAAACTGCATGCACGTGGCCCGGTAGGCTTAGAAGGCTTAACCTCACTCAAATATGTCGTGCTGGGTCATGGCGAAGTGAGGGTGTAAGCATGCTGTGGATTAAAGCTCTGCATATAGTGTTTGTCTCTTCGTGGTTTGCGGGTTTGTTTTATCTGCCTAGAATTTTCGTGAACCTGGCGATGGAAACGAATCCTGTCGTGAATGAACGTCTATTACTTATGGCGCGCAAGCTGTATCGCTTCATGACAATACTGATGATTCCTGCCTTAGTTCTCGGTCTATGGTTGTGGCTAATGTATGGAATTGGTCAGCAAAGTATCTGGCTCTATCTAAAATTAGTTTTGGTCATACTGCTGATCGGTTATCACCACATCTGCAAACGCTTGCTGAAAAAATTCGAGAACGGCGAAAATACTCATTCACATATCTGGTATCGCTGGTTCAATGAAGCCCCAGTGCTAGGCATGATCGCCGTAGTAATTCTGGTCGTAGTAAAGCCATTCCAATAAAACCCTTCTAATAAATTCATCACACAATTCTTTGCGAGACAACGATGACTAAAAAAATTGACTACTACATGGCTCCGCATTCACCTTGGTCATATCTGGGTCATGCGCGACTCGTCGCCATGGCAAAAAAATATAACGCTACCATTCATTTAAAGCCGGCTGATTTAGTCAAAGTATTTAGTGTTTCAGGTGGCATTCCTGTTTCTCAGCGCCCACCGCAACGTCAGGCCTATCGTCTGGCTGAACTACAGCGTTGGAGTAAATTTCTGAGCATCCCCATGACGCTGCATCCTAAGTTTTTTCCTATTTCAGGGGAACCCGGTGCCAAACTTATCATCGCTGCCCTGCAAACACATGGCACGGACAAAGCTCTGGAGCTTGCGCATGCCTTAGGCCATGCGGTTTGGGAAGATGAAAAAAATATCACTGATGAACCCACCTTAATTGCCATCGCCGATCATCTTGGTTTGCATGGTGCTGAACTACTCAAACAATCGACCGGCGACACTGTTGCCGCCGAATTCGCCAAAAATACCGAAGAAGCGATCGCAGCTAATGTATTTGGTGCTCCTTGGTATTGTGTTGATGGTGAAGGTTTCTGGGGCCAAGATCGATTAGAATTTGTTGAACGCGCTTTGATGAGTTAATAGAGCTGACTGCACATCCCGACCTTCAACGGGATGTGGGCTTCATCGAACAAATTCACTCAACACATTCATTCATCACCCACGATCAACACGTATGGACTGTTGATCATTTACGGATAAAAGGTATCCATGGCGACTGTACTTTCCTATTTTTGTCCCTGCCCTCGCGGTTTAGAGGCCGCACTCGCTGAAGAAATCGGCGAAATCGCCAAACAAAGTGGCACGCTCAAAGTACACAACCAAGTCCCCGGTGGCGTGCACTGCTCGGGCCAGTGGTCGGATGCCATGCGATTAAATCTGCATTCGCGTATCGCTTCACGTGTGTTGATGCGTATCGCGCACCGCAGCTATGCGAATGAAAATCATATCTACGACCTTGCCCTAGAATCAACGTGGGAAGACTGGTTCCATGTAGGTCACACGATGCGTGTCGATGTCACCGCCATCAAATCGCCGGTCAAAAGCCTGGAATTCATTACACTAAAAATTAAAGATGCGATTTGCGATCGTTTTCGCGATCGTGAAGGCGAGCGACCATCCATCGACACTCGCACACCCGATATGCGTATTTCTGGTTTTTTAGATGCGCGCACCGTTACGCTATATCTCGACACCTCAGGCGAGCCTTTATTTAAACGTGGCTGGCGCGAAGAAACTGGCGATGCTCCCTTGCGTGAAAATCTATCCGCAGGCTTATTACGTGTCGCGGGTTGGAAGCCCGGCGTGCCGCTGCTGGATCCTATGTGCGGCTCGGGTACTTTATTAGTCGAAGCCGCGCAAATGGTTGCGGGTATACCCCCAGGTATCAATCGATCTTTTGCCTTTGAAAAATTTATCAACTTTGACGAAGCCGAATGGCAAGCGATTAAAGCTGAAGTTGCATCGCCCAACGTCGTTAGTGACGCCTTGATTTTTGGTAGTGATATTTCTGGCGATGCGATCGTCATGACCCGCAATAATCTGACAAGAGCGGGGATAGCTTTTGATGTCCCCCTCAAACAAATCGAAGCTCAAGAAATTAAAGCGCCTACCGAGCAAGCTGGTATTTTGATTGCCAATCCTCCGTATGGCGAACGCATCGGTGTGCGAGGCGATCGCGCGCAAGAACCGGATGAACTAGCTGCGGCTTTTTTTAGTGCATTCGGCAGCACACTCAAATCACGTTTTGCCGGTTGGACGGCCTGCCTGTTCACTGCCGATCTCAATCTGCCACGCATGCTGCGTTTGAAAGAATCAAAAAAAACGCCGTTTTACAACGGCGCTATTGAATGCAGATTGTTTCGATTTGAGATGGTGGCGGGATCGAATCGCAAGACATCTGTCTAATCATCAAAACCTGTTAGCTGACCACATTATTCCAATTCTCAGCAACGACATGAGGATTATTGATATACCACCGACCATCGGGATTGACTTCAATAAGAACTTTGATTTTTATTGTGGCGTCGTTAACGTCTATGGCTGAACCACCATTATTTTTAGCTGCCCTCATAGGTTTTCCAATTTGGAATTCCTTTGATGCATTTGACTCATAGTCGATAATAATTTTACCGTCAGAATTTTTACTGAATGTATATTTTTGACGGAAATTTACGTTTGGCCTTATGGGGGTACCATCATCCAAGTGCAGAACTGATTCTGGAGTTTTCCCTTCTTCAGTTCGAACAAAAAGTACCGGCTTTAAAAACATACCCAAATTTTGATTCGCAATATTACTCACAACCTTGGGAAGGTTACCTTCAGAACCAGGTCCGATAAATTCAATAAATTCATCAATTGAGTTGATCTTTTTTAATGATCCATCCGAATTTTTAATTTCATAGTTTGAAAACTTAAAGTCGCGTGCAAATGAAGGTTGTACGAACTCCAAATATTTTTTAAGCTCAGAATCATCGACCGTCGCATTATCCTTATCCCACGTTTTGATAAAAGCCCCATCAGCCGCAGCACTAACCCAATCCAAATACCGAGGATCTGCAAGGTCAATTTCTTTATCTATGAAGGCGACTGAGTAACGCTTTTCAACATCGACTAACAGCGCATCTAAAACACTGAGTTGTTTCAACTTGCTGCGATCGGGCAGCAACTCCATCAGCTTTGCATGAAGTAGCATTTTCTTGCGAGCGGGAGATAGGTCAGGATCAATCCCTGCCTCAAATTGATTAATCGCTATAGCAATATCATTTTTTTCTTTAATTGTCAGGAATGACAGCGCATCCTCGTTTTGGGGTGAGCCGTGTTTGGGAGAGCTCCGCCCTGACGATTTCGGTGTCGTATGCGTACTCGTACTTATAGCCGCAACTTGGCTCGATAGTTTTTCTCCAAACTTACCTAAATTGATGGCTGCCTTAGAAAAGCCTTTGCTGATTTTTTTTCGTAGCGCCTTAGCTCTTGGGCTCACAGGTCTGCCGCGCCCAGAACTATCACTTGAGGAATCGTCTCTAGCGACTCCCACTGTTCTCGGGGTTGCCGCTGGTATTGGCATGGGTGTTGATGTTGGCGTAGGTGCGACACTTCTATTCGAAAGCGGGGTAGTGGCATCTGACGTTGCAAACCCAACCGATCTCGGCGTCGTCGATGAACTCGATTTTTCTTCATCGCTAGATTTTTTTGGACGATGTATCACCTCCTGGCTTGTTTGAATTTTCCGTTCAAGCTTTGTTCTTCTAGTCGGCGGTGTATGTGGATCTCTACTGACTTTGGATCCATCAAACGCTAGCGCACTTTTTTCTGTAGATTTTTTTCCTGATGCTAAGCGCGGAGTAGTCGGAGCACTTACTGAGCCGGAACTTCCAGATTTGGCTTGTTGATATTTTTCTTGGGTTTTTTCTGTACGGGAATTTGATGAATTTCTACCTTCGATTTTGCTTAACTTATTTTCTAGCTCATCAAGTAGCTTAGACAACTTCTTAGGTTGGTTTGATATAGGTTTCATTTTTTGTAGCCGTTTAAAAATAAGAAAAAGGTAAGGACGAAAATTCGTAACCCTCCTAACTACTTAGTTCCAAAGATCGAACGCCGTGATCGAATTAAGGCGATGGGGTATCCTTTCGGTTTTGCTTTCTTCAGGAGAATTCCATGCTGGATGTTGTAAACGGCCCACTCAAACTCACCGACAACGCCCTCCTACGTAATCAGGCCTATCTGAATGGCGTCTGGGTGGATGCGGCGACGCGTTTTGATGTAACGAATCCAGCCGATGGCCATACCCTCACCAGCGTGCCGAATCAGGGTGCCAACGAAGCCGCGCAAGCGATCACGGCTGCACAAGCTGCTTTTCCTGCTTGGGCTGCCAAAACAGGTAAAGAACGTTCGCAGCTCATGCGCAAATGGTTTGATCTGATCGTCGCCAATGCCGATGATCTGGCGCGACTGATGACGGCTGAACAGGGCAAGCCGGTGGCGGAAGCCAAAGGCGAAGTGATGTACGGCGCAAGCTTTATCGAATGGTTTGCGGAAGAAGCCAAGCGTGTGAATGGTGATGTACTTGCCAGCCCTGCGGTAGACCGCCGACTCGTCACACTGAAACAACCCATCGGAGTGTGTGCTGCGATTACGCCGTGGAATTTTCCGATTGCGATGATCACCCGAAAAATCGCACCTGCGCTGGCGGCTGGCTGCACTATCGTGATTAAACCTGCAGAACAAACACCTCTCTCAGCACTCGCATTGGCTGAATTAGCTCACCGCGCTGGCTTACCTGCAGGCGTGATTAATGTCTTAACGGCCGATAGTGAAAATTCGATTGCGATTGGCAAGGTGCTGTGTTCCAGCACGGTCGTTCGACACATTTCGTTTACCGGCTCCACGCCTGTTGGCCGCATCCTGATGGCGCAAAGTGCACCGACCATCAAAAAGTTAGCGCTGGAATTAGGCGGCCATGCACCTTTCATCGTTTTTGACGATGCTGATATTGATGCAGCGATTGAAGGCGCACTGATTTCCAAATATCGGAACGCAGGACAAACCTGTGTCTGTACTAATCGCTTTTACGTGCACGACAAGGTGTACGATGAATTCGTCAAAAAACTCGCCGCTGGTGCAGCCAAAATAGCTGTTGGTAATGGTTTCACCGAAGGTGTTCAACAAGGTCCTATGATTGATGAACAGGCGGTGGCTAAAGTAATTGAGCATGTAACGGATGCGCTCAGCAAAGGCGCTAAGTTGGAGGCTGGCGGCGCAGCGCATGCTCTGGGTGGATTATTTTATCAACCCACCGTGCTATCGAATGTAACGCCCAACATGAAAATCATGCAGGAAGAAACTTTCGGCCCGGTCGCAGCCATCGTGCGGTTCCATGATGAAAAAGAAGTGATCGCCGCTGCTAACGATACAGATTATGGTTTGGCGAGTTATTTTTATTCTCGTGATGCTAGCCGCATGTGGCGCGTAGCTGAACAACTGGAATATGGCATGGTGGGTATCAACACCGGCCTTATCTCAAATGAAGTCGGTCCCTTTGGTGGCGTTAAACAATCAGGCTTGGGACGCGAAGGTTCCAAGTACGGTATCGATGAATATCTAGAACTGAAATATCTTTGCATAGGCGGCATTTAATGCGGCTAACTCACTGGATGCTGCCTGATGTCGAGTGAATCAGGCGGTATCCAACATTCGACTACTCCCTCCTCAGGTAAGTTAGCGTTACTGCTGGCGGCTCTGGCTATGCTGGGGCCGTTTTCTGTTGATGCGTATTTACCCGCATTTCCATCAATAGAGCACAGTCTGTCGGCCAGTGCGCTGCAAGTGCAGCAAACACTCACAGCGTATATGGCAGCGTTTGCGGTAATGATCCTGTGGCACGGTGCACTATCAGATGCTTTTGGTCGACGCAGCATTATTCTGTTATCGCTAGCGGTGTATGCGATTGCTTCTATTGGATGTGCGGCAGTTCACAGCATCGAATATTTTTGGGTGTTCCGAATGCTGCAAGGCGTATCCGCTGGCGCTGGCGTCGTCATAGGTCGTGCGATTATTCGCGATTTGTATAGCGGCTCAGAAGCGGCAAAGATGTTGTCGTTAGTGACGATGATTTTTTCTGTCTCGCCCGCGATTGCACCCATAGTCGGTGGTTGGGTAGTCGCTGTATCCGTGTGGCGTACACTTTTTTTACTGCTGTTTGCCTTTACATTAGCCATGCTGTGGTGGTGCTGGCGTACTCTGCCTGAAACACTGCCAGTCAATCAGCGACAACGCTTTCACCCCGAATCGCTATGGAAAAATTATCGACAAATTTTTAGCTCGCGCATGTTTCAACTGAAAGCAGCGGCGATCGCTTGTAATTTTTCAGGATTGTTTTTATATGTAGCTTCAGCACCGGCCATCATCACGCGCCATCTCGGCTTAGGGCCAACCGAATTTAGCTGGCTGTTTGTACCTTCTGTTGTGGGAATTTTTCTGGGTGCGTTAGCAGCCAATCGTCTGGCCGGTCGCATTTCAACGCAACGGCAGATTTTAATTGGCTTTGTTTTTTTGATGGCAGCTTGCTTGTTCAACGTCGGCTACCATGCATTTTTCCCAGCCTCCGTGCCCTGGACAGTCGCACCGCTATTTCTGTATACAATCGGTATGTCGATGGCAGCACCGGGATTAACGCTACTGATACTCGATTTATTTCCAACGATTCGTGGCACGGTGGCTTCGTGCCAGTCATTTACTATGACGATGCTTTCAGCGCTGGTGGCCGGAGTGCTTGCCCCCATGCTGAGTGATTCGGTGCTGTACTTAGCCATCGGTCAGCTAGTGTTGGTGCTAATGGGTTTTACATTTTGGCGTTTAGTACTTCTGATACAACCCTCGGCTGGCTTACAAAAATAAAGGGAATGCAGTGAAAAAAATTAGTTTAACGATAGTCTTGCTATTACTAACGACCATTGCCCATGCTGACAACTGGGTCATCATTACGCAATCAACTAAAACAGGTGTGACGCAATATGTGGATGTGGACAGCATAGAACGTAATCTCGGCCTGGTAGAACTGTGGCGCATCTTCGAGCACAAGCCGCCTTCGCTACGCAAAGTCAACGGTAAGCCGCTTACCTCACAAAAAATTCGTACCGAATTTGATTGCCCCTCACGCGCCATGCGCCAAGTGTCTTACACCTGGTATACGGGAGCTATGGCTACGGGCGAGATTGTCAATCAAGTGACTATTCCTGATGTCTGGCTGATAGATCAGTTTGATGAATTCACACTGCCGCTATGGAAAATGGCGTGTAGTGACTGGGAAGAAAAATAATTACTTCAACGAGCCACGCTTAATTTTATTTTTCTCTCTGCGCTTAGCCGTATTTTTTGCACTACTTTTATTTCCGTTATTCATGTCTGAAAACACTGCTCCTGAAACTGATAGACACATGCTGTACGACCCGAATGAGCGGCGTATACGTAGCTTCGTCACCCGCGCTGGGCGTTTATCTACAGCGCAGGCACGCGCTATAGAATCGCTGGGGCCGACTTACTGCCTGCCGTTTCAAAAATCAGCATTAGCATTTGATGCGGTATTTCAGCGACCTGCGCCAACCATTCTTGAAATCGGCACTGGCATGGGTGAAACGACCGCATTTATTGCAAGTCATTTGCCCGATAAAAATTTTCTGGGTGTAGAAGTACACACGCCGGGCATTGGCAGTTTATTGAAATTGATCGGTGAACAATCACTCACTAATCTGCGCTTGATTCAGCATGATGCGGTTGAAGTCGTGCGCGACATGATCGCGCCGAATTCATTAGCGGGCATTCATGTATTTTTTCCTGACCCTTGGCACAAAGCACGGCACAACAAACGTCGATTGATTCAGGGCCCGTTTGTAGAGCTGCTGACATCGCGCTTAAGGATCGGCGGCTATTTGCATTGCGCCACGGACTGGCAAGAGTATGCCGAGCAAATGCTGGAGGTCTTGAGCGCTGAACCCACCTTGAAAAATACTGCCGATTCCTACGCAGTACGCCCAGATTACCGTCCCACCACTAAGTTTGAAAATCGTGGATTGAAATTAGGACACGGTGTATGGGACTTGGTTTTTACGCGCACGGCTTAAAAAAATTAAGCCGCGTCGTTTATTCCGCCCAAACTACCCAACCGGTCGCCGCTGAAATTAATATCAGTACGCCAAATACGATTCGGTACCAAACAAAGATCATGAAATCATGCGAGCTGATATAACGCAGCAACCAGCGCACGCAAAAGAAGGCCGAGATAAATGCTGCTAAAGCACCCACACCAAACATAGGCAAGTCAGCGACTGAGAGCAAGGCGCGCTCTTTATACAACGAATAAATCGTTGCACCAAACAACGTCGGTATCGCCAAGAAAAATGAAAATTCAGTCGCTGCTTGGCGCGACAAACCAAATGCCATCCCACCAATAATGCTGGCTCCGGAACGACTGGTGCCGGGTATCAATGCAAAGCATTGTGCGCAGCCCACCTTGAATGCATCAAGCATCGTCATCTCATCCACTGAATGAATGCGCAGACTGTCTTCATTAAAACGATTACGTCTTTCCACAATCAGAATAACGAACGCGCCGATAATAAACGCCAATGCCACCGGCACTGGTGCGAATAAATGCGCTTTAATGAATTTGCCAAACATCAAACCCAATATTACTGCTGGCAAAAACGCGACTAAAAGATTCGCCACGAAGCGACGCGCTGCGACATCGGATGAAAAATTGCGAATCACATCAATAATGCGACGACGGTATTCCCAACAAACAGCGAGCATAGCGCCCGCCTGTATCACAATCTCAAAGACCTTTACTTTTTCGCCGGTAAAATTTAGTAGGCTGCCTGCGAGTATGAGATGGCCAGTTGATGAGATGGGTAAAAATTCCGTCAGACCTTCGACGATACCCATGATGATAACTTTAATGAGGAGTACTGTATCCATGCTGTGAAAGCCTAAAATTCAAAACTCGTCGAGCTTGACACGTTCATCATGAAAAAATAGTGATGCCGATTCATTACTCATAACGTAATGCTTGTATCGGCAATAAACTCGCCGCTTTACGCGCTGGATAAAAACCAAAAAATATCCCAACCACTGCCGAAAAACTCACCGCAAGAATAATTGATGCTGTGGATAATTGCGTTTGCCAACCAGCGATTTCTGCAATCATCCACGAACCTCCAACGCCCAAAGCAATGCCAATCAATCCACCTAACACCGATAACGTCACTGCTTCAACTAAAAACTGCGTGAGTATGTCGCGACTTCTGGCGCCCACTGCAAGACGCAAACCGATCTCGCGCGTACGCTCAGTCACAGAGACCAACATAATATTCATAATGCCAATACCACCTACTATCAGCGATACAGAAGCCACAGCAGCTAACAGCATAGCCATTACGCGCGAGGATTCTTCTTGGGCTTGCAGCATCTCTGTCATGTTACGCAGCGTTATCGGATCGGGCTGACCTTCGGTAGTACGCATGCGCTGGCGCATTAGTGAGCGAATTTTATCTTCGGCTTCACTCATGCTTTCGCCATCAAACACCTTTAGCTGAATCATGCCTACTTGTCGTTGTTTGCCCGGCTCGACACCAATAATTCGGTTACGCGCCGTCGCCAAGGGAACCATGATCACATCATCTTGATCATTGCCGGTCATGTTCTGACCTTTGCGTGACAGTACGCCGACGATAGTCACCGGCACATTTTTTATGCGTATGGTTTGATCCATGGGATCGTTGTCACCAAATAATTCGCGCGCTACGGTCTGGCCTATCAATGCGACCTTGCCCGCACCTGCAAGTTCAGCAGGTTCAAACATACGGCCTTCTTCCAAGGTCCAGTTACGCACTACAAAATAATCCGGCGTGATGCCAAACACTTGTGTCGCCCAGTTGGCATTTCCATTCACGACTTGCGCACTGCCGCGATAGGTTGGTGCTGCCGCTTCGACTTCACTGACTTCACGCGCAATCGCGGTAGCATCATCTTCAGTTAAGTCAGGTGTCGCACCAGTACCAATACGCACACCATTCGCAGTACGAGCACCGGCCGTGATAATCATGAGATTTGATCCCAGGCTTTTGATTTGCTCTTGTATGCGTAGCTCAGCACCGGCACCGACCGCTAGCATGGTAATCACCGCAGCAACACCAATAATGATGCCCAACATCGTCAACACCGATCTCAGCATATTGACTCGCAGAGCATTCATCGCAACGCGTAAAGTAGCTAACAGATTCATGATGTCTCCACCGTTACTGCACTCAACTGGCTTTGTGCATCAGCCGGGGTGTTTTTTACATCTGAAATTATTTTCCCATCACGGAAGGTAACAATGCGCGAAGCAAACACAGCGATATCCGGTTCATGCGTCACCATCACGATAGTCATGCGCTGGGCATTTAATTTTTGTAGCAAGGCCATGATCTCAATACTGGTACGTGAATCGAGTGCACCCGTTGGCTCATCCGCTAAAATCAGCGAGGGATTATTGGCCAACGCTCGGGCGATCGCAACACGCTGCTGTTGGCCACCCGATAATTGCGACGGTTGATGATCGGTTCTGGATCCCAATCCAACCTCATTCAATCGTGCCATCGCCAGAGCGCGACGTTCAGCTGAGGGTATGGATGAATACAATAAGGGCAGCTCAACGTTTTCTAGAGCGCTAGTCCGTGGCAGTAAATTGAACTGCTGAAAAACAAAACCAATGCGACGGTTGCGAATCGTAGCGAGTTGATCGGTCGTTAGATCAGAAACCTTTTCACCAGCCAAGCGATATTCGCCGGCACTCGGTGTATCCAGACAACCGAGTAAATTCATAAAGGTCGATTTACCCGAACCCGAAGCGCCCATGATGGCGACGAACTCACCTTCGGCGATTTCGAGCGAGACCGTATCCAAAGCCATCACCGTATTGGATCCCATGGTGTAGGACTTCGACATACCGCGCACGGCGATCAGGGAAGTCATGCCATTAACCTTGCATCATTAGAAAACACGTGGAGCATTCCCCATACCCGAGGATGACGATCGACCACGACCGCTATCACCACCTTTGACACCAGTTACTACCTCGACGCCCTCAGCGACACCTTCACCGGTGATTTCTGTCATCTTTCCGTCACTTGCACCCGTTTTAACAGTTATCTCTTTGAGCTCGTTATTTTCTACGCGATACAACTTAGCGACGCCCGGCTCGCGTTTTGAACGACCCGACCCGTTTGCAGAACCTTCTTTTTGACCGGATTTGGTTCGTTCAGTTTTTTTATCTGATTTTTCATCAGATTTTTGAGGTGGACGAAAACGCAAAGCTGAATTCGGTACCTTAAGAACATCGTCGAGCACCGAAGTCACCACACGCACATTAGCTGTCATGCCAGGCAACAGTTTTAAATCTGAATTTTGCGTAGAGATTGCTACTAAATACGTCACGACGTTGGATACCACTTGCGCTGATTTACGTACCTGTTTAACTTGGCCTTCGAAAGTACGACCAGGAAAAGCATCGACAGTAAATGTCGCTTTTTGTCCTAGCTGAATCTTGCCTACTTCCGATTCATCAATCGAGGTATCGACACGCAAATCAGTAAGATTTTCGGCAATGATAAATAATTCAGGTGCTTGTAAGCTGGCTGCGACGGTCTGACCTTTATCAACACTTCGCTTAATGACAATACCATCGACCGGTGAGCGAATCGCGGTGCGCTCTAGATCAACACGTGATTGAGCTAACACTGCATCACGCTGTTTAACCACAGCAGCAGCACTACCTGCATTGGCGCGAGCGACTTCAACCTGCGCTTGCGCCGACTTGACTTGCTCCACCAGAGAATTCATGGCGGCACGCGCCTTATCAACTTCGGCAATGGATATGAATTTTTTTTCTGCTAACTGTTCTTTACGCTCAAAGTCACGCCGCGCATCCGCCAGACTGACTTCGATTTGTGATTGGAACGCACGCTGAGCTGCAATATTGGCCTGCTGAGTTGCTACTTGAGCGCGCGCCGCATCTACATCAGCTTGCGCTTGTCTGACACGGTATTCAAAACTTTCGGGATCGATGCGGGCGATTAATTGATTTTTCTTGACCACGCTATTGAAATCAACCAGCACCTCTTTCAACTGCCCAGATACCTGTGAACCTACCTGGATGGAGACAACTGGCTGCAAAGTACCTGTTGCAGCGACACTTGCTATTAGCCGACCTTTTTCTATGGTCGCCGTTCGATACTGGGGCACATCTGATTTCTTCGACCAAAACAGATACCCTGCACCCGCCATTATCAGGGTCAGGAGCAATACCAACCAGATCCAGTACCGTTTTAACCAGTTCATGTCCGCCGCCATTTAATAAAATTACGGCGATTTTACTTGGAATGCTCTGGGCACATCTGAAAGCGGTGCTGGCGGCATAAAAAAGCCCGCAAACTCTAGGAGATTGCGGGCAGGAGCCTACAGAATCAGCTGACTAAATGCGTTTCATCATTAACTCTCTTCCGTTTTTTCTGAAGCTGCGGCATCTGCATTTCCATCTGGTTCAGTAAAGATTTCAGGTTCAGAACTGTGTTCAGTTTTTTCAGATTCAACATCCTTAGCTACTGAATTCAAACCGCCGCTAGCAACGGGAGGAGTGCGACTGTCTTGTGGCGGCTGGGTGCTAGCCGTTGAAGTTGAAATACCGGCTGATAAAGTGGACGCTATGTTAGCGGCAGCTAGCTTAGTAATAGCTTCTAAATTATTTTTCTCATTCCATAAAAGAAAATGCAGAAATGCCGGTTTATCTTCATTTGCATCCGCTCTAGATTGTTTCGTTTCTTGATGAAAGGGTAGATCATAAAAATAATTTACATAACCACGAGAATTAGCAATTGGATTTCTTAAGAATTTTACATAGTCACTCGCACTCAATTCTAAAATGTGTTTCTTAAATGCGGCATTAAAACTATCCGATATGTCGTGGATGTTTGCCAACTCTAAAAATTTATTTGTGAAGTCATTTCTTCTTGCAGCTGAAATTTCATTTTTCCGTACAAAATTCAAATCCCCTGCTGAACTTGGGGGCATGCGACTGTCTTGTATTGGCTGAATGCTAGCAGTTGATAAGGGAGCAGCAATAGCTTTCTTCTCTTCCTCCTCAAATAGATTAGCAGGTAATTCCAATCTCACATTTGACCGAGGTGATGCCACTTCAGACCCCGCATCAGAAGCAGGCGTAGATGAGGCCGCCATACTATCCTTGAGGCCTTTTATACTAGCGTTAGGGGTATTCTTTAGAGCATCAACTAACTGATTTTTTTCTGCAGTGAGTCTAATGCGATCCGCGCTAGGTGATGTCGTGAAGAAACTTGAATACCATTTTTCCACAAAAGCAAGACCAGAAGCAATTGGGGTAGCTTCAAATTTCACATACTCTGCTGCACTTAATTCTAAAATATACTTTTTAAATGAAATTAGAAAATCTTTCGATATAGCACTAGTATTTGTGTAGAAAGTAAACTCGCCTAGAAATTTTATTTTTCTCTGTTGTGAGATTTGTTTATCTAGACTAAGTAATTCAGACTCAGGCTTTACGTAGCTCTTAACTTTTTCTACTGTAAAAATAATTTTTTCAATATCTTGATGTCTAATAGTTGCAAGAGCCGCACGTATAGATTTTTCGGCAGCTTGCCTATCTTTATTCAAGACACCCACATAAAATTTATCCAGATATCTCGTACACAGTTGCACAGGGTCTTTTTCGAATTTTTGATACGCTTTAGCTGACATCTCTTCTACATGCATTTGAAATGGCCGAAAAAACTCAGGTGAAATTTTTGCTAAATTTGCCAATTGACCAAACTCATTGACAAATTTTTTCCGCTGAAATGCGCTTTGCTTTTGTTTAATTTCACGTACTTGCTCAGCTTCTTTACGGGGAGACAAAGCAGTAGATTCATCATTGAATGTATGACTGCTGTTTGATGGCGGCATTTTTGTGGATTGCAAGGTTTTTGATTTCATCAGCTGACGGCGTCCTGAAGCATTTTCTCTTGGCGCTTTACTGACAAACTCTTTATGGCCACCTAATACTTTGAGGTAGCCTCGCATCTTGCTATCGAATGAATCACCCACTAAATCTTTTCGATTCAGCATAATATCGGTGATAAATTTATTCGCTCTATGTGAAAAATAGGAGTTCACATACGAAGTAAATTTCGCTTGATCAATACCCTTGTCCTCACCGAAAGTTTGTAATTTCTCGCCCCAAATGATCATTAAGCCTCGCGTTGATATGAATGCCACCAGTGCTTCTGAACGCAGGCGCTTAATTTCTTTCATATCGGTGTTCTGGATATTTTTTGCCCATTGAACAACTGCATCATCTATACCCAATAGCAGCGATTTCCAGACTTCTGGAAATTGTGAACTCATCAAATTTTCATTTTCGCCACAAACCCATGTTGTCAATGGCTGTATCACTGGATCCATAAGGTTTTTTATTTTTTCGGACTCCTGCATTTCTTTAGGACGCATACCCTTGGCGGCCGATTCCATCGCAGAGCTAACTGACAGATAATTTCGCTCTACTGTTTTTCTTAACTCATTACATTCTGGCGTGCTAAATGCTCGCTCAGCCATTGGCTCAAGAAATTTTTCGATGAGATTAATGGAATCGTACGTTTTGCCATTACTGGCTTTGAAATCCAAGACCTTCAATCCTGCTCGCATAAATGGCGTGCCTTGATCAAATGCAGATAAATTTTGTTTAAAGCCGCTTGTCTGCACTTCCACAAGCAAATACCCTAAGTCGGCTGGGTCGATCTTGCCATTGACTAGCGCGGAATCGAGAATGTTCTTAGAGCGTGTCGTTAATTTTGAAGCTGGAAAGCCTTTAGCGTTACCCGATGCCGATGTGGCACTGCGAGCACTCATCGGAGCGTTGCTGGTTGAAACAGAGGGAGTCTGAGGGACAGATGGCAATGGTCGTGCAGGCGGAGCTGACGATGGAGCTTGGCCTTGCGTATTGGCATTCAATGTCGATGAACTGGTATGAAAAGTCGCCTGAGTTGCCTCACCTGTGCGCGGTGACATTGTCCGGTGCGAGCCGAGACCGCTGGAGGAATCTGGACTCACCGGCGCGCGGCTTTTGAGCTGGGCTGTTCCAGGTGCGACACCAGCAGAACCACTCAGTTTCAGCGATGGAATGATTACTTTGCGAATGCTGAAACCGGCTTTCCCTTTAGACGCCGTATCCGCTTGTTTATCTGAGGATTTATGTTGATCGCCCTGCGGTGATTTTTCCTGCTGTGGCCGGCCGCCCTGATCGGATTCATCATCAAGTTCATCACGTTTTGTCTGACTCTTGGAATTAAAAACTCGATCAAACGGCGTTTGTGGCCCTGGCTTATTACCCAGCGTGGGGGGATTGTCCCCTTCTTCGGTTTTTGGCTTGTCGTTAGGACTCTGATTGATCTGCTCTGTATTTGTCTGTTCTAGACTAGTGCTGGAATTACTACGACTAATAGGGGGGCGACTCATGATTACCTCGTAATGGACGGATGGGTTATTGGTTTTAAATAACTAACTGACAAGAGTCCGTAACCCATTAATTTGGTCGGTTCCTTTATTCGCTTATCAAATTCTGGAGAAATTGATTTATTCAGCGTTTAATGACGCGCCAGCGCAACTATGCGATGCGGGATCCAGTAAATCAGAGGCTATGCATCGACCGAATGCTCGAAAAACCTCTCGTTTTTTTTATTCTGCGCTTTATTACTAATCCGTTAATCAAGAGGCTTTGCTTGACTAATCCCGGACCCGGAACCTATATTGCTGACCGACCGGTTAGTAATTTATTACCCCACCATGCCTCTCGCTGAAATCAAATCCAAACCCCGCTGGGAACGACGTAAAGACGCGCGGCCGCAAGAATTGCTGGCAGCAGCGCTGGACCTGTTCGTTGAGCGTGGTTATGCCGCGACCCGACTCGATGACGTGGCGGCGCGCGCGGGCGTATCAAAAGGTACGCTCTACCTTTATTTCGAAAACAAAGAAGAGTTATTCAAAGAAGTAGTACGCGCCAATTTAGTATCCGCACTGGCTGAGGCGGAAGATTACGCAAGCAACTACGCAGGGAAAAGTCGCGATCTATTACGCGGATTTATTTTGCGTTGGTGGAAGCATGTGGGCGAAACCAAGCTCTCAGGCATTTCAAAATTAATGCTAGCGGAGTCAGGTAACTTTCCTGACGTGGCGCGCTTTTATCACGAAGAAGTCATTCAACGCAGTAACGCATTAATCATTGGCCTACTGGAACGCGGTATCGCGCGCGGCGAATTTAGGCCTATCGATACCGTTAACGCCAATCTGGTAATTGTGGCGCCGGTGGTGATGCTCATGATGTGGAAGCATTCCTTTAACTCCTGCCGCATAGAGCCGATTTCCGCACCGGAGTATCTAGATTGTTTTCTTGATTTGTTATTGAACGGCCTGCAATCAACACCTAGCTCTATTCCTGTCTCTCAATCGCTTAATTAAATTATCTAATCGCATGCGACGTCGAATTATTCTTATAGTGATCTTGCTGATCATCATCGCGGGTGGCGTAACTTGGACGCTGAAGCAAAAGTCCGTCGTCAAACCTACGCCCGTTACCGCTCCCATCGCAGCAGCAGCGCCCACCTTAGAGTTCTTGCCTTCAGAAATTTTTACAGCCAAGCCACTGGAACTTCAACAAACACTATCGCTCACGGGCGCACTACGAGCAGTCGATATCTCTAGCGTAAAAGCGCGCGTAGCAGCGGAAGTACGCGAGATTTCTGTACGTGAAGGTGATACCGTCCGTGCCGGTCAAATCGTAGCAAGAATGGATGCCACTGAATTTCAGGCGCGCGTTGATCAGGCACGCGGCACGCTCAATGCTGCGCGTGCTCAGCTAGACATAGCGACTAAAAATCGCGACAACAATCGCACCCTAGTTGAAAAAGGCTTCATCTCTAAAAATGCGTTTGATAATTCGGCCAGCCAGTACGCTACCGCCGAAGCCAACGTTGAGGCGGCCAAAGGTGCGCTCGATGTGGTGCAAAAATTAGTCAATGACACGGTAATTCGATCACCCATTTCTGGCGTAGTTGCGATGCGCTATGTGCAGGCAGGTGAAAAAGTTTCGGCTGACAATAAATTACTCGATATCGTTAATCTGCAAAAAATGGAGTTGGAAGCCGCTGTTCCAACCAATGACATTACTAACGTCGCTATCGGCCAACGAGTCACGCTGCGTACCGAAGGTTTACCGCAAACGATAGAAGGCAAAGTGGTACGTATTAATCCGGCGACGCAATCAGGTTCGCGCTCGGTCTTGGTGTATGTACAGATCGCTAATCCACAAAATCAACTGCGCTCAGGCATGTTCGCTGAGGCGCAGCTCATCTTGAAAACCAAAGCTAGCGTGCTTGCCCTGCCTCAGAATGCTATTCGCAAAGAGGGTAATAGAGCCTATGTGTATGTGATTGAAGCCGATGTCTTGGCCCGCAAAGCAATCACCGTTGGCATGAGCGGCCGCAGTGGCGACGACTATATGACCGAAGTGTTGTCTGGCATCGATTTTGGTACTCAAATCGTTCGTACCGATATGGGTAGCCTGCAGCCCGGTACCCACGTGCGCATTAACGCCCCTAGTCAATAAAAGGTTCTGATCCATGTGGTTCACTCGCATCAGTATTGGTAACCCCGTACTCGCCACCATGATGATGGTGGCATTTGTGGTGCTCGGCCTGTTCTCCTATCAACGCTTGCGAGTCGATCAGTTTCCTGATGTGACCTTTCCTATTGTGGTGGTGCAAACAGAGTATCCCGGTGCTGCGCCCGAAACCGTAGAGAGCGACATCACGCGCAAAGTCGAAGAAGCGGTGAATACCATTAACGGTATCAACAGCCTGACTTCGCGCTCCTACGAAGGTCAGTCCATCGTCATCATTGAATTTGCGCTGACAGTCGATCCAGCACAAGCTGCCCAAGATGTACGCGAAAAAGTAGCGTTGATTAAATCAGCGTTTCGCAAAGAAGTGAAAGAGCCTCGCGTAACGCGCTTTGATCCGGCAGACCGACCAATTTTCTCGGTCGCCGTGACGAATGATGCAGGAAAAAGCCGTTACACCATCCGTGAGCTAACCACGATCGCTGATCAACTGGTTAAAAAACGTCTGGAAAATGTACGTGGCGTTGGATCTATTTCTCTGGTGGGTGGAGTTAAACGTGAAATTCAGATTTACGTTAAACCGGCTGAGATGCAAGCATTAAACATCAGCATGGATCAGGTGCTGAATGCAGTTCGCAATGAAAATCAAGAACTCCCTGCAGGTGCTGTACGTGCGCTGACGAACGAACAAATGGTACAGGTGCAGGGTCGCCTGAAACACCCAGAAGATTTCGAACGGATTGTTATCGTTAAACGCGGTGGGAATCCTGTCTTATTAGGACAAATTGCCCGCGTCGTCGATAGCCAACAAGAACAAGAGAGCTTGGCGATGTTTAATGGTCAGCGCACCTTAGCGCTCGATATCATTAAAGCGCAAGGACAAAACACGATTGAAGTGGCTGATGGCTTGAAAAAAGTAATGAAAGAGTTGCAACCCACCTTAGATGCTCTGCACCCGGGCGTGAAGGTTGAAGTCATCAAAGATGGATCGCGGCAGATACGCGTTGGCGTCGAAAATGTGCGTCGCACGTTAATCGAAGGTGCGTTACTCACCATTCTGATCGTATTTTTATTTTTGAATTCATGGCGCTCAACGGTCATCACAGGCTTAACGCTGCCGGTCTCATTGATCGGTACGTTTTTATTCATGGATTTGTTTGGCTTCACCATCAATATGATTACTCTGATGGCGCTGTCATTGTGTGTGGGATTACTGATTGATGATGCGATTGTGGTGCGCGAAAATATTGTGCGCCATGCAGGCATGAAGGTGAATGGACGTTTCAAGCAACCCCGCGAAGCTGCATTAGAGGGTACGCAAGAAATTGGCTTGGCTGTCCTTGCCACCACGTTTTCTATTGTGGCGGTGTTTATACCAGTGGGCTTCATGGGCGGCATCATCGGCCGCTTCTTCCATCAGTTTGGCATCACGGTTGCTGCTGCCGTACTGATATCGATGTTTGTTTCATTTACGCTCGATCCCATGCTGTCATCTATCTGGCATGACCCCGAAGTTCACGGGCAACATGGGCCACGTCGAGGATGGTATGCAAATACCATCGGTCGCGTACTCGCACAATTCGAAAAATTAGTGCAGTGGTTTTCTCGTATGTATCAAGTGGCTTTGACCTGGTCGCTTAAGCATCGAGTCGCGACACTGATCTTAGCAATCGCTACTTTTTTGGGAGGCTTGGCGATACCTGCTTCGGGTCTCATTGGTAGTGAATTTGTACCGCAAGCAGACTATTCCGAAACCGGAGTGATCTTTTATACGCCGGTGGGTTCATCGCTGGAATTCACAGAAAGCAAAGCACGCCAAGTCGAAACAGCATTACGTGCTTTACCTGAAGTACGTGATCTTTACACCACGATCAATACCGGTACCTTGCAAGGCAAAAATTATGCGACGGTCTATGCACGACTAGTACCGCGCAGTGAGCGTCAACGCACCACCAAACAATTGAATCAGCCTTTGCGTGAACAGCTGATGAAAATTCCTGGCATTACTGTCACACACGTTGGCACACTCGACGGTGTGGGTGGCGATAATAAGCAATTACGTTTATCTATCCTCGGACCGGATCTCAAGCAATTAGCCAAAATTTCGGATGAAGTGAAATCTAAAATGGCCACGATGCAAGGCGTGGTGGATCTCGATTCAAATTTAAAGCCTAACAAGCCCAGCATCTGGATAGAACCACACCGAGAAGCCGCGGCTGATTTAGGTATTGGTGTTGCTCAGATTGGTAATGCGCTGCGTCCATTACTTGCCGGTGATCCGGTGGTGGGTTGGCGTGCACCGGATGATGAAACCTATGATGTCACTGTACGGTTAGCTCCTTCTGAGCGCACTAACATCGCTGATCTTTCACGCCTCATGTTAGCCAGCACACAGATGAATAGCGATGGCACACCGATGATGGTGCCCTTGCGCCAAGTAGCCAGCATTACACCGGCATCGGGCGCTAATCAGATTAATCGTCGCGATCTCAATCGCGAAGTAGAACTCTCCGCCAATGTGGTGGGACGTTCAGCGGGTCAAGTCAGTGCTGAAGTAAAAAAAGTTTTAGAAGGAATGAACTGGCAACCGGGCTATCGATTTCAAGTCGGGGGTGCGACTAAAAATATGCAGGAATCATTTGGTTATGCTTTGTCGGCGCTGCTCTTGGCGATTATTTTCATTTACATGATTTTGGCTTCTCAGTTCGCCAGCTTCCTGCAACCGATCGCCATCATGTCGGCACTCCCACTGACCTTGATTGGTGTCTTCCTTTCACTCATGTTTTTCCGTTCGACCTTGAATTTATTTTCTATCATCGGCTTTGTGATGCTGATGGGCTTAGTGACCAAGAACGCAATCTTGCTGGTTGATTTTGCGAATCAAGCGCGCAAAGAAGGTATGGAACGTAATGCCGCGCTACTTGAAGCAGCTCACGTGCGTTTGCGCCCGATTTTAATGACCACCTTAGCGATGGTGTTTGGCATGGTGCCGCTCGCGCTAGGTTTAGCGGAAGGCTCTGAGCAGCGCGCACCGATGGGCCAGGCGGTCATTGGTGGAATCATCACCTCATCCATTTTGACCTTGGTGGTCGTTCCGGTGATTTACACCTGGCTCGATGATTTCGCTGTATGGGCGCGTGCGCGCTTCTTGCAAGTACGGGAAGATAGCTAAATGCTCAGTTTTTCTAAGCTTGATTTAATAGCAAAAAATAATCACTCCGTTTGATAAAATGTCGCACTTTCTCCGCTAACCCCATTGATGAAATCTAGCCTGACAGCCATGAACTTAGAACAAGCCCGCGTGAACATGATAGAGCAGCAAATCCGTACCTGGGATGTACTCAATCAACAGGTCTTACAGACACTGGTGGCGGTGCGTCGTGAAGCCTTCGTCCCCACGGCCTATCAATCACTAGCTTTTTTTGATACTGAAATTCCACTTCCAGGCGGCGAAAATATGCTGTCGCCAAAAATGGAAGCACGCTTATTACAAGAAGCGGCTATCAATGATGATGAATCCGTGCTCGAAATCGGCGCAGGATCGGGATATATGGCGGCTTTGCTTGCGCACCATGCGCGACACGTCACTACGATTGAAATTCTTCCTGAACTTAAACAACTGGCAGAAAAAAATTTAACGAACTATGGCGTCGCTAACGTTAACGTTGAACTCGGCGATGGCGCACACGGTTGGATGGGTGCAGGTCATCGCGCTGCGCCTTGGGATGTGATCGTCATTTCTGGCGCGCTGCCCGTGTTGCCGAAAGTATTTCTCGAGCAGCTGCGTGTTGGTGGACGCTTGATTGCCGTGATCGGTGAAGCGCCGGTCATGTCGGCTTGTCTGGTGACACGCACTCAAGAAGATGCTTGGGATAAACGCACTTTATTTGAAACCTGCATTACGCTTTTGCATAATGCTGAAACGCCTTCGGCGTTTCATTTTTGATTGCGGCTAGTCGCTATGAATCATTTGTCGGCTCCCGAACTGGCTCACTGGCTCGCAGATGCTGAACGCAAAGCACCCGTACTACTCGATGTGCGTGAACCGTGGGAATTCGAAACGTGTCACATTCCTGAATCGCAGTTGATGCCTATGAGCAGCATACCGGCCAGACAAGAAGAATTAGATCCGGAGCAAGCCATCGTTTGCATTTGTCATCATGGTGCTCGCAGCATGCAGGTTGCCGCATTTTTAGAACGCGCAGGATTTACAGACGTCACTAACTTGACAGGTGGAGTCCACGCTTGGGCGATGCAGGTTGATACCAGTATGCCCACGTATTAAAGCCAGACCAAAATTCACGGGAAAAGAAAAATGCAACGAACTCAATTAGCTTCATTGATCGCCGGTATATGTTTGGCTATTGACGCTCAAGCCATGACACTGCTCGACGCTTTCAACGCAGCACAGGCCTACGACAGCCAGCTCGCCAGTGCACGCGGTGCACGTGATGCTGCTTATGAAAAATCCACCCAAGGTTTTGCGGGATTGTTGCCCACCGTGTCGGCAACAGCGAATATCAATCGCATTAGTACTCACCTCACCACGACCGGTATTGATCGCACCATTGACTATACCCAAGAGGTCTATCAGCTCCAGCTTAGGCAACCTATCTATAACCGTAATAATTTTGAACTCTACGAACAAAGCAAGCTGCAAGTAAATGCGGGCGAAATTCAATTTGAACAAGCCAGAAATGATCTGGCTCTGCGTGTCGCCCAAGCTTACTTTGATGTGCTGGCGGCACAAGATGTGATTTCTTTCCTAGCCGCGCAAAAAACGGCAATTACGGAACAGCTTGAATCTGCTAAACGGAATTTTGAAGTCGGCACGGCCACCATCACCGATACCCATGAAGCACAAGCTCGCTTTGATTTGGCACTGGCACAAGAAATCGCTGCGAACAATGATCTCGAAGTCAAACGCAATGCGCTCGCCGTAATTACTGGCCAAGTACCTCCAGAACTCCGTAGCCTGCGATCGGGTGTAAAACTTACCAGTCCCGAGCCATCCAGCATGGATAAGTGGGTGCAAAGTGCTGAGGCTGGTAATTTCAGCGTCATCGTTCAAGGCTTGTTGGTAGATATCGCCAAACTAGAAATCAGCCGTAATCGCGCAGGTCACTTTCCCACGCTGGATGGGGTGGCAACACAAAGTCAACGTAAAGATCTGACGTTCACCAGTCCCACCACGAACACCACTTCAGCAGTAGGACTTCAGTTAACGATTCCTTTGTTCGCTGGCTTTTCAACTACCAGCAAAATACGCGAAGCGATTTCATTAGAAAATCAAGCCCGAGCTAATCTGGACACTGCAAAACGCGCAGCGATGCAAAATGCTCGCGCAGCTTATCTTGGTGTGCAAAGTGGACTATCGCAAATACGTGCGCTTGAAGCCGCTGAAGTATCCAGTAACTCAGCCTTGGAGTCGAATAAACTAGGCTACGACGTCGGCGTGCGAATCAATATCGATGTACTCAATGCGCAGCAGCAGTTGTACTCAACCCGTCGCGATTTGGCTAAGGCGCGGTACGACACACTGATCAACGGATTACGCTTAAAAGCAGCCGCTGGCACCTTGGGCGAAGTGGATTTGGCTGAATTGAATGCCTTGCTCGACATACGTTAAGTGACCCTGACAAAACAAGCACTTAAACAATTCAAAAGCTTGTGTTTCAGACTCAGTTATTTTGACTCGTCCGCCCTGAAAACGCGGCTTAGCCTGCGCATAAATCGCTATACTGAGCACAGATAAAAGAACGGTCATGCTGATCTTACTTGCATGATCGTCACTCGCTCAGAAGAGGGACTCTGTTATATGGAGTCTTAAAACATCGTCGAGTTTTCAATTTGAAATTTTTTAATAATCGTCAGCATTCGGCTGATGGTTTTTTTATTGGCTTGACAACATGAATATAACGTCGCGCGCATTAATCCCTTCCGCCCTTCTCCTTTTGCTGCTGAGTGCTTGCGGCGACAAAAAACCGGCTGCGCCACCCGGTGCAGGTGCACCGCCGCCCGCCAATGTCGGCGTGATGACGGTGGCACCCGAAGATGTCGCCAACACCACTGAATTACCGGGTCGAATTGAAGCCGTTCGAAATGCCGAAGTTCGCGCCCGCGTGGGTGGCATTGTGCAAAAACGCTTGTTCGGTGAAGGTAGCGAAGTGCGTGCAGGTGCGGTGCTCTATCAAATTGATTCAGCACCCTTTCAAGCCGCCTACAGTAGCGCTGAAGCGGCACTGGCTCGCGCTGATGCAAATCTGGGGCAAGCGACGACGCGCTTAAATCGCTACCGCGGTCTAGTTGAGAGCAACGCTATCAGCAAGCAAGAATTTGATGATGCCCAGAGCTCACAAAAACTAGCAGCAGCGGATGTCGCTGCGGCTAAAGCGGTATTGGACAATGCGCGCTTAAATCTTTCCTACTCTACGATCACAGCACCGATCGCCGGACGCATAGGACGCACGCTGGTGACTGAAGGTGCACTCGTTACGGCGAATGACCCAACAGCGCTTGCAGTGATACAGCAGCTCGATCCGATTTATGTAACGCTAACTCAATCGAGTGTTGAACTTTCGCATCTACGTGAAAAAATTGCTCAGTCTGGTCAGCGCGGTACTAAAGTCAAACTGACCTTGTTGACTGAAGATGGAAAACCTTATGCACACACCGGTCAGTTTCTGTTTTCAGAAACGACGGTTGATCCATCATCGAGCTCGGTGATTTTGCGTGCGCAATTTCCTAACCCGGAACGCACGCTATTACCCGGTATGTATGTACGCGTGCAGCTTGAGCAAGGTGTGCGTGCTGGCACCATCACCGTACCTCAACAAGCAGTGATGCGCACCGCGGATGGATCGATTGTGATGAGCGTCGATGCTGAAGGCAAAGTCACACCTAAGCCTGTAAAAACCGGAGCCGCCTACGGCACACGCTGGATCATTACTTCAGGGTTGAATGCAGGTGATCAGATCATTGTCGAAGGGCTGCAAAAAGCCAAACCCGGCGCAACTGTCAAAGCAAACCCATGGCAGCCCGCGGGAGCTAGTGGATCTGCTGGATCTGCAACACCCAATGGATCAGGTTCGCCTGCCGCTGCAGCACCCGAAAAGAAATAAGGACGCTTCACCATGGCAAAGTTCTTTATCGATCGCCCGGTCTTTGCCTGGGTCATCGCGTTATTCATCCTACTTGCAGGCCTATTAGCAATTCCTAATCTGCCGGTATCGCAGTATCCGCAGATTGCGCCGCCCACCATCATCGTCAACTCTGTGTATCCCGGTGCCTCAGCGCAAACGGTGGATGAAAGTGTCACCAGCCTGATCGAGCAAGAGATGAATGGCGCGGAAAACATGCTCTACATAGAATCACAGAGCCAAGCCGATGGTCAGTCATCGGTGAATGTGACGTTCCGCAATGGTACCAATCCTGAGTTAGCCGCTGTTGATGTTCAAAACCGTCTGAAGCGAATTGAAGCGCGACTGCCGCAAGCAGTAGTTCAACAAGGTGTTACCGTTACTCGCGCACGCAGTAACTTGCTGCTGTTCGTCACGTTGATCTCCACCGAAGGTAAGCAATCCTCCGTTGCACTAGGCGATTATCTGGCGCGTAATGTGATCAACGAAATCAAGCGTATTCCTGGTGTGGGTGTAGCGCAGTTATTTGGCACAGAACGCGCGATGCGTATTTGGGCCGACCCCGACAAACTACTCGGATACAAACTCACACCGGCCGATGTAGTGAATGCCATACGCGCACAGAACGCGCAATTTTCAGCGGGTATTTTGGGTGATCTTCCCGCACCTAGTTCGCAGCGTATCGCCACCTCGATTGTCGTCACCGGCCAGCTATCGACTACCGAAGAATTCGGCAACATCGTACTGCGCGCTACACCCGGTGGTGCCACGGTTCGGATTCGCGATATCGGCCGCGTTGAAGTGGCTGGTCAATCGTATGGATTCTCGGCGCGCTTAAACGGTAAAGATATTGCTGCGGTCGGTGTACAGCTCACCCCTACCGCGAATGCGCTTGAAACTGCCAAGTTAGTGCGCGCAAAAATGGTCGAGCTGAAAAAATATTTTCCGCCCGGTGTTGATTACGTTATTCCCTACGACACCTCATTGTTTGTTCAGATTTCTATTCAAGAAGTTATCAAGACTCTGCTTGAAGCCGTGCTGCTCGTATTTTTAGTCATGCTGCTGTTCCTGCAAAGTCTGCGTTACACATTGATTCCAGCGATTGTGGTTCCAGTCTCGCTGATGGGTACCTTTGCCACCATGTCATTCTTCGGCTATTCAATCAATGTGCTGACTATGTTCGGTATGGTGCTAGCGATTGGTATTCTGGTTGATGATGCAATTGTGGTGGTGGAAAATGTAGAACGCATCATGAGCGAAGAAGGCTTGTCGCCGCGCGATGCCACCATCAAAGCGATGACTCAAATTACCGGCGCGATTGTCGGCATTACCGCGGTGCTGATCGCGGTATTTGTACCGATGGCTTTCTTCACAGGTTCAGTCGGCGCGATTTATCGGCAGTTTTCTATGTCGATGGTGTCAGCCATGGTGTTCTCGGCCATCATGGCGCTGACACTCACCCCTGCTTTATGCGCTACGGTACTCAAACCGATCGATCCTGATCATCACGAACGCAAAGGATTTTTTGGCGCATTCAACCGTCTATTTCGCCGCACCACGAATAGTTACCAAAGTGGCGTAGCAAAAATGCTCAAAAAGACCCTGCGCTATATGGTCTTGTACGGCGCGATTATCGCTGCGGTAGTGTGGATGGCCGTTCGCATGCCAACCTCTTTTTTACCGGCAGAAGATCAAGGCTATTTGCTAGCAAACGTGCAATTGCCGCCGGGTGCGAGTACTGGTCGTACCCTGAGTGTGATGGAACAAGCCGAACAATATTTCAGCAAACAACCGGGCGTACAAGCGGTCGTGTCAGTACTTGGCTTCAGCTTCTCGGGCAATGGTCAGAATGGTGGTTTGTTGTTTGTACCTCTCAACGACTGGAAAGAACGCGCTACTCCTGAGCTGAGTTCACAAAGTATTGCCACCAAAGCGTTGTCCCTGATGGGTTCCATACGCGATGCGATTGTGTTCACGGTTAACCCACCCGCGATTCGCGAATTAGGGAACGCAACAGGCTTCTCCCTGCGACTGCAAGATCGTGCTGGACTAGGTCATGATGCGTTGCTTGCTGCGCGTAATCAATTACTAGGTATGCTTTCAAAAAGCACTGTTATCAAAGGTGCTCGTCCTGAAGGCATGGAAGATTCACCTCAACTTAAGCTTGAGATTGATCGAGATAAAGCAAATGCGCTCGGCGTTGATCTTGCCTCCATCAACGCGACTCTGTCGGGCACCTTTGGATCGATTTACGTGAATGACTTCCCCAATGTAGGAAGACAGCAGCGTGTGATTTTGCAGGCCACACCAGAAAAACGTCTGCGCCCAGAAGATCTCGACAAGCTGCATGTAAAAAATGCTCAGGGAGCGATGGTTCCCCTCTCCGCTTTTGTGCGCAGCCAGTGGATTAACGGCGCCGTGCAGCTAGTTCGTTTTAATGGCTATCCCGCAATGAAAATTCAAGGCGATGCCGCTCCCGGTGCGTCGTCCGGTGATGCGCTAGCTGAAGTCGAACGCATGGTAGCGCAACTGCCTTCAGGCATAGGCTTTGAATGGGCGGGTCAATCATTTGAAGAAAAAGCTGCTGGTTCCACCGCTACTGCGCTGTTTGTGCTTTCACTGCTAGCCGTGTTTTTGGTTCTGGCTGCCCTGTATGAAAGTACGTCGATACCGGTGGCGGTACTGCTTGTGGTTCCACTCGGTGTATTGGGGGCAGTGTCCTTCACTATTTTCCGCGAGATGCCGAACGATGTTTACTTTAAGGTGGGCCTGATTGCCATCATCGGTTTGTCCGCTAAAAATGCGATCTTAATTATCGAATTCGCCAAAGATCTACAAGCGGGTGGCATGGACCTGATTGAAGCAACGCTCACCGCCGTCAAACTTCGTTTTCGTCCCATCATCATGACCTCACTGGCATTCATACTGGGTGTATTGCCCTTGGTGGTCGCCACTGGCGCTGGCTCCGCCAGTCAACGTGCGATTGGCACTGGCGTTATGGGTGGCATGATCACGGCGACAGTATTGGCCGTATTTTTTGTACCTGTATTTTTTGTGGTGATTCGACGCATATTTAAAGGTAGCGAACGTCAACGCAAACTCTACGCAGCTAACTTGCATCAAAACGAGGCAAAACAATGATAAAAAAACTCACTCTTCCATTGGTCGTCGTCGCCGGAGTATTTTCACTCGCTGGCTGCCAGATCATGCCTACGTTTACTAAACCTACGGCACCGGTTCCAGAGGGCTACCCAACCAGTGATAGCAGTTCAGCTAAACCGATTGCAGATACAGGTTGGAATGACTTCTTCCAAAATCCTGATCTGCGTGAAGCGATTAGCGCTGCCTTAAAAAATAATCGCGATCTGAAGACCGCTGTGCTGCAGATAGAAGAAGCACGCGCACTGTATGGCATTCAGCGCGCAGACCAACTTCCCACTATTAATGCTACCAGCGGTCTCAACACAAACCGACAGCTACTGGCTGGCACCATGCGTGAAACCACGGCCTATCAAGCGGGCGTAGGATTATCGGCATTTGAACTAGATTTTTTTGGGCGCGTAAAAAATCTCTCCGCAGCCGCCTTATCGCAATATCTCGCAACAGAAGAAGCGCGACGTGCGATACAAATTTCATTAGTCGGCGAAGTTGCTAAGGCGTGGTTAGTGGAGCGCGCGCTAGCTGAGCAAATTACTTTGGCTCAGAGCACACTCAAAGGTCGTGAATCGTCGCGTGATTTGGTAAGAAAACGTTTAGATGCAGGTATCACCAATGCGATGGAGTTTCAGCAAAGTGAAACGCTGGTCTACTCGGCTAAGGTCGTGTTACTAGGTTTGCGCCGCCAACATGCATTAGCCGTCAATGCACTGACTCTGCTCACCGGCTCGAATGTAAAGCTTCCAACCCAAACCGCAACTCTGTCAACCCAAGCTATCACGGCTGATATTGGCGCTGGACTTCCCTCCGAGTTATTAGAGCGTCGCCCCGACATACGCGCTGCTGAACAACGACTGCGCGCAACTCAAGCGAATATCGCTGCAGCGCGTGCCGCTTTCTTCCCACGCATTTCGCTCACGACTGGATTGGGCTTAGCCAGCAACGATTTGGGTGGATTATTTGAAGGTGGATCACGCACCTGGAGTTTTTTCCCGCAGATCACCTTGCCTATTTTTGATAACGGCCGTAACAAAGCCAGCCTGAATCTGGCAGAAATACGCAGTGAAATAGCGATCACGAACTATGAAAAAACGATTCAAGTTGCGTTCCGTGAAGTCGCCGATGCTTTGTCAGCGCGCGCCACATTGGCAGAAGAAATTGAAGCGCAAAGCGCATTCAGAAATGCGCAGGCGGAGCGACTGACTCTGGCACGTGCACGCTACGAAAATGGCATTTCAAGTTATCTAGATCTGTTAGATGCCGAGCGCGAATTATTCACTGCGGAACAAGCGCTGGTTCAATCACAACTACTACGCTTAACCAATGCTGTTGATTTATATCGTTCGCTCGGCGGTGGTTTTAGCGAACCAGAAAAACAATAAGCGATCGTTAGTGAAGAATTAAAAATGCCAGTCAACCGACTGGCATTTTTATTGGTCGTCACTTTAATTGAGGCGATAACAACTTGAGGGTTTTTGCGGTAGCGCCTTGATGTTGGACACAAAACTGAATCGCTACGTCGGACATGGCTCGATAGTCTTGCGACTGAGCGTCTAATTCACTCATACGTGAAAAAACGTGCTCTGCATCGGGTATTCGGATAGCGGCACCCACTGTAATGGCATCCGCAGTCACCTGTTTGAAATTGAACGTATGCGGACCGACTAATACCGGTTTTCCGCAGGATAGTGCTTCAATCAGATTTTGTCCGCCTAGGGGTAATAAACTGCCCCCAATAAACGCCACATCGCAGGCGGCATAATAAGCAAACATCTCACCCATGGAATCGCCGAGCAGTATCTGAGTACTTGCAGGCAGATTCTCTGTCGTCCATTGTGAACGTCGTTGCCAGCGCAATCCACGCGCTTCAAGCATACGCTCTACTTCATCAAAACGCTGCGGATGACGCGGCACCATGATCACCAACACACGAGGATCGAGGGTCGCCGCCATATAGGCATCAAGTAACAGCGCCTCCTCACCTTCGCGCGTGCTAGCGCACAAAAGTACGAGACGATCACCGATTTTCTGCCGCCACTGATTACCCATCGTTAGCATTGCTTCCGGTGGAGTGATGTCGAATTTGAGACTGCCTGCAACGATGATCGTTTGCGCTCCTAGTGTGTGCAAACGTTCCGCATCGCCCTGAGTTTGTGCAATCACTACATTAATCTTACGCAGCGCATCACTGATCAAGCCACCAAACCACTGCACCCGTTTGAGTGAGCGCGCGGATAAACGCGCATTAATCAATGCGATGGGGATACCCGCTTTGCTGCATGAATCTATTAATGAAGGCCACACTTCTGTTTCCATCAATACGCAAATACTGGGATTAATTTTGGCAATGAAGCGCTGCGTCAAACTCAACGCGTCATACGGAATGTAGGACTGAGAGACACGTGGCTCGTTATGAAATAAAGCAGCCCCTGTCGCACGACCGGTGGGAGTCATGTGCGTGAGTAGTACATGATGCTGCGGGTATTTTTTCAGTAAAGCATGAATCAGTGGCTCTGCAGCACGCGTCTCACCAACAGAAACTGCATGCACCCAAATCAGCAGGGGTGAAAAATCAGCATTAGCTAGACTCAGACGCTCAGAAATATGTTGCCGGTAACCGGCTTCTTTACGCCCACGCCACCATAGCCTGATTAACACTAAAGGTAGCGCCAACCACCAGCAGACAGAATAAATTCGTAGCGACAAAGAGATCATTAAGCCTGAAATGGCAGCACAGCACCAGGCTTGACTGTATGGATTGCCTGAGCCAATGACTGCTGTATTCGTTTCAGAGCTGTTTCACTTTCAGCTTCAAAACGCAGCACGAGTACCGGCGTCGTATTTGATGCACGCACCAAACCAAAACCGTCACTGTATTCAACACGTACGCCATCGATGGTTAGCACTTGTTCTGATCCAGGCCAGCTGATTTCTTTTTGCAAGCGAGTCACCAATTGATGATTTTCACCTTCAGCGCACTGTATCTGTAATTCAGGCGTTGAAATCGATTGCGGCAGCGCATTCAGTGTTGCGTTCGGATCTGCCAGCTTGCTTAAAATTTCCAGCAAACGTGCGCCGGCATATAAACCATCATCAAACCCATACCAGCGATCTTTAAAGAATACGTGGCCGCTCATCTCACCACCCAAAGGCGCTTGTGTTTCTTTCATACGCGCTTTGACTAGGGAATGACCCGTCTTACCCATCAATGGCTGACCACCCGCTGCTTTGACTACAGCTGCCACATGCTTACTGCATTTGACGTCATACAAAATAGGCGCGCCGGGATTACGCGACAACACTTCTTGAGCAAACAACATGAGCTGACGATCGGGGAAAATAATTTGACCATCTTTAGTCACAACTCCCAAACGATCACCATCACCATCAAATGCCAAACCGAGCTCAGCATCGGTCGTGGCAAGTGTGTGAATCAAATCTTGTAGATTTTCAGGATGGGCAGGATCGGGGTGATGATTAGGGAAATTACCATCGACCTCACAAAATAATTCGATAACTTCACAACCCATGCCACGATACAAATCACCCGCGACAGCACCCGCAACGCCATTGCCGCAGTCCACAGCGATTTTCATAGGACGCGAAATTTTTACATCGCTAATAATTCGCTCGAGATACGCAGCACGAATATCGTGCTCACGGTAGCTACCTGCACCTTGAGAAAAACGATGCGCAAGTATGCGCTGATACAACTGCTGTATGGTCTCGCCATAAATAGCATCGCCAGCAAGTACCATTTTAAAGCCATTGTAGTCGGGGGGATTATGACTACCGGTGACCATGATTCCACTTGCCGCACCCAGAGCGTAGGTCGCAAAGTACAGCATGGGTGTAGCGACCATACCCACATCAATCACATTCACGCCAGTAGACTGCAAACCTTCAGCTAGTGCAGCTGATAATGATGGGCCAGACAAACGACCATCGCGACCGATAACCACAGTCTTCTCATTTTTTTCTAAGGCTGCACTACCAAAGGACTGACCAATCTGACGTGCAATGTTGGTATCCAGCGTTTTATCCAATACACCTCGTATGTCATACGCCTTGAAAATACCGGGAGTCAACGATGCGTTGCTTGGGTTGCTATTTACCATGATGTCAGTTCGCTTTAAGTAATTGGGGCACCTCAACCGGAATGCGCTGCAGGCAATTGCCGAGTGCAGCATCCCACGTGGGTAAGGTCGCAAATATTTGCTCGAATTTATCCATATTCATGACAGAATTTTTCGGCCTCACCGCTGGCGTAGGATAATCCGCGGTGGTTATAGGATGAAGCTTGGGTTTTTGTTGTATCAATGAGTGGGCGAAAATTTTTTCCGCAAAACCAAACCAGCTTGTTTGTCCACGCGAACACAGATGATAAATACCACTCACATGCTCAGCTGCGGCTAAATCTGGAAATTTTTTGATGATGCTCGCGGTAGCTTCAGCAATCGTAACGCTCCACGTAGGCGCACCTATCTGATCATTGACAATAGAAAGCTCTGGCCTAGTCTGTGCGAGACGCAACATGGTGAGCAAAAAATTCTTGCCGTGTAATCCATACACCCAACTGGTGCGCAAAATCACATGAGGCAAACCAACAGCAGCAATCGCTTGCTCGCCAGCCAATTTGCTTCGGCCATAGGCAGACAAAGGTCCGGTCGCATCCGTTTCTAACCATGCGCCTGATTTGCCGCCGTCATACACATAATCGGTAGAGTAATGAATGAGGCTAGCACCAAGTCGCTTGGCTTCTTCCGCCATCACACCCGGTGCTTCGGCATTAATACGATAGGCCAATGCTTCATCGGTCTCTGCCAAATCAACAGCGGTATACGCGGCCGCATTCACAATAAGATTCGGGCGAATGGTACGAATGACCTCACGCATCGCATCCAGATTAGATAAATCTAACTGTGAACGATCCAAGGTGACGATCTCACCCAAACCAACCAAGGCGTGCTGCAATGCGCCGCCTACTTGACCATTGCGGCCGGTGACGAGAATTTTCATGCAAATACTTCAGCAGAGGCGAGAGGTATTCCCGCTTTATCTTTAACGGACAGCAGAGGCTCTTGCTGCAAAGGCCACTCAATTCCAAGCGAAGGATCATTCCAGAGCAAAGAACGCTCGTATTGGGGAGCGTAATAATCGGTGGTCTTGTATAAAAATTCTGCGCTATCACTAGTCACTAAAAAACCATGAGCAAATCCAGGCGGCACCCAGAACTGCCTATGGTTTTCGGCTGACAAAATGACGGAAACGGATTTTCCAAATGTTGGCGAACTTCGACGCAGATCAACGCACACATCAAACACTTCACCCGAAGTGACACGCACTAACTTGCCTTGGGTTTGTTGAATTTGATAATGCAAGCCACGCAGCACTCCTCGCGCTGAACGCGAGTGATTGTCTTGAACAAAGACTGGCGCTGAGCCGGTCAATTCTTCAAATCGTTGCTGGTTATAGCTTTCGTAAAAAAATCCGCGATCATCACCAAATACTTTTGGCTCAATGATCACTACACCCGGTATCGCTGTCTGAATGACGTTCATGAAATCAATACACCTTTTCTTTCAACATGCGCAGCAAATACTGGCCGTAGGTATTTTTTTTCAGTGGCTCAGCTAATTTTTCCACTTGAGCGGCATTGATATAGCCCTTGCGATACGCCACTTCTTCAGGACACGCTACTTTCAAACCCTGACGTTTTTCTAACGTAGCGATAAATTGCGCTGCTTCCAGCAATGATTCATGGGTACCTGTATCCAGCCATGCCATTCCACGCCCCATCAACTCGACTTGCAGTTGCTGTTGCTCGAGATAGACTCGGTTGACATCGGTAATTTCCAACTCACCGCGCGGTGACGGTTTGATATTGGCAGCAATATCACACACCTGTTGATCGTAAAAATACAGACCGGTGACGGCGTAATTCGATTGTGGATTTTTTGGCTTTTCTTCAATGCTAATCGCGCGACGTTGATCATCAAAACCAACGACACCATAACGCTCGGGATCATCGACGTGATACGCAAACACGGTTGCACCCTCTTGCCGTGCATTTGCAGCACGTAAGCGCGCATCTAAATCATGACCGTAAAAAAGATTATCGCCAAGGATGAGTGCAGAAGGATGATTACCAACGAACTCTTTTCCAATGATGAAGGCTTGCGCCAATCCATCGGGCGAAGGCTGCACTGCGTATTGAATAGTGATGCCCCACTGACTACCATCACCGAGTAATTCGGTGAAGCGAGGTGTGTCGTGCGGTGTAGAAATAAGCAGTATGTCGCGTATACCCGCTAACATCAGCGTGGTAAGTGGGTAATAAATCATGGGCTTGTCATACACCGGCATGAGCTGCTTGGATACTGCCATCGTGACAGGATACAAACGGGTACCTGAGCCGCCCGCTAAGATGATGCCGCGACGATTATTTTTTTGTTCTGAGCTCACGCTGCACCTCCGGCACGTTGGCTGTAATTACGATCTATCCATTTCAGATAATCACCTGACTGTACTTTGCGTACCCATTCTTGATTCGCTAAATACCATTGCACTGTTTTACGCATGCCGGTCTCAAACGTTTCGGTGGGACGCCAGCCGAGTTCACGCTCCGTCTTGCGCGCATCAATGGCATAACGACGATCGTGACCTGGACGATCTTTAACGTAGGTAATTTGCTCACGATAGGATTGCTTTGCCGGTGACAGTTCATCCAGCAAATCACACAAGGTATGCACCACATCGATATTGGCTTTTTCATTCCAACCACCGATGTTGTAGGTCTCACCCGGCTGACCATCGGTCAGTATGCGGCGAATCGCACTGCAATGATCACCAACATATAACCAATCACGTACCTGCTGACCATCACCATAAATCGGCAGCGGCTTACCAGCCAAGGCATTAGCAATAATCAGTGGCACTAATTTTTCAGGGAACTGTAGCGGGCCATAATTATTTGAGCAGTTACTGGTCAGCACCGCCATGCCATAGGTGTGATGCCAGGCACGCACTAAGTGATCAGAAGCGGCCTTCGATGCAGAGTACGGGCTATTCGGTGCGTAAGGTGTCGTTTCAGAAAAAGGGGGATCACCGGGATTGAGTGTTCCAAATACTTCGTCAGTCGACACATGCAGAAAACGAAAAGCCGCCCGGTCTGCATCGGATAAACCGGCGCAATGAGCGCGTGCTGCTTCTAGTAAACTAAAGGTGCCATCCACATTCGTTTTGATGAAGTCACCGGGGCCGTGAATTGATCTGTCCACGTGACTCTCGGCCGCGAAGTGCACAATAGCGCGCGGCTTGTGTTGAGCCATCAGTTGATTCAGCAACTCACGATCGCAGATATCACCCTTCACAAAATGGTGACGTGGATCGCCATCTAATGAAGAAAAATTGTCTGGATTGCCAGCGTAGGTTAGTTTGTCTAGATTGATGACGGGCTCATCATTCGATGCTAGCCAGTCAATCACAAAATTGGAGCCGATGAAGCCAGCGCCGCCGGTGACGAGAATCATGCTCTTACCTTATCGTTTCAATAACTACTTTGTTGAATTAACCCTGCATTTTAACGGAGCCACTCAGCTCAGTTGGAAATAGAATGCGTAACAAGATTCCGGAAAACCCTTAAATTGCTTAATTATTAATGACGCTCTTTGCAATAGGTGACTTACAGGGTTGTGCGGGGCAACTTGACCTGCTGCTAGGGCGCGTGCTTTCAATGTCGCCCGACGCGCACTTTGTTTTCGTTGGCGATCTGGTCAATCGTGGCCCGGATTCCCTAGGTTGTCTGCGCCGTCTGCGCACCATGGGCAAGCGCGCGCAGATGGTGTTGGGCAATCATGATCTCCATTTACTTGCGGTGGCGCATGGACTACGCTCGGCCAGCCGCTCGGATACCTTAGACAGCTTACTCGCTGCTCCCGATAAAGATGAGCTACTCGACTGGTTGCGGCAACAACCACTAGCCCTAATGGCGGATGGCCACCTGATCGTTCATGCGGGCGTACTACCGCAATGGACGGCGCAACAAACCCTAGAACTAGCTAGTGAAGTATCGGCTGTGCTGCGCGGTGATCACTGGTTAGATTTTTTACGCGCCATGTATGGCAATGAACCGTTGCGCTGGCGCGATGACTTACAAGGTAACGATAGGCTACGCTGCATCGTGAATGCGCTGACACGTCTGCGGTATTGCACAGCAGATGGCGAGATGGAATTTAAAAGCAAGGAAGGTCCGGGACACACACCGCGCGATTACCTACCTTGGTTCGAGGTACCCAATCGACGCAGTCAGGATGTGCCTATCGTATTTGGTCACTGGTCAACACTCGGGCTCGTTTTACAACCGAATGTGATCGGACTCGATACGGGATGTGTCTGGGGCGGTAAGCTCAGCGCGCTGCGTTTAGATGATCGACTGCTGGTGCAGGTAGATTGCCCTCAACATCAGCAGCCGGGATAGTAGCCGGCGTGGTAGTAGGAATCAGCACTGAAGCAATCATTTCTCGCGCTTTCACAGCTAACTCACGTCGATGCGCGCCTTGCGTAGGCAGCGCAGGTAATCGAATTAACTCGGCTTGAATGCCTCCACTTTTTACAATCGCAATCACACTTTCTACGAAGGTCATCTCACCGATGAAATCGGCTGCGTTATGTAATTTTCCATCTGCATCGACATAACGTAGTGCGTAGGGTTGCACCGGTACCTGAGCTTCAATCGCAGCCTCAAATAAATTCGCATGGAACGGTAGTACCGTGCCTTGCGATGCTGTCGTGCCCTCAGGGAAAAAAGCAACTCGTTCACCGTCGTGAATACTTTTAACTAAGCCGGCATAAATACGTCGTACATCACTCTGCTTGCCACGAGCGATAAAGATGGTGCCAGTTTTGTGGCACAACCAACCAACTAATGGCCAGCTACGTATATCGGATTTAGCGACGAAGCGACAAGGATGAATCGTATTGATGACAAAAATATCAAGCCACGAAATATGATTGCAAATAATGAGTGCAGGCGATATCGGTTGTTCTTGTCGCTCTGCATTCAACGACATCCTAACGCCGCATATCTCGACTAGTTGACGCGACCAACGTTGAATACGACGATTACGACCGGCCTCATCCAACCAAGGAAAAAGCACGGCGGCTTTCCATAAACCGACGAACAAATGTAGGCCAACCCTAGCTAACGGCAATAGCGGCAACATTGCTAGCGACTGTAAGCCAGTCGACCAGAAACAATCGTGTGTCTGACCTGACCTGGTAATTCATAACCCAGAAAAGGGGTGTGCTTACCTTGACTCACAATAGCTGCCGCGTTGACCAACCAACGCGCATCCGCATCGAATACACAGACATCAGCAACGCTACCTGTCGATAAGCCACCGGCCGACAAGCCGGCAACGCGTGCTGCATCAGCAGTAATGCGAGAGATAGCAATCGATAGTTTGTCGTTGCCCGAGAATTGCTCATCGGCCCACTTCAGTGAGAGCGATAGCAATAACTCCAAGCCAGTCGCACCGGGAGATGCTTCACCAAAGGGCAATAATTTTTCATCGTCATCAACCGGCGTGTGATCAGAACAAATAGCATCAATGGTTCCATCCATCAGCGCTGCGCGGATCGCATCGCGATCACGCTGACTGCGCAATGGCGGTGAGAGGCGTGCATTCGAATCAAAGAAACCAATATCGTTATCAGTTAGATGCACATGATGTGCACCCACATCACAACTAACCGGCAAGCCTTCAGCCTTTGCTGCGCGTACCAAAGTAATACCCGCTGCGGATGACAAACGACACAAGTGCACACGTGCACCGGTAGAGCGCATTAATTCAAAGATCGTATGAAGTGCAATCGTTTCGCTAATAACAGGCACACCCGACAAACCCAGTCGCGATGCCAATGGTCCACTATGTGCTGTACCGCCTTTACCCAGATGCGGATCTTGCGGACGCAACCACACAGTGTAGCCAAATGTTTGTGCGTACTGCATCGCACGCATGAGCACAGTGCTGTTTTCTATCGTTTGCTCTGCTTGCGAAAAACCGATGCAGCCCGCTTCGGTGAGCTCGGCCATTTCGGTTAACTCGCTACCCTTAAGACCTACCGTTAGGGCACCCAAAGGATAAACATGCGACTGATTCAAAATACGTGCGCGATGCACCAGCATTTCAACTAAGCCTGGCTCATCCAGTACAGGGTCGGTATCAGGTGGACAAAGCAAACTCGTCACACCGCCCGCTAAAGCCGACTGCAATTCTGATTCGAGGGTCGCTTTGTATTCATAACCTGGCTCACGCAAACGCGCAGACAAATCAACCAGACCTGGGCACACGATTAAGCCGCTAGCATCGATGATTTGATCCGCCACAAAACCTGAGGGTGCTTGCGTAATGGAGGCGATGCGACCATCCGCAATAAAGACATCGTGCTGTGCATCGATGTGGTTAGCCGGATCAATCAAGCGTCCGTTTTTGATATGTAATCTCATACTATTTTTTTCTTTTCAAGCGCAATTTATTGACTATTAAGTACCCGCCAACATACTCATCACGGCCATACGCACTGCTATACCAAAGGTCACCTGCGGCAAAATTACTGCTTGCGCACCATCGGCGACTGCTGAATCAATTTCTACACCACGATTCATGGGGCCAGGATGCATAACAATCGCATCGGGTTTAGCTAATGCCAGTCGTTCAGGCGTGAGGCCATAACTTTTGAAATATTCTTGTGCTGAAGGTAGTAACGCACCTGTCATACGTTCATTTTGAAGGCGCAGCATGATGATTACGTCCACGTCTTTTAAACCTTCGTTCATATCCGTAAATACACGCACACCCATTTGCTCTAAACCACCCGGTAGCAAAGTTCTGGGGCCGATCGCACGTACTTCAGGCACACCCAACGTCGTTAAGCCATGAATATCTGAGCGTGCAACACGGCTATGCAAAATATCGCCGACGATGGCGACGGTGAGATTCGAAAAATTTTTCTTGTAATGCCGTATGGTGTACATATCCAACAAGCCCTGCGTTGGATGTGCGTGACGACCATCGCCCGCATTGATCACATGTACATGCTGCTGATTGGTATCTATCAAGTGCTTGGCAATCAAATAGGGTGCGCCGGATTGCGCGTGACGCACCACAAACATATCGGCGTGCATCGCTGCCAGATTGTCGATGGTATCTAGCAGCGACTCGCCTTTACTTGCCGACGACGCCGAGATATTCAAATTAATTACATCTGCCGAGAGGCGCTTGGAAGCAATCTCAAACGTGGTTCGCGTACGCGTAGAATTTTCAAAGAAAAGATTGAACACGCTCTTGCCACGCATAAGCGGTACTTTTTTTACTTCGCGATCACTCACACCCACAAAGGAAGCGGCCGTATCCAAAATTCGCGTAAGAATGGCCTTGGGCAGACCGTCGAGTGTAATTAAATGCTGTAGTTCGCCGTGCTTGTTGAGTTGAGGATTATGCATGGTCTATGGTCAGGGATAGGCGGCCATCATCGGCCTTTTGCAGCACGAGCATCTGTTCACTGGGAAGCACCAGAGTCTTCGCAACAAAATCTGCAGAAATGGGTAACTCGCGGCCACCGCGATCAACTAAGGCAGCCAACATAATTTTCGCCGGACGGCCATAATCAAACAGTGTATTGATCGCAGCGCGCGTGGTGCGTCCGGTATACAGAACATCATCTACCAATAAGATATTGGCACCTTCGATCTCAAAGGGAATTTGACTAGGCCTGACTTCTTCTTTCAGGCCACGCTTAGCGTAGTCATCACGATAAAACGATACATCTATAAAGCCGGTCTCGGTGACATTGAGTGTCTTAGCGAGTCGTTCTGCCAGCCAGGCACCGCCAGAATAAATTCCTACGATGGCTAGTTTGGGCACGCCCGCCAATGCAGATTTCAACTCAGTCTCGAGTTGGCTGTAGAGGACTTCGGCTTGAAGTTCAGTGGGATTCATGAGTATCGAAAAATTGTTGAAGTATCAGCGCGGCTGCCTGACTATCTACGTGCTCGCCGCGTGATGCAGACAGTACTGCTGAGGTGTATCGCTCGTCTATCAGCACCGTTGCTACTCCGAAGCGGCCGGTAATCTGGTTAGCAAAACGCCGGCAACGCAGCGTCATTTCATGTTCGGCCCCATCCGGATGCAGAGGCAGACCCACAACAACGCTACTGGGCTGCCATTCATCTATCAATCTACCGATCGCCGCGAACTTTGCCGCATTAGTTGCTGCATCGATGATGGTTAACGGCTGCGCTTGCTTGATGAGCAGGTTACCCACTGCAACACCTATACGCTTGAGACCAAAATCGAACGACATCACCGTGCTCATGTGCGCGGCGCATTAAGCATGCCCAGCTTCTCCAGTGAGCAGCGTCGGATCAATCCCCAACAAGTTCATGGCCGCTGCGAAGCGTTCTGCGCTGGGCATATCAAACAATATCGCAGGATCGGCGCGCACCGTGAGCCAGCCGTTACGTAAAATTTCTTCTTCGAGTTGACCTGCACCCCACCCTGCACAACCGAGTGTCACCACTAAGCGTGGAGGACCGTTACCTTGAGCTGCTGCTTCCAGCACATCACGCGATGTAGTGAGCGACACATCATCTGATACCGTCAATGATGAGTTGTACTCTGCTGAAGGTGCATGCAAAACAAACCCGCGCTCAACTTGTACCGGACCACCAAATAGAACGGGTACCTGCGGCTTTATCAAATCGTTAGGAATGATTTCAAGTGATAGATCCAGACGTTCGAACAAAACATCCATCGTCATATCAGTCGGGCGATTGATAATCATACCCAAAGCACCATTCTCGTTGTGCTCGCATATGTAGACCACCGTGCCACCAAAAACCGGATCCAGCATGGATGGCATGGCGATCAAAAAATGATCTGCCAGCTGCAAGGACTGAATTTCAGTCTGCTTTTCAGGCGCTGAATCGATATTCGAAGAAGAAAAATCACTGACATCCGCGGTAGCCGCGGAAAATGTTGGGGAACGCTGCTTGCCTTGCTTGGCCATGGACCGAATTTTATCAGCTTTACCCGAGCTTTCGTTCATGCCGGCAGATCAACTTTGCCGACCAACGCTACACTTAGCTTTTTATCGGGCGAGATACTATTAATGAACTATGAAAAATCGCTGTTGTGGTTTCGTCGCGATCTGCGAGATTTCGACAACGCTGCACTGCACCATGCCCTCAAAGCCAGCCGAACTGTTTACTGTGCTTTCATTTTTGACAAAGATATCCTCGATCCTTTACTTGCGCATGGTCCTATCGATCGCCGCGTAGCGTTTATCCACGCCAGCCTGAAAGAACTCGATGCCGCGCTTCGAGAACGCGGGGGCGGATTGATTGTTCATCATGCTCAAGCGGTGAGTGAGATTCCTAAGCTAGCCGACCGACTGTCGGTCGATGCTGTGTTTATCAATGAAGACTACGAGCCCGGCGCAATCGAACGCGATCGTCTAATCGCTCAGGCGCTAAAAAAATCAGGCAAAGAGCTGCATAGCTATAAAGACCAGGTCATTTTTGCGAAGGACGAAGTTCTTTCGCTCGCCGGCAAGTCTTTTTCAGTGTTCACTCCGTATAAAAATGCATGGTTGAAAAAACTCGGCTTACCCGCATTCGAGTTGGATCTGCAGCCCCTCGCGCCATGGTCTTGCGACGCTGGACAACTCGCGCTGCCGCCTGCTACCCCAGAAATGCCATCGCTTAGTGCTATGGGATTTGATGCGTATGATTTGATGCAGCATAAAATTCCGACCGGTATGACAGGCGGCGCAGATTTACTCAACGATTTCTTGCCACGTATGTCGCGCTATGAGGCGACGCGTGATTTCCCAGCCGTTAAAGGGCCCTCGTATTTATCGATCCATTTACGCTTTGGTACGGTGTCGATACGTTCCCTAGCGCGATTAGCGGTTGAGGCAATGCAATCGGGGCAAGGGGGTGAAGGCGCACGTATCTGGTTATCAGAACTTATTTGGCGTGATTTTTATTTCATGATTCTGCATCACCATCCCCATGTGACTGAACGAAGCTTCAAGCCAGATTACGATCGCATCGAATGGGAAAATGGCGCAGAAGCCGACGCCGCATTTACTGCTTGGTGCGAGGGCCGTACCGGCTATCCACTGGTGGATGCCGCGATGATGCAGTTAAATCAAACGGGCTATATGCATAACCGTCTGCGCATGGTGACTGCCTGCTTTTTGATCAAAGACTTAGGTATCGATTGGCGGCGCGGCGAAGCGTATTTCGCGCGGCATTTGAATGACTTTGATTTGTCGGCGAACAATGGCGGCTGGCAGTGGGCCTCATCATCAGGCTGCGATGCGCAACCTTATTTTCGAATTTTCAATCCAGTGACTCAATCTGAACGATTTGACGCTGAGGGTAAATTTATCAAGCGCTATTTACCCGAGCTGAGCAAACTGGATGCTAAAACCATTCATGCACCCTGGCTCGCTTCCGAAATGCAGCTACAAATGGCCGGTGTCACCCTCGGTAAAAATTATCCTCATCCGCTGGTAGCGCATGACGAGGCGCGCAAAAAAACATTGGCTCGTTACGCTGTTGTGAAAAAATAAATAGCTCTTTATGCCCTAGCGTTATGTAACTGTGTAGCTGTGTAGCTGCCTGTCTTTATGGTGGCGGAGCTTTATGACCGCGTGGCTTGCGTGTTTTTACGAATAGTGCCTCAGACCGTCGACGTTAGTGCTTGGTTCTGAGCTAATCGATCGTTTGATGTCGTTTGATTTTTTTTGGGCGCACATTGCGCAAGCCACTCTAAAAGTTCTTGCTCACGATAGGGCTTACCAAAATAGGCATTCGCACCTAATCGCATCGCATGTTGTCGATGGCGCTCGGCCATTCGTGACGTAATCATCGCTACTGGCAATGATCGAAAACGCTCGTCAGAGCGTAATCGACTCAACAATTCAAAGCCATCCATCGTCGGCATTTCTATATCAAGTAACACGGCCGCTGGACTCAACTGGCTTAATAGCTCCAACGCATGTGCGCCATGTCTGGCAAGTGCTACACCATAACCCTGTTTTTCCAACATGCGCTGACTAACACGACGCACTGTTAAGGAATCATCAACCACCATCACTAAGGGTGGCACAAGCTCTGGAACGATAGTGGCTGAGATTGATCTGGCACTGGGATTTGAAACAGCATGTGCATGCAGCTGTAACAAATTCATGACTAATAAAATATCACCATCAGGCAGCATTGCCGCACCCATCAATCCCGGCACGCTGGCCAATTGAGAACCAGGTGGCTTAACCACCACTTCGTGATGACCATGAACTTCGCCGACTTTAACCGCGATCCAGTCATCGAGCTGGTGCAAAATAAGGAATGAAATGCGATCAGAGGTGCTATGAGTCGCTGTCGGCTCTCGAATTAAATCGCTTAAAGCACAGAGTGCTATTTTTTTATTTTGCCATTGAATAAAACCTTCGGTGATTACCTGGTTTGCGCTCGCTGAGCTCATGGATAGCACCTGCTGAACCATCGCGGAAGGTAACGCGATTTTCTGATGCGCGTCAGATACCAACAGAATCTTCTGAGTTGACGATGATTTGGGTAAGGCCATGATGACCGATGTTCCTAACCCCGATTGACTCTCAACTTTTATTGCCCCACCCATAGCGACGATAGTCGCCTTGACGGCATCCATACCTATGCCGCGACCGGCCAAGCCTGTCACTTGCTCGGCCGTAGAGAAACCTGATTCAAAAATTAATTGCGTCAAGCTGTCTGAATCAGGCTCTGCATTGGCGGAAAGTAAACCACGAGCTATGGCCTGCTCACGAATACGAACGAAATTCAGGCCGCGACCATCATCAATCACTTGCAAGCGTAATTCAGCACCCTGCTCGCTTAACTTTATACATACTAAGCCTTGTCTCGGCTTGCCCAAAGCTTCACGTTCATCGGCTGGCTCGATTCCATGTGCGATCGCATTACGTATCAAATGAGACAGTGGTCCATTTAAACTCTCAAGATGAGCCCTATCTATTTCAAGCTGGCCACCGTCCAGCTCAAATCGCACATCGCGTCCCACCTCCATAGCCACTTGACGTACCAGTTGCCGAAATCGATTTTCAATACTTGAAAACGCTTGCGTACTGGCGCGGTATAAATCGGATTGCAGTGAACGCGCATGACGCGTCTGAGCCACTAACATCGTTAATGACGCATCGATCTGGTGTGCCAAGCTGCGCTGCACTCCCGTCAAATCCGACATGCTTTCGGCAGTCATACGCGTCAATTCTTGCAATCGAGTGTAGCGGTCAAATTCTAAGGGATCAAAACCTGATGCTCGTGGCGCAGACTGAGAAGAAATACTCGCTTCGGATTGCAACTCTAATTCACGCAATTGAGTACGAAGACGCGCTAAGTTATCCGCCAAATCAACGACTAATTGTTTTTGCTGTCGCAGATCATCCGTAGAACGTACCGCATTGACGAGTAATTCAGCCACTGAGCCGGATGCACGCTCGAGCAAATCGACGCGCAATTTTGTAGGCGCAACGACTGTTTTCGTAATCGGCTTATCTACAAAAGGTAAATTGTTATCGCTGGCAGAATCGCTGGTACTTTCAACTGGCAATGCGGTGTCGTCTTTGATTAGCCCAACATCAATTAATAGTTGATGCACCTCTGTTTGTAACAAAGTGATAGCTGATGAGTCAATTGGGCGCTGTTGAGAAAGCTGGGTGACCATGTGCTCAAATTCATGGATGGCCTCGCCCAACGCCAATTCGCCCGCCATACGCGAGCTACCTTTTAACGTATGCAGCAAACGTAACAGTCCCGCTGGTAATGAGGCATCTCCCGGACTGCCTACCCACTGCGACAACAAAGACTCAAGCTGCGGTAACAGCTCGGCAGCCTCTTCGCAGAAAATCAGGTGCAATTCAGGATCGATAGCATCGGTCGATGGAGAATAATTAAATTCGCTAGTTGATGACGACGATACTGAATCACCGTAATCTGCTTGACCAAAGTCAGCTTGAGTGGTTTCGTCCATCAACAGAGATGTTTCCTGTGTGGTTAATTCATACGGCTGCAAGGGCTGCAACGGCTGAACTGGCTCGTGATTCAACGGAGGCTGTAACAACTCCAGCTCCGCGGTCTGTTCAAGCTGAATAGGTTGAATAGGCTGAATGGGTTCCGCCACTTCGATAACGGGTGACTCTAGCGTGACCTTTGAAAGCGAATTGAGATCCGATTCCAGTTCGCTATCATTTACATGCAACTGCTTTTCCAAAGCATCGATAGTGTCGATTAGCTCTGGTAAATAAGCGTGCTGCTGATCTGCTGCTAACACGATGACTCGCTCAATTAAATTTTCTAAAGCTGATGCCAATTGGTGCATAGCATAATGACCAACTGTAGCGGAGCTTCCCGCTAAAGCATGGGCTTCAATCGCTGCATGGGGCGGCAGTAACTCGGATTCAGCCAGCGAGAATTGCGTCACCAGAAATCTCAATACACTCAATCTATCTTTGGCTTCCAACATAAAGATATCTTTGAGTGTGGTATTGAGCGCGGTATTACTTGCCATAGTAAGTGTTGTATCGACGTGGGCAAGGTCATTGCTGGCCTCAGGAATCAAGCTGCCGGCTGATTGATGAACTGTCGCCAGATACGATGGAATATTGCATACCTCAGCTAAGTTCGAAAGTTTGCTATCGATATGCAGACATAATCCGGCCCACTGCTCAACCAATTCAGATACATCAACCACGCCGCCCTTTGGCTCATGCGATTGCTTTACATCCCCAAACCGTGCCAATGACTCTACTTTAATCACGCCATCTGTATCACCCAACAATACCAATGCAGCCCTTACAGGTGGCAGAACGCGCTGAATAAGCTCGGCAATAGCATGACTATCACGCATAGGAAGTAGTGGATCAAGCTGAAGCTCATTTTCACTTAGCCACGACAAGAGCGTCGTTTTCACCGCCACAACCGAGGAAGGTTGCAGCGTATAAAAAGCAATTTTGGCGAGATGTTCATGGTGAGACTGACTAGCAATCGCAGCGGAGGATTTGAATAACTGAATTTCCTTAATTACCGTAATTGCTCTTTCTACAGCGGACTGTAAATGACGATCTTTCAATGCTATCGCTACGCATTCTTTAAGCACCGTCAAATACGTAATAACCATCAGATCATTTTTACCTAAACAAGGATTGATGGACTCAAAAAAAAGTTTTTTTACTTTTACAACAAAGGGTATGCGCTCCAACAAATTTGAAATCTCATTAAGCTCGACATTCCATTGACTGCTATCTGGCAGCGGGATTAATGCTATGAGCACATCGATTTTATTAAGTAAGGCAATCAAATCTCGCGCATCCGGCAGCTCTTCCCAAGGGATAAGCCATGACTTTACGACTGAAACTGACTTCACCCAGAAAAAAAAACAACTTGGCAAATATCTCATCAATAAGCTGAAGAGGTGGTGTGTGATTTTTTTGGATTGGATATTTCTGAAATACTTGCCTGATCACAGCCAGCAATCCCGCTAATCCTGGCTGCCGCATAAAATTGAATACTCCTTCAATCTCATGCAATTGACGGTTGATCTTTTCACTATCACTCGACGTGACTTGTTCATTCCTGAGCACTGTTTGAATTTCTTGAAATGCTAGGGCTAACGCATCACAAAGAATACGCTGATAAAATAATTTTTGAATGTGTGCCGACAAAATTAAACCTTATGACATACGCTCTAAAAGGAATGCACGAAAATCAATGCAACTGATTAGCGAGTCATCAAGCACTCACCCGATTTGAAATCGCTGAATCGCGTTTTCAAGTGCCTTAGCTAATTCAGCTAACTCTTGAATTGAACCCGCTGTTTGCTGAGTGCCGTGACGGGTATTCGCATCTTTGCCCAGCATGAAGGCATTTTCTTGATTGATTCCTTCAGGTGTCATGAATTCATTCGTGCTCTTACCCAATCCCTGAGTCAGCATCACGAGTTGCCCCGCGGCTGCCACTTCGCGTGGCGTGGCACCGGTTTGCGCCAATAAACTAGCGATCTGCTCAGACAGCTCTAGCAAAACGGGAGCAATGGTGTTGGCTGTTTTAAGTGTAGATTTAAAGCCTGTGAGTGCTTTTTCCATTTCTAAAATCTGACTCGAGGCCTGATCAGATTTAATCCAGGAATTTTTAATCGCGATAATTTGCTCGGAGTTGTCTCCTTCGGCAGCAGGTATGGTTCGACCTTGCCACTCTCCACCGAGAGCCAATACATTAATTTCTTGAGTGATGGCGTTACGGCTTTGTGCGAGTTGAAGAAATGCTGCTTGATTACCTTGTATGGCATTAGGCGCTGCTTTACCCAAGCGCTGGGAATGCATTAGTAGATCACTGGCGACTTGGGTACGACTTACCGCCATGCTGGTATAGCGGGCATTCAACCAAGAGAATAAAACAAATGATAAGAAAACTATCGGAAGCAACATGAGTAAGAGACGTTTGATACGAGCTAAGGACCATGCCGGCGATAGCGGCGAGGTGCGCCGTGTTAGGTTTTGAAAAATCCGTGAGAATACTTCCAAAATTCTGATTCCGGAAATCTTCGCTTTACCCTCCGATGGAATGGCTTGATTGGATTGAAACTCAGGCATTGGGTCGACATTCATGCACACCACTCCAAACAAAAATTTTAGGGGAACGTAGTTCGCTACTATTACTGCACTCGCTACTCTGCATACGCTTTTAAAAAAACTGGATCTGAGACCATCTGTGTCAGATTTAATTCATACCAATCAACGTCATCAATGACATAGCGTGCACCCAGCCACGGATGATTCGCCGTTGATCTGGATTTGGGTTGGGAAAAATTTAAATCGAGTAAGCCACGTAAATCAGCTACCTGCAATGCACAAGACACTGATAAACGATCCGACAAGATGATCAAACGATCATCGTTATTTTTTGAGGCTTCAGGTCCAGCCAGCAATCGATTAAAGTCAATCACACTGACTAATCTACCGCGATAATTCATTAGCCCGCGTAACCAGTCATAGGTACCAGGAACAGGTACCATGGGTGGCATAGGCATGATTTCAATAGCGTCTTCCATTTGTATAAGCCAGCGGTATCCTCCGGCTGAAAACGCTAAACGTTTTTGAGAAACAGAACTCGACTGCTGAGCTGACTGAGTTCGCGTCAGTAAGTCGCGCTGATAGTCTCGTAAGGCCAGCTCTTTATCAGGTTTTGATAACGCGGTATCAGACACAATTCGTCATCACTAAGCGCTAACGTTGCTGAGTATTGTCGCGATTTTTTGCAACAACAAGGCTTGATCAACGGGCTTCACCATGAAATCACGTGCACCTTGGCGTATACCCCAAATACGATCTGTTTCTTGGTTCTTGCTAGTACAAATGATGACGGGCAAAGAACGCGTCGCAGGATCACGCGTAATTTCGCGCGTCGCCTGAAATCCATTTTGACCGGGCATGACGACATCCATGATTACCAGATGCGGTGGATTGCTTTTAATGGCCGCAAGCGCCGCTTCACCGTTGTCTACCGCCGTCACGTGATATCCCTGCGATAAAAGTAATTCACTCAGAAAGTGTCTATCGGTAGGTGAGTCATCTACCACCAAAATACTGTGTCGGGTCATAAAAGCTCTTTATAAAAGGAATTAAACGTCTGCCGATAACATCCACACTCTGTACGTGAAAAAATTAGCTATCTACTGCTTTCGGAATCAAATCCATGACTGTCTTGATCAGGCTGTCTTTGGTGAAGGGTTTAGTCAGATAGGCACTCGCTCCGGATAAAACGCCGCGCGCTCTATCGAACAAACCATCTCGAGAGGAAAGTAAAACGATGGGGATAAGGTGATACTGCTCGCTGGCACGAATCAGACTGCAGGTCTGATAGCCATCGAGTCTGGGCATGAGGATGTCGCAGAAAATCAGCGCGGGCGTTTTTTCAACAATGCTGGAAAGGGCCTCAAAACCATCTTGGGCCAAACGAACGGAGTAGCCCGCTTGAGAAAGGAAGATTTCCGCTGAACGACGAATCGTATTGCTATCGTCGACGACCAACACATCAGGTCGAATTTTTGTCTGCGCTGTTAGTACATTC
>JAIPCX010000018.1 GCA_021737945.1 Polynucleobacter sp.
GCCGGCAATATCTACTTAGGCAAAGTAGTGCGCGTACTGCCCGGCATGCAATCGGCTTTTATTGATATTGGCCTAGAGCGTGCTGCTTTCTTACATGTTGCCGATATCTGGGATTCGCGTCCCCAAACAGGCACCAGCAACACTCCTACTCCGATTGAAAAGATTTTATTCGATGGTCAATCCTTGCTGGTGCAAGTGGTGAAAGATCCTATCGGCACAAAAGGCGCGCGGCTCTCAACACAAATCTCTATCGCTGGCCGCATGCTGGTCTATCTACCGCAAGATCCGCACATCGGCATCTCGCAGCGAATAGAGAGCGAAGCAGAGCGCGAGCTATTGCGCGAACGCTTACAAAAATTAGTCCCTGCCGATGAAAAAGGCGGATTCATTATTCGCACTATGGCCGAGGATGCCAGCGAATCTGATTTAGCGATGGATGTCGCTTACCTTCGAACTACCTGGGATCACATATCGCAGGAAAGTAAACGAAATCCTGCTCCTGCCTTGCTATACCAAGACTTAAGTCTGGCGCAGCGAGTATTGCGTGATTTTGTAAATGAAGAAACCACCACAATACAAATTGACTCACGTGAAAATTTTCAAAAGCTGAGTGAGTTTTCTCAAAGTTATACGCCATCAGTATTACCTAAACTGACCCACTACACAGGTGAGCGGCCTCTCTTTGATTTATATGCCGTCGAAGAAGAAATCGAACGAGCACTCGGTCGACGCGTTGATCTGAAATCTGGCGGCTATTTGATCATTGAACAAACCGAGGCCATGACAACGATTGACGTCAATACCGGCAGCTACGTTAATGGTCGAAATTTTGATGACACGATTTTCAAAACTAATCTCGAAGCCGCGCATGCGATTGTCCGGCAACTGCGCTTAAGAAATCTCGGTGGAATTATTATTCTTGATTTCATCGACATGGAAAATGCTGAGCATCAAGCTGCCGTACTTTCAGAATTACAAAAAGCGCTAGCGCGTGATCGTACTAAAACGACTATCTCGGATTTTTCCGCATTAGGATTGGTAGAACTCACACGCAAACGTACCCGCGAATCATTGGCCAATATTCTCTGTGAATCGTGCCCTGCGTGTCACGGCAAAGGCCTAGTAAAAACACCACGTACCATTGCCTACGATATATTGCGTGAATTGTTACGCGAAGCGAAGCAATTTAATCCTCGTGAATTCCGCATCTTGGCTTCACAAGTTGTGATTGATATGTTTCTCGAAGAAGAATCTCAACACTTAGCTATGTTAGGTGATTTCATAGGCAAGCCTATTTCATTGCAAGTCGAGACTATGTATCACCAGGAACAGTACGATATTATTTTGATGTAATGAATCCGCACGTCATCATCACCAATATGAAGAAACGCTACACCGGCGTTTCTGGCACGATCAATGCGCTGATGCCTATTCAGGCAAGTGATCTGGAGATTGGCTTCGTAGGCGAAGACTTACCCGGCGCCCAACTCGCTAAAGCGCAACATCCCCAAAACTTTCATTATCTGTCCGTATGGCAGGCGATCGCTTTGTCACGACAAAAACTTCCTGATGGCCGTCATCGTATTTGGCATGTGCGGCGCGATCCTGAAATGATGTTGGTAATCTTTCTGCGCGATGTATTGAGATTTCCGATCAAACTGGTATTTACCTCGGCAGCAAAACATCGACACTCATGGTTTCCACGCTGGTTAATCAGCAAAATGGATGGCGTGATCGCTACCACACCTGAAGCTGCCAGCTTTGTGCCGAACACGACGAAAGTCGTGTTTCATGGCGCTAGCTTAGAGCGGTTCACACCGCCAGAAAATAAATCTATCGCATGGCAGCGCACGGGCCTGCCCGGCAAATTGGGGATTGGCTTGTTTGGGCGCATACGTCCCACCAAGGGGACCGATATTTTTGTCGATGCGATGATCAAAGTCCTACCCGACTATCCCGACTTCACCGCGATTATTACCGGTCAAGCCCTGGCTGCAGAAGACAACTACAAACAGACAATGGATGAGAAAATACGCGCCGCAGGCTTGGCAGAACGTATTGTCTTTCTGGGTAATCTAGCAGCCGATCAGATTCCAATTTGGTATCAGAACGTTGCTATCATGGTTGCCTGTCCGCGCTATGAACCTTTTGGTATCACGCCTTTGGAAGCGATGGCCAGCGGATGCGCAGTTGTAGCTAGCCGCACCGGCGCGTTTGAATACATCGTGCAGCCAGGGCAAACAGGTGAGCTAGCGCCCACCGGTGATGTCGATGCTCTTGCAGTGGCCGTAAAAAAATTGATGTCAGATACACGTACCATTGAACATATGGGTCGCGCTGGTCGCGCCCGCGTAACCGCAGAATTTTCGATTGAAAAGGAAGCTCAAGGCATAGCTGATGTGTATCGCACTGTGCTGCAAGCCGAATAAATTATGACCTTATCCATTACTCCCGTTATTCTTTCCGGTGGCAGCGGCTCACGCTTGTGGCCTTTATCACGCGCTAAACGACCCAAACAATTTCTCGGCGTGACCGAAGAACTTTCACTGTTTCAGCTCACACTACAACGCTTACATGACATTCCGGGTGTTCAAGCTCCCGTCATCGTTTCTAATCAAGAGCATCGTTTTCTAGTCGCAGAGCAGTGCCGTGAAGCTGGCTTAGCGCCTGATGCAATTTTGCTCGAGCCGTTTGGCCGTAACACCGCACCTGCGATCGCCGTTGCTGCCTTTCATGCCCGCAAAGCGGGAGACGATCCCGTATTACTAGTGCTACCTTCAGACCATATCTTTACTCGGCCCGAAGCATTCAAAGATACCGCCCTACTGGCTGCGCAAGCAGCGGCTCAAGGTAAGTTGGTGACCTTCGGCATTCTTCCCACTCAAGCAGAAACAGGCTACGGCTATTTGAAGGTTGGACAATCGACCGATATTCACGGAGTCCATCAGGTTGCTCAGTTTGTAGAAAAACCCGATAGCGTAACTGCAGAAAAATATGTCGCCTCGGGCGAGTATTTTTGGAACAGTGGCATGTTCATGTTTAAAGCATCAGCGTATTTAGACGCTTTGGCAAAATATCAACCAGAGATGCTGAAACAATGCGAACTAGCCTATAGCAAAGCTCACGTTGATCTTGATTTCATACGACTCGATGAACAAGCAATGACAGCCTGTCCATCAGACTCCGTTGATTACGCTGTCATGGAAAAAACTGATCAAGCCGCAATGGTGACATTGGACGCTGGCTGGAATGATGTCGGTGCTTGGTCAGCCGTGTGGCAGGTGCTACCCAAGGATGCTGACGGCAATGCGCTTCGCGGTGATGTAATTGCCCAGGACGCCAGTGACTGTTATGTCCATGCCGATTATCGCCTAGTGACTTTGTTGGGGGTTAAAGACTTAATCGTCATTGAAACGTCTGATGCTATTTTGGTGGCTGACAAAAATGCTGCGCAAGATGTGAAAAAAATCGTCAATGCACTGTCAGCGAAAAAACGTAGCGAAACTGATCTGCACCGCGAAGTATTCCGACCCTGGGGCTCGTTTGACTCACTAGGTAATGGAAAAAACTATCAAGTTAAAAGCATACGCGTCAAACCCGGCGGCAAACTCTCATTGCAATATCACCATCACCGCGCAGAACATTGGGTCGTCGTATCAGGCACAGCAAAAATACTCATCGGAGAAAAGAGTCAGCTGGTTACCGCTAATCAGTCGGTCTACATTCCTCTGGGTGAAAAGCACATGCTGGAAAATCCAGGGAAAGAATGGCTAGAGTTGATTGAAGTACAGTCGGGAAGTTATTTAGGTGAAGATGATATCGTCAGGCTAGAAGATATTTACGGCAGGGCGAATGACGGAAAACAGTAACAAGGCTTTGCGTCCTCGCATCGCGATTGGATTTTTCGGCATTACACGCTCGCTGAAGTGGACACTACCCTCCATTCAAAAAAATATCATAGCGCCGGCTCGTGAGCTGGGCGAGACCCGGCTTTTCGCTCATTTCTTTCAGCAAGAGCATATTAATAATCCACGTACAGGTGAGAATCAATCTCTTGATACGAATGAATATCAACTATTAGAGTGCGACGAAGTCGAATTAGAAAAACCTGGAAACTGTCTAGCTAGGGCAAATTACGACTGGATACTCTCACACGGCGACGCTTTTCATGATGAAGGAAAATCGTTGGCCAATCTCATTCACCAATTACATTCGCTGCAACACGTTGGGCGAATGATCGATGCCTGGCAGCCGGATGTGATGTTATTAGTAAGACCAGACCTCACCTATCACGATAATTTCGCTAAGGTCATCGCAAAACACGTAGTCTCTTCCTCGACGAAGCTCACCATCCCTGATTGGCAGTGGTATGGCGGCTATAACGATAGGTTTGCTGTATGTGGACGAGACGCCGGTAGAATCTATTCAAATCGAATCGAATTGATATCAGACTATCTAAATAAAACAGGGGGGCCACTCCCTGCTGAGCGCTTTCTACGATTTAATTTGCATAAAGCAAGGATATCCGTAAAAGCATGCTCGTTACGAGCGAGTCGCACCAGAGTCAATGGAAAAATAATTGAAGAGAATTTTAAGCCAGCGTCGCTGGGTAAGCACCTCAAAAGAGCGCTACTAAAATACTTTGTTTAAAGCCCCAAACATCTGACAATCATTCCCAATAACTTTTTCAATCTCATACCCAAGGTTTGACGCCATAAATGCCAGGGTTCTGAAAATTAATGGTTGATAGTTAAAAAAATTATTTATAAATTCATAGCGCCCATAGAAAAACACATTTTCGTCAAGAAACTTTAGACAGCTGTTTGCACTAGTATGCCAAACAGATGAATCAACAGGATCAAGAATGCCTAAATCAATAGCTGTTGTTTATCACTACTTCGAAAAAAATTTAAAGTACAGAGATAATCTAATTTTTTTCCTCAGTGTTGGAATTCTTGATCAGCATGACTATTACATAGTTATAGCAGGCGAATGTACTGTTAATTTTCCTCAAAAAGATAATGTTTTTTTTATAAAGACAGAAAATAAAAATAATGACTATGGTGGATATTCCGAGTTTATAAAAACTCAAAATATAAAAAACTACGATTTTTTTATTTTCATCAATTCATCCGTACGTGGTCCATTTTTACCTAACTACTCATCACTAGATTGGACCTCCCCTTTTATTAACAAGCTTTGTAATAAAACGCACCTTGTTGGTGCCACAATAAATTTACTTCCTACTTCCAGTATCCATTCAAAAACATTTGAAAATAAATTTTCATATCCACCCCCATATACTCATGTACAGACAACATCGTATGCTCTAACTGCTGAGGCGTTACAACATCTAATTTATATTGGTTTTTATGATAACGACAGATTGATGAGCAAAGATGAAGTTATCGCATTTTACGAATTGAGACTATCAAGAGAGATAATTAAAAAGGGCTGGAATTTTTCCTCTTTGTTACCTTTTTATGATGATATAGATTATCGCCACCATAACGGAGTCATTGATAATTTTTCCACGAAGGATGGTGATTTACTTTTTAAGAAGAGTTTTTTCGCACGAACATTAAATCCTTATGAAATAATTTTCATTAAGGTTAATCGAAATTTGCTCCCCCCAGAGGAACTAGACTCTTATACTTACACAGCACTTTGCAAACAATCTTCTAATAATTTATTTTTAGAATCTGAAGAATTGGTAAATAAAAATCGAGAAAATATTAAAAAATTTTCTTTACTTAGAAAAAAATATCAAAGAATTTATAAATTTTTTGGAGTCCGTAATCTTCTGTCGAGGATGTCCAGGTTTATCTAAGCCTTGTTTTTTGATCTTGAGAAATTACTGTGTTTTAATTTAACTGAATATCTTTTCCAGACTAAAGTAAACTCCAGCGAGAAACCCTAAAGAAATTATAATAATTAAAACTATGCGCAGATATTTTTTCCTTGTGCACTTACAAGAGAACCAAAATCTAGTGCATTTAAAATTTTTATCTCTAGGCAATCCACGATGCAAATCATAAACTTTCAAATCCTGCTTACTACCAATCCATTGTTCCGCTAAAAATCTATTGGTGTTGTCAGGTAACGGTAGCTCCCTAATTACCTCTGAAGTAGCCCACCAGTAGTTTCCCGCAAAAAATGAATTAGTATTTGGCTCAGTATTAAACCAATGAATTAAATTAGGATATTTCTTATGGGTTAGCCAAAAACAACCTATAGCCTCATAAGAGCTCAATCGATGAACAGATTCAGTCCAATTCCTTAGGTTGTAGTACTCCATCGTACTCATCCAACACTTATTAGAACGATTAGCATATGCAGCTGATTTTGAATGTGCGTAAAAATAATAGCCTTGATGAGACTTAGAATGCTCACGCATTTTTTCCAGAGTAACTTGCTCATACCCCTTTTCAACCTCAACAACGATCTCTATCGGGATTTCATTGGCGCGAGATAAAAGCAGTTCTTTAATTTTCTCTCTATTAATATCTGATCCGACAATACCGATACATAATTTTTCAAGATGCTTAGAAAGATTACTCGAAATGAGATTATTGAGATGCACTGTGATTGCATTTACTGAATTTTTACCATCAGCATAAGAATGATAAAAGTGATAAATTTTTTTTTCTAAAAACATGTCGTATACAGATCGAAAGTGATAGTTTTTTTATTTAAATTTTATTTAACTTTACCAGCTTTTATAAAGATATTACTGATAATTAAACGAGAGTTTCCTGATAGCCCCGAAGACTCCCCCAAATCTAAGACAGTTTCAAAATGGCGCCTTCCGGATACATGGGAGTCAATCTTGCTGGTCAAACTTCTTAATTCCACTGCCTAATCAGCCAATCAATATTACCGATCCGCCTATACCACGTACTTCCCCCACCATCCACGACATCCTGCATTTTCAGATTACCAGCAAACACGACGATTTTTGCACCTTCAGGAATAAACGGGTCCTGAAAATAACTTCCCCAGTAGCGAGGAATGCAGTGATTTTTAAAGCTAACACACCATTTTTTGGGCCAGTAGTGTAGAAGGCCTCGCTTATCTAATTCATGACTCATAAATTGCTGTGAAATCTTAAATGTACTTTGTGCGGCAAGGGGATCTCGTACAAATTCATCCAAAATATCGCTGTGTGCACCCATCTCCATTTTAAAAACTGACGAATTACCAACGCTATTTAAAAATTTATCTTTAGCGGGAGTTAATTTACGTAGTGGCTTGGATCGGAACAAATCCATATCGCGAATGATTACAAATTTTTCAGGATGATCAAAAAAACTCTCTAGTCGATCTACTACGACCAAATCCAAATCCAGAAAGAGCGCCTTACCAGTTAATCCAAAAACATCTTTACCTAGCAAAGCAAGTTTTCGCCAGCGCAGATCCTGATGCTGAGGCGGCAAACCCAAGCTCGGCAGCGGGAAAATCTCAATACCCTGATCGATACCTGTAGCGTCATCAGTAAAACAAATAAATCGATGCGGATAACTCAGATTACGAGCGACACCATTACGTAAACGGTTAACGTATTCTGGACCGTAGGCATTACCCCACTTCATGCAGAGGACGAGAACGGGCTGTGAAAGAGTAATCAAATGAGGCTCCTACTTGCTACGAAAAAGAACTGCGAACAATCTTGAGTTGACCGTCAACTTTAATGGGTAGTTAGTAGCACATAGCTTCCCGAGGAATAAAGCGGCTCACCGCATAGCGATAATTTTTCTGTCTGCGCCGCATTAACAGTAAGGACATGACTTACATTGAGCTGCTTGATAGAGTCACACTTGCCCTCATAAATTTCACGCTTGAATTGTATTCGCTTGTACCAAAGTACGATTTCATACCGCGTTGTAGGAACAAATTTCCAACTTACTAAAGTAGGTCTATTAATTAGCTGCTCGAAATTCATGGAGTTCAGTGGCTTACCAGAGCTTTCTGGTATCAAGATCACTGTGCCCTCTGGTATATTTGTACGTATCCATTCAACCAGCTGTTTTTCTTTGTCGCCCAAACTGCGTATCAAGCTGTCTGGTGAGCTGCGTACTATACCCGGTAACTTAATTACCAATGCTCCTGCTGCCACCAGAACAAAGAGGCCATTAATTATCTTTAAGAGCTTCTCGCTGTCAGCTATCCAATGTTTGTTCACTACGTCGAACAAAATCAACAAGCACAAAAGGTAAATGAATGAGGCAGGTCGAAATAAATAAAATTTTCCAAGTAGCTGTGTATCTCGATCAAACCATGCAACTACCAAGGCAGCTATTAAATAAAGGTGTAAGCCACCTACCCACAACACAAAATTAGAATTCCAGAATAATTGTCGCCGCTTGACCAGATATAAAAAACCGGAAAAAACCAAAAAGAAAACAAACCCACCTGTCCAACGAAAATGCCCCTCTTTGAATGGAGCAACATGGTGAGGATTACGTATATCAGAATATATTTGGTCAATAGTAAATTCCAAGCCAGACATATCCGGCGCTGGAAGAATTTGATTTTCGTAGATTAAAAGCCAGATCATTGGCAGCACTAGTACCGTGAAGCTAAGTGTGCCCATTGCTAGCTGCTTACGATTATGACCATTCAGAAAGAGGTAAACAAATAGCGCGCCAGCCCAAAATCCGCCAACTAAAAAATGAAAATAAGTTGCGAAAGCTAACAACCCAACCACAGGCACAAGACGACCATGAATTACTAAACCAACCGCTAACATCACCAGAATGTAAGCGAACACCTTTCCTTCGCTACCACCGAATATCCACTCACCGGCGAAATAGGCTTGATGAGCAACAAGCAGAAAAAAAATCAATGCAAAGCAAGCGGTCTTAACTTCTATACGAAGAGCTCGCGTCATTTTTACGTAAGCAATAGCCAAAGCTATCATCAAGACGAATCGCGAAAGAAACCACGCCACATCTAGTCCCAGATAGCGGACTGCCAAACCCATAACGATATCGGTCGCTATCTTTGTTAGCTGTTGACTGTTGACGGCATACAGCTCGGTAAACGGACCGGGATCGAGGTGATGCATTGCTAATGCAAAGTAGTTCAGCTCATTACCTGTCCAGGCCACCGGGTACATCACTGGCATGGCAATTAAACAAGTCAAAATGACTTGCCAGATGAAATCATGCTCTCTAATACGATGTGAGATGAAGCTCATCAGCCAATCTTTACTAGAGGTTTTTAAGGAACTTGAGCACTAGTTTTTTTCTTTAGCAGACTGTGGTGTTCCGTCAGGATAAATGTACTGGTCGAGTCCCCGCTCGGTCCACTTTAATTTGAGCCTGCGGGTATTACGTCGTATACGTTCGCTATTAGCCTGCATCTCTGGCGTGACGTATCCTCGACCGTGATCAAGGTGTACGCAAATAGTGGAATAGCGAATACGCTTTGCTTTTACACCCGAGTGTCGTAAGCGCCGACCAAACTCAGCATCTTGACCACCGTACTGCATATTTTCATCAAAACCATTGACCGCGATAGCCCATTTTTTATAGCACGAAGAATTATGACCATTCCACGAAGCTTTAATCGGCATGTAATTCAACAAGTCACCCACTAGTCCATGCGAAGAAAGTTTTAGTCCATTAACACCAATGCTCATACCTTGTTGCCGCAACCAATCAGCTGAAAATACACGCTGGCTGGTCACATCTTCTTTTGTAATATCTTTGCTGATATCCAAAGGTAGCTTGAAGTAGCCACCAGAAAGATAACAATTTTCTTCTGCATGACGTAGGTGTTCAGCGACGAAGTCTTCACGCGGTATGCAATCGCCATCAGTAAAAATAAGATAATCACCCTGTGAAGCAGCAATCGCTTTATTTAAGATTCGACTTTTTTGAAATCCTTCATCAGGCTGCCAGACATGCTTTATCGGTAGCGCTGAGTCTGCGCTCAGACGCGCGATGCGATCTCGCGTGTCGTCACGCGAACCATCATCCGCAATAACGATCTCGAAATCGCGTACCGTCTGCGCAAAAAAACCCCATAGGACTTTTTCCATCCAATCAGGTGAGTTATATGTCGAGAAAATAACGCTGGTTTTCATGCGTATCCTGAGCCTGCCAAAACAATCATTACTTTCGACGGGCCTCTTGAGTGCCATGCCGCGGCGAGTTGAATGCGGACACAAGGCGAGTACGGAAATAAAAAAGTGATTATACAAAATGAATCGCACTGTCCCGCGAATTTTTACCTACGATCGCCAGCTTGCAAATCTACTGACCTGAGCATCCGAGTGCATTAGAATGCCAGCACTCGAACCGTTTTCGTTAGCCAGCCGCCTCGTATGATTCAAAAAAAAGTCATCATCTGCATTAATTGGGGTACTAAGTACGGCCCGACCTATATCAATCGCCTGTATGCCATGGTGGCACGCAATATCACGCCTCCTTTCGAGATGGTCTGCTTTACTGACAATGCGTCCGGTATTCGACCAGAAGTGCGCTGTGAAGAACTACCCCCACTCGATGCCCGTCTTCCTGTCGGCACGCCAGGTATCTGGCAAAAATCACGGCTCTGGGGACCCAAACTAGCCGATCTAGAAGGGCCTGTTTTGTTTATGGATCTGGATCTGGTCATCACCGGCAATCTCGATGGATTTTTCGAGTATGGCGATCCCGAGAGTGTCGTACTGTGTAGAAATCAGTTAGCCTCGCTCGGTAGCTTTGGTCAGTTCGAGCGCAAGGGTCAAACATCGGTATTTCGTTTTCCGGTTGGGAAGCTTTACCCGCTTCAACAAATGTTTGCGAATGATCCGCAAGCCATCGCAGACAAATACCGATTCGAGCAACGCTTTGTGACAGCGAACGCACCTGGTGGAGTTAAATTCTTTCCCACAAATTTGATAGCCCACTTTAGGCAGAATTGTGCCATCACGTTTCCATTGAATTTTTTTTTCCCACCCCGAATTCCGAACAATGCGCGTATCGTAATTTTCCCGGGTGATCTGCTACCCACTCATGCGATTGAGGGACGTTGGGGTCCGAATGGATTGCTATTTAAATCGAGGCTGAGCTACATAGCTGCAGTTTTATCGCCAAAATTTACGGGGCGCGGTCGATTTTCTTCTTTACGGCATTTCATTTTGCCGGCTCTCTGGGTCGATGAGATCTGGCGAGAATAAAACTATCACATAGATAAATTGTCTCGCTGCTGGTTATCAACTGGCTAGCAGTTTGCTTTGCCTGCACTGCAGACTGGTGAGGGTAAATATTTGAAGTATGAACAGTTAATCATCGAGTTCTAGATCAGCATTGTCCATTTTATGGTGCTTGCTCAATTCGCAGATTAATCGCCTTGAAGGCCGAATTATCATAAGGGAAGACCTTGGGACGTTAGGATCCAATTATTACATTTTGTATCTCACGGATTCGTCAATCAACCGAACCCAACCAGCAATAATATTATTTTGCTTATCGCCAAGGTATTTGAAAGCATCAGTATGATTTTCTTTTACTGAAGCCATATACCTCTTAATATCAAATAAAGTTGTGTCATCTTTTAACTCATATATATAGTCCCTTAATGTTTGATCCCAATGTGTAAAGAATCTATTTGTTAGAACACTTTTTCGGGCTAACACTGCAAGCTCAAGACGATTAGAGCTTTTAGTTGTATCCAAATCATTAGTATTGCCATACGGTATGAATACCAAATTACATTCAGACAAATTTTTTTTCATGGCATCAATTGACCAAGAAGATATAAATATTTTCTCAGTAACTCCAGCCTTCGTTATGTAATCGCGAACCTGTTCAGCATCATTTGATACGATATAAAACTCTAATGTTTTATTATTAGAGTGTATTTCTTTAAACAGCGGATGTGACATATAGCTTATGAATAATTTTAGCGATTCGGATGGCCCGGGTCTAATTTTCGCCCAGCCAGCGTGCCCAAACCAAAGAACTTTCAACTTATGAAAATTTTCATCATACGAAGATTCGGGAAGACAAAGCTCATCTAGAGCATCTTCTATGATGTGAATTTTGAAATGAAATTTATCTGGAAGAGAGTCACGCAATTTAACGGTTGGTACTGTAATTAAATCTGCGAGCTGTAAAATATTTAAAAGTCTAAAAGTATTTTTTTCACCTAAATTTTTGTTAAGCAAATGATTATCACTCATATCGATGATAATTTTTTTACCTAAAATTTTAGCGATCTTTATAAATCTATATGTTTTCTTATCGGTGGCCGGCTTAGAAGCGATCAAAAAATCTGCTTTTAACAAACGAAAGTAATTGATGAGAAAAGAAACTGCACGAAAAAATGGAAACTTTCTTTTGAATATAATCAAAGTTTGACTTTCGTTTCCAGTATCAGATATGACTTTCTGAAACGGCAAAAGTCTAAGCCTGTGGCTTGCGATATTTGGATCTACATCTATAAACAAAAAAATCATTTCAATCTTTTTTATAAAAAAACTCTGCTTTAGAGCTCAATTTATATCTACAGGCAAAATTTGAAAACTTAGACACAATCAATTCAGATAATTTAATAATTACTTTTCTAAAAATTAAATTATTTGGAATGTAATAATTAACAGATCGCATAAAAATAATAGGAGAACCGTAATATTTACTACGTAACAAACTTATATTGAAATTAAAGGGTAAAAAATGTTCGAATATTTTTCGTGAAGGTATAGCAAAGTGTCTTGGGGCTTCTAGACCAAACCAATATCCTTGAAAAAATTTTGAGGAAAAGCTGTCCGCAACAGGTGATCTGATGATCAATATACCGCCTGTTTTTAATTCACTAACTAACTTACTTAAAACCTGTATCGGATTGGGTAAGTGCTCTAGGCAGTGTGAGATATTAATGTGATCAAATTCATGCTTACTGTTCGTGTATTGATCAGGGCTAATTACTGTTACATCCAAATCCACCAATCTTCTTTTGGCAGCCTCTACATCAAAATCGACAGCGTATAAAAGAGACCCTGGAAAAATATTCGTCATTTTGTAGAGATAGTCTCCAGATCCTGCACCATAATCCAAAATTTTCAAACGCCTGTCAAAATTAAAATATGACTTCAACCTTTTATCAGTTTCACTAATTGAAACCGTTCTTTTTGTTTTATATGGGTCATATTGGCCGGCATCGTATATTTTTTTCAATTCTGATTCTATCGGCTGATCAATCAAATTCAACGAATTGCACGACGCACACCTTACATATTTATAGGATTGATTTGAGTCAGAAGTAAAATCACGGGTTTGGGTAATCCGACAATTTTGTTTAAAGATCTCTTGTGAATGACACCATAAACAAGATGAAATTTTTTTAGTAGCTATCATTGATTTTTAAAAGCATTTACACATAATCAAAAGGAAATTACAGCACTACAAGCAAGGAAATCTAGATTTAAATATTGATGTACAAGCGTTCGGCTTCGCGAAATTTTTTGCTTTTTCATCTTAAATTCCGCATCTGCAATCATAAGCTATTTGCCAATTTGAGAATGAACATTAACCCCAATCGTTGGCTGGAAAACGCCTTACAAAACTGATTTCGCAGACAGTTAAATAGTGTTACTGCCCATATAAGGCCGTCAATCTAGATGTCATTGGTGAGTACCAAACCCCGATTTGTCTCAATATTTCTCAGTGCTACCGAATTAGGGACTGCATTTATATATGCATTTTTTCGATGTCTCTTTTGAATTCATGCTTTATGGCTTAGCTCCTAAACTCAAATTAAGCATAGATCAATTTCGATTTAAGGCGACCCCGATTACGGGAAAACACAATGTACCTCTGATCAATTTTAATAAGTATGTAAATCTGATATTGTTCGGTATGCAAAAGTACTCACAGGGCATCTGCTTCTGCTGCTAGCTAACCTGATGGCGTTGATGCTAAACGGCTCAGTCTACCAATCCGCTTACCAACGCAGCAACCCTTACTTTATTTCAACTTTATTTTACGTTTCTAAATTTATTTATGATCAAAAAATTTCTTGCATTTCTTAAATTCAATTTTATAAGTAAATCTGCTTACTCAAAAATTTTCCGACGCGAAGACAAACTTCCAGTTAGTGGGTTCACACCTACGCTTATTGGACCAAGCCAATTGGAGCATCTCACTGATGATGACTTTAGCCGAATTAATGAAATTTTGCCTTGGAAATGCTTCACAAGTGATGGTCATGGAAGACGCTTTGGAAATCTTGCTTGGAAAGGAAAACGCGATAACTTACAGTCAATTCCTGATCCCCGAATAGTTGAATTGGACAGATTATTTAATTTGAGTGATAAATCTGTTCTGGAATTGGGTTGTTTTGAAGGCGTACATACATTAGGTATCGCACTAAAAGCTGAATCAATCTTCGCAGTCGATTCTAGAATTGAAAATGTAATCAAAACAATTGTTCGTGCCAACCTTTATGGATTTAAGCCAAGCGTATCAGTATGCGATCTTGAAAAAAATGAAGATGTAAAAAGACTTCCTACGGTTGACATTATTCATCATGTTGGCGTTCTGTATCACTTAACAGATCCAATTTCTCATCTCATACAAATTGGAAAATTAGCACGGTATGGATTTCTACTTGACACGCATTATGCGACAGATGAAATGGCAACACACCAATTTAATGAGCCTCATAGTTCTTACAAATATTATATTCATAGAGAACACGGACGCGATGAAGTATTTTCAGGTATGTATGATCATGCAAAATGGCTTAAATTGAATGACATAAAAGAAATCTTATCTCAAATAGGTTTTTCCGATATTGTTGTTTACAAAGACGATAAAAAACAATTCGCCCCAAGGGTTACTATCTATGCTGCTCGCCCAGGAATGATGCGCAATTTATAATTTACGGGATGTTTTTCTCATTCAAATAACTGGAATCAATTTTTTTTATAGGATTTTTTCCAATTGTTCGAAACACTTCATTTAATTCTGTGCCAATGTAAATTAATTCGTAGCCATCTGGAGCTTGAAAAATGTTCAATAGAACTGCCGTCATGCTGTCTCCAACAATAATCTTTCCTCTGAAGTTTTTGAGAATTAATTCAGTTTGAGCACCATACATATGCTTGCCCCAGTGTTCTGGCACATCTTTTAACCTTTTATTGGGATTCGAATGAACCAAATAAGTAACAGTCTCATTCTCACCAATATAAGTGGAAGCAACTTGTAAGTTAACACCCGTTGATTCAACCACGACAACATCGGTAGTTGGCGGTCCAAACCCAGCATCGCCTTCCAGAAATATACTTATTGATGCTGCCTTTATTACAGGTGTATCTCGTATCCAAACAGGAAAACCTTCATATTCCTTGAATGTTGTAAAGCTATTAGCAACAACCGGAATTTTGGAGAAATTCTTAGGAATAATTCTTAAAGTATCTAATCCATCATCCAAGTAGTGAATTTTTTTTACTAAACGAGGATCGCTTGTATTGAAAAATACTCGATCGTGTGGAACAAATATCTTTTCAAAAAAATCATACCTCAATAATCTCTTAACTATTGACCGAACAAGCTTTGTGTCTGTTAAGTGGATGCATCTCAATGATGATTTGATATTCACTCTTGAATGAATGAGCATCAAATCATATTTTTCTATGTGAAAAACTGCGCACTCATAAGATATTTGATTGGCACAAAAAAATAATTTCATATTCTGTAATTATCAACTACTTAAAACGTTATTACGCAGCCGTTTCTTTGTGATTATTTAAGTACTATTCAAGAAATTGATGTCCACTTAAATCAGAGCTCTCTCTGTTCACAATAGTTTATTTTTTTTACAGCATCCCGCCACTCATCAGAAAAATCTACATCTTTATATTCGTTGAAATATGGGCCACCGACTGTCCAATGAATATTTTTTATATCGTTTGGTGGTTCTGCATACTCACCGACAAGCCAATTCCATCGAACGTCAAGTGCACCAATTTCATCATCTTTCAGCCATGAAAATCGGTGTAATTCCATTGGAGTTGCGTTGTTAACAAAATTTAGGTCAACTTTTTTATTGGCCTGATGCCCACAGTTCCACAACACAACAGATGACCAATTTTTTCTTGGGTATTTATACTGAACTGTGTTCAGATATTTTATATCGTCTTTCGGTTCATAACTATGCTGAACGCAATATACTGCTTTTCCTGGTTGCTCATTGATGACATTTAAAATTTCAGCGATATCAACACGAACCAACATGTCACAATCGAAAAATACTGAATAGCCGGAGTAATCACTAAGGTGCGGGACTAAAAACCTAGATATGGAAAACTCATTTGATTGCTTCGAATCTATTGGCCGGGTAAAAATTTTTCTCAGGTTCACTTGATTAACCGGAACAAATGAAATTGGAATTGATGATTTTTCCATTATCGAGTGAGCCATTGTGTGCCAAGCCACTGCTTCTCTCTGATCATAGCCAATAAATATCCTTAACATTTCTTGCCTCCCAAAAATTTCATCAAAGGTAAATAAAGTATAGAAGCCTAGGTAACCCCCGCTTCAAATTGAAAGGTCGTCTGAAGTAGAGACTAAGCCACCATGGCTCACCGCTGATACGAGTTGATCCGCCCTGTGCCATATGTGGGCGCTCATGATTGTAGTTCCACATTCATTGCGTTACAAATTCTTGCACTTCTTCAATCGAATCTAACAACTGCTACGCTAGCGTGATAGGTTCGTCTTTTACTAGAATTTACTTTTAAAATGCGTACTAAGAATTATCCGCAAACTGCAAATGATACAAATGGGCATAGACGCCATTTGCTGCCAGCAGCTCTGCATGGCTGCCTATCTCTGTAATCCTACCCTCTTGAAGCACAACAATACGATTAGCATGTTCAATCGTAGACAATCGATGGGCAATCACCAATGTGGTTCGACTTTTCATCAGCGTATCTAAGGCCATCTGCACTGCACGTTCTGATTCGGTATCTAAGGCTGATGTAGCCTCATCTAAAATTAGTATCGGTGCATTTTTATAAATCGCTCGAGCAATGGCTAAACGCTGACGCTGCCCACCTGATAGACGCATGCCGTTATCACCAATCAAGGTCTCATATGCCTCTGGCAAATTAACTATGACGTCTGCCAGATGAGCTGCACGCGCTGCCTCCTCAATTTTTTGTCGATTGGGGTTCGGATCTCCATAGGCAATGTTGGCTGCAACAGTGTCATCAAATAGCACCACGTGCTGACTCACCATCGCCATTTGTGCACGCAAACTTGCTAGTGCAATATCGCTGATGGGCTGGCCATCAAGAAGAATACGTCCTCCGGTCGGCACAAAAAATTCAGGCACTAAATTCACCAGCGTCGTTTTGCCTCCGCCTGACATACCCACTAGCGCGATCGTCTCACCTGGTGCAATGCTCAGAGAAATATCTGACAGCGCTGCTTGTTTTTGATTGGGATAACTAAAACTGACATGCTCGAAATCTAGTTTTCCAGAAGCTCGCTCATGCAAAACCACCCCCGTCTCACGCTCGGGGGCAGAGTCGATAATGCCAAATACAGTGGAGCCTGCGGCAAGTCCGCGTTGAAGCGGGCCATTCACGGCTGCCAAATGCTTCAGCGGTGTGAGCGTCATCAGCATCGCGGTAATAAACGAGGCAAATCCACCAACGGTCATATTGCCATCACCTGCTTGCGCGAGAGCGATCATGATGATGACGGAGACCGATAATGAATTGATGAACTGCGTTATCGGCTCAGTGGTGGCTGACGTGCTCGCCACGCGTAGCATAAAGCCACGTAAACGTTCGGAGCGTTGTTCAAAACGTTTGGCTTCGTACTGCTGACCACCAAAAATCTTAATAACCTGCTGAGCGCGCGTAGTTTCTTCTATGGTTTGGGTCAATTCAGCATTCAAGGTCTGGTTCTGAATTATCAGCTGCTTCAATCGCTTAGCTGTGATTCGCACAACAAAGGCGATGACTGGACCCAGAACAATGATGACCAGTGTGAGCTTCCAATTCAGCCAAAACAAAAAACTCAGCAACCCGATCACGGTCAGGCTATCGCGTATCACCACAATCATCACACTACGAATTAAGTCGAGGACTTGATTGACCTCGAGCATCATGGCATTGATGATTTTTCCGGTGGAATTATCGCGATAAAAATCGAGCGGGACATCCAGTAAACGCCGGAACATTTGCTGCCGCAAAGTGGATATCAATCGTCCTGAAATAGCGGACATCAGATAGGTGGTAGTGAACGTAGAGAGCCCGCGTATTACAAAAATACCCACCACGAATAGGGGAACTAACCACAATGAAAAACTACGCACTTCTGAAAAACCTTTATCCAGCAGCAGCTTCATCATGGCAGCTACTGCAGGTTCAGTCGCCGCAGTTATTGACATCGCGACCAGCACCAGCAGTAAACGTGATTTATACGGAAATAGCAGGCTGAGAATACGCCTGAAAGTAGCAGACATACTCATCAATATTCAAACCAAACGTTATCAGGGCTGAGCCAATCGGATAGTTTGGCACGTAAGGCATCATCTGCGCGCACTCGCCAATCATCTGACAAGCGCAACTCGCCGTGCGCACCATTTTTTTGGTACTGAACTACGATAGGACAGGAAGCCTCATTTTGCTGAAACGGTGCAATCAATTCGCGCAATTTAACTGCATCAGCCTGACCATTCATGGATAAGCGCAAAGCTTTAACGAAATTCGCACGCGCTGCCGCGATATCCATCACTCGATCAGCGGTAATACGCAGGCCGCCGGAAAAACGATCTTCAGCAACTTTAGCTTGCACAGCTAAAAATTCATCTTCACGAAACAAAGAACGGTTCGCCTCATATATTTCGCTATACACCGTTACTTCGACTTGAGCCGTATTGTCATCCAGCGTAACAATCAGCATACGGCCGCGCTGGGTCATCTGAGTACGCACACCAGAAATAATACCCGCCATAAGTTTAGGCTCGCGCGCAGGCTTCAAATCAACTAAGCGCGTACGCGCGAATTTCGCTGCTTCTTCAACATAGGCATTAAATAGGTGGCCGGATAAATAAAATCCAAGTGCTGTTTTTTCTTCGGTGAGTTTTTGTTTTTCGCTCCACTCAGGAACGTTCACATACACAGGGCTATCATCAAACTGGCTATCCGCTATATCAAACAAACTGACTTGATGCACTGACGCTTCTGCTTGCTCTGCACTTTCCATCGCCAAACCAACGGATGCGAGCAAGACACCACGATTAACACCTAGGCAATCAAACGCACCCGCTTTAATCAGGGATTCAATCGTACGACGATTGATTTGGCGTTTATCTACTCGACGTACAAAATCAAATAAATCGGTGAAAGGCTTTTCTTTACGTGCAGCGACTACCGCCTCAATCGCATTCTGACCCGAACCTTTGATGGCACCCAGACCATAACGAATACGATCGGCTTTCTTACCTGCCTCAGCCACCGGTGTGAAGCGATACTCTGATTGATTAATATCAGGCGGCAGCAGTGTCAGGCCACAAATGATGCTCGCATCTTCAGCAAGAATTTTTATCTTGTCAGTATCATCCATGGCCAGCGACAAGTTGGCTGCCATGAAAGCGGCGGGATGATGTGTCTTTAAGTAGGCGGTGTAGTACGACAGTAATGCGTAGGCAGCGGCATGTGATTTATTAAAACCATAGCCTGCAAATTTTTCCATCAGGTCGAAAATTTCATCGGCCTTCAGTTCAGTTAAACCATTGGTCGCTGCGCCGTCACGGAAAATCTGGCGATGCTGCGCCATTTCCTCTGGTTTCTTTTTACCCATCGCACGGCGCAATAAATCAGCGCCACCAAGTGAATAACCACCGATCACCTGCGCCATCTGCATGACCTGCTCTTGATAGACCATGATGCCGTAGGTCTCAGAGAGGATAGACTCAGTACGCGGATCAGGATAATCGAATCGCTCACCGTGTTTGCGTCGACAAAAATCTGGTATCAAATCCATAGGACCAGGACGATACAAGGCCACCAAGGCGATGATGTCTTCAAATCGATCGGGCCGCGCATCTTTAAGCATGCCTTGCATGCCGCGGCTTTCAAGCTGGAACACGGCGACTGTTTTTGCTTGTGTTAGCAACTGATAGGTAGGACGATCGTTCAGCGCTAACGTCTCTAAACTAAAGTCTGCCATCGAGTCATCCATGGCACGAATGCTTTGCACAGTACGATCTAGGATGGTCAGCGTGGTTAAACCCAAAAAGTCGAATTTAACTAGACCAATCGCTTCAACATCGTCTTTATCTAATTGTGATATGACTCCACCATCCACGCCTTGCGTATACAGCGGACAAAAATCGGTCAGCTTGCCGGGCGCAATTAGCACACCACCTGCATGCATACCGACGTTACGTGCGATGCCTTCAACCTGTTGCGCAAGTTCCAGTAACTGCCGTACTTCTTCTTCTTTTTCTTGGCGCTCTTTTAAAAGAGGCTCTTCTTTTAGCGCATCGGCAATCGTTACCAGTTTGCCGGGCTTGAAAGGAATTAATTTGGAGATGCCATCACAAAAGTTATAGCCAAAATCCAGCACCCTACCCACATCCCTGACCGCACCTTTTGCGGCCATGGTGCCAAAAGTCGCAATCTGAGAAACAGCGTCTTTACCGTAACGCTCTTTCACGTATTGAATAACACGATCGCGCCCTTCCTGACAAAAGTCGATATCGAAGTCCGGCATCGATACACGCTCAGGATTTAAAAAACGCTCAAACAGTAAGTTGTATTTCAGTGGATCGAGATCTGTAATCCCCAACGAATACGCGACCAACGAACCCGCACCCGATCCACGACCTGGCCCTACCGGTACGCCATGCTGTTTTGCCCATTGAATGAAGTCGGCAACGATCAAAAAATAACCTGGGAAGCCCATCTTGATGATGGTGTCAGTTTCAAAGATTAATCGTGACTCATAACGCTCACGCTCATCTTTACGTTGAGTTTCATCCGAATACAGCTGCAGCAAACGCGTTTCCAAACCTGCTTTAGCCTGTGCCACCAGATAGTCAGCAATCGTCATCCCATTCGGCGTTGGGAAATCAGGTAGTTGAGCTTTACCTAAGGTGAGTGATAAGTTACAACGCTGCGCGATAGCTACACTGTTAGCGAGTGCCGCTGGAATATCGGCGAACAGTTCCGCCATTTCTGCTTGTGTCTTGAAATACTGTTCTGCTGTGAATCGCTTAGGGCGACGTGTGTTCGCGAGAATTTCACCTTCAGAAATACAGGTGCGTGCTTCATGTGCTGTAAATTCTTCTGGCTTAATAAATTGCACAGGATGCGTGGCAACCACAGGCAGACTGAGCTTAGCGGCAAGATGCGTTAAGCGACGTAACAAATTTTCTAAGCGCGGGTTACCACTACGCTGAATTTCGATATAAAAATTTCCCGGGAAGATAGTTTCCCAGCGCTGTGCGCAGCGCTCAGCTAACTCAGCATTGCCGTTTTCCAGCGCAACACCAATATCGCCTAAATGAAATCCTGACAGCGCGATCAAGCCGTCTTTTTGATTAAGCGCTTGCAACCAGTCGATACGAATCTCTGCACGGCCACGGTATTGATTAGTCAGCCAGGCGCGTGACAGTAAGTCGCATAGTTGCAGGTAACCGCTGTGATTTTTAACCAACAACAGTAAACGAAACGGCTTGTCGCGCTCGTCATCATTGGTAATCCAAACATCGCAGCCAACAATCGGCTTGATACCTTTGGAGCGTGCTTCTGTGTAGAACTTCACCATGCCAAATAAATTGGTCAGATCCGTGACGGCAATCGCCGCTTGCTGATCGAAGGCAGCGGCTTGGACTAAATCGTCAATGCGTACCAATCCATCAGCGATGGAAAATTCGGAATGCAAACGAAGGTGAATAAAATGGGGGGCGCTCATGACCGTATTTTACCCTTTGGGAAGGTACCTACGATCGCTAAAATCAGTGTGAAATTTGCTATGTGTGGCGCTTATAATATTGTTTGTCCTTGAATTCACAGGGTTTTTTATATGCAGTCAGCTACCGCTATCGTTAATATCGCCGCTTATAAATTTATTACGTTTGACGACACCGAAGCGCAACGCCCGCGCTTTCAGGCTATCTGCGCCGAATTGGAGCTAAAAGGCACGATTCTGCTGTCGCCTGAAGGTATTAATCTGTTCTTGGCAGGTGCACGCGACGGCATAGCTCAGTTTCTTAGCTGGCTGCGCAGCGACCCGCGCTTCTCGGATATCGAAGTCAAAGAAAGCTTCTCGGAAAAGCAACCTTTCAACCGGATGTTGGTGCGATTGAAGCGAGAAATCATCACCATGAAGCATCCCTTGATCAAGCCCGAGCTAGGACGCGCCCCTGCTGTCACCGCTACCGACCTCAAGCGCTGGCTGGATAATGGCAAAGACGATAGCGGCCGGCCGGTAGTGATGGTTGATACGCGCAATGCATTTGAAGTTGATGTGGGTACCTTCGAACACACCATTGACTATCGCATCACTAAATTTAGCGAATTCCCTGAGGTGATAGAAAAACACAAGGATGAGCTTAACGATAAAACCATCGTGACTTTTTGTACTGGCGGCATACGCTGCGAAAAAGCCGCGATTCACATGAAAAATATCGGCTACCAAAGTGTGTATCAACTGGAAGGGGGCATCCTGCGCTACTTTGAAGATGTCGGTGGTGCGCACTACCTAGGGGATTGCTTTGTGTTTGATCACCGTACTGCACTCAATCCTCATTTGGAAGAAACAGAAACACGGCAATGCTTTGCGTGTCGCGCGGTGGTGACGCCTCGTGAACAACTCTCTCCTTTGTATGTCGAGGGCGTGTCGTGCCCTCATTGCGCTAGCGTTGCACAGGCCGCGTAAGAACTTATTGGAATTCACGCGGTGACACATTCAACTCGCCGCATCGCCCATCTCGACATGGATGCATTCTACGCATCGGTCGAATTACTTCGCTACCCTGAACTCAAAGGTCAGCCGGTTGTCATTGGCGGTCGAACCGCACATCATCCGGCAATCAGTGCAGATGGCACGCGCATTTATTCTAAGTTACGTGATTACGCCGGCCGCGGTGTCGTAACTACATCAACCTATGAGGCACGAGCCCTCGGGGTATTCTCAGCCATGGGAATGATGAAAGCCGCCAAGCTCGCGCCAGAAGCAGTTTTGCTTCCTGCAGATTTCGACGCTTATCGACACTTTTCTCGTTTATTCAAGCAAGCTGTTGCCGATGTCGCGCCGACCATCGAAGATCGCGGAATCGATGAAATTTATATCGATCTTACTGACCACTTCGAACCTACCATTCCCTTAGCCGAAAAAATAAAAACGGCAGTGACAGCTGCCACCGGATTAAGCTGCTCTATCGGCATCGCTCCGAATAAATTACTAGCAAAAATTTGCTCAGAACTCGACAAACCCGATGGCATCACCGTACTGAACATGGCTGATCTGGAAACACGTATCTGGCCCATGTCCGTTAGAAAAATTAATGGCATCGGCCCCAAGGCCAGCGAAAAATTAGCGTCACTAGGTATTCAATTGATCGGTGAACTAGCCAAGGCAGAGCCATCATTACTGATAGAGCATTTCGGTCGCAACTATGGCCCATGGTTACATCAAGTAGCTCACGGCATCGATGAGCGGCCTGTAGTCACTAGTTCCGAACCTAAATCTATCAGTCGCGAAACTACGTTTGAACGTGACCTGCACGCCAAACTAGATCGATCTACCTTGTCAGAAGTTTTTACTCATTTGTGCACGCGAGTCGCCGCTGATTTAAAGCGCAAAGCCTATGTGGGTAAAACCGTAGGCATCAAACTTCGCTATGAAGATTTTCGTACATTGACACGCGATATCACTCTGGCCTCCCCGACGGATGACGCGAACGAAATACGACGAGCTGCAGGCGAATGTTTAAAGCGTGTGGCCTTAGATAAGCGTTTACGTTTGTTAGGTGTGCGCGTAGGTTCACTCTCTAAACCACACGCTAATGATGATGATGAATCAGCCCCGCAAGCTGAGTTAATCTTGACATGAATCGCACTATTTATAAATAAAGGTACGTCTTGTCTTACATCGGTCGGTTTGCTCCCTCTCCTACTGGACCACTGCATGCGGGATCACTCGTCGCTGCATTAGCGAGCTATCTGGATGCACGTGCGCATCAGGGGCAATGGCTGATTCGCATTGAAGATATCGATGAAACGCGCACTATCGCAGGAGCTGCCGAGGACATCATTCACACCCTTGCAGCTTTAGGTATGCAATCCGATGGAAAAATCCTCTGGCAAAGCCAACGACAATCACGTTATGAAGCCGCATTTCTTGAATTGGGTAATAAGGTTTATCCCTGCGCCTGCAGTCGTAAAGAAATTGCTGATTCACGTGTCAGCCTCTCAAGTGATGGCGCAGCGATCTACCCAGGTACGTGTCGATTTGGTTTGCCTGAAGGCAGATCCGCACGCGCATGGCGGCTACGCGTTCCCGATGTTGGCGATGCTTTAGATATCATCGAATTTAACGATCGCTGGCAAGGACGTGTGAGCGAATCATTGTCTGCTGCCGTCGGTGATTTTGTGTTGCGTCGTGCCGATGGTTTTTGGGCATATCAGCTAGCTGTTGTGATTGACGATGCTGATCAAGAAATTACTCATGTGGTACGTGGTGCTGATTTATTAGAATCAACTACACGACAAATCTACTTGCAAAAAATTCTGAAGAAAAAAATTCCGCATTATCTTCATGTACCCGTTATCAACAATGATCGTGGTGAAAAAATATCGAAGCAAACAGGTGCACAAGCATTGGATTTCTCACAGCCAGTGAGCACGTTGTTAGCTGCCGCTAAAGCACTCGAACTTAATATCAAACCAGAGACTATCAATTCAGTGCAGATTTTTTTTGAGGCGGCCGTACCCGCTTGGGCACGGCGCTTTGGAGACTAACTTACGTTTTATTTCCGCCGCCACCCAGTAAAGCAGCGCGGCGTATTGGTGGAGCAGTCTTACTACTTTTTGAGAGCACAGGTTCAGTTTGAGCTTGCGCTGGCTCCGAAGGTTCGTAAGGTTTGAGAAACCAAGGATCAATTTTTTCTCTGCGAGGCGCTGGCGCGGATGCCGACCTAGGTCGATCTGATGCTGTGCGATCGCCGCGATCGGAAGGTCGTCGTTCACTGCGCTCTGGACGCTCGCTACGCTCTGCATGATTTTTATCGCCTGAGTTACGCGCGCTACGACCTTCAAAACCCACCAATTCAACCGGCGTTAATTTTTGGCGTATCAGCTTCTCTATATCTGCCAGTAAGCGGACGTCTTTATCGGAACATAATGACCACGCATCACCCGATGCACCAGCGCGACCCGTGCGACCAATTCTGTGCACATAGTCTTCGGCGCTATACGGTAAATCGTAGTTGATCACACAAGGTAACTCAGCAATATCTAAACCACGAGCAGCTACATCAGTCGCAACCAATACATCGATACTACCGTTTTTAAAAGCCTCTAATGCCGCCATACGCTCGTTTTGAGTTTTGTCACCATGAATAGGCGCCGCTTTGATACCGTGGCGTTCTAATTCACGCGACAAACGCGATGCACCAATCTTTGTATTCGAAAAAACCAACACCTGTTTCAAATCGCGTCCACGCAGAAGATGAACGACGGCATCTCGCTTGTCTTCTTCATCCACCCTATACACCACTTGCGTTACACGATCAGCGGTTGCATTGCTACGCGCTACTTCGATCAGTACAGGCTTATCAAGGAAACTCGCCGCGAGTTTTTTAATCTCTGGCGAGAAGGTCGCCGAAAACATTAAATTCTGTCGCTGCTTGGGTAGTAAATTAATGATGCGCTGCAGATCGGGCAAGAAACCCATATCCAGCATGCGATCAGCTTCATCCATCACAAAAATTTCAGTCTGTGACAGATTCAATGTCTTTTGCTGTACGTGATCTAACAAGCGACCCGGAGTTGCGATCAGGATTTCTACACCGGAACGTAAGGCGGCTGTCTGCGGTGTCATGTCAACGCCACCAAAAACGACGGTTGAACGTAGCGGTGTGTGACGCGAATACGCTTTCACATTCTCAGCCACCTGATCGGCTAGCTCACGGGTGGGCGTTAAGACCAGAGCACGTACTGGATGCCGCGCCGGTGACGCGCTGGTATTTGCATGCGCCATTAGCAGTTGAATGATGGGAAGCGAAAAGCTGGCTGTTTTACCGGTACCCGTTTGCGCTGCGCCCATAACATCGTGGCCCTGCAGAACGATAGGTATAGCTTTAGCTTGAATCGGCGTGGGATGAACATAGCCTTGATCAGCAAGCGCCTGCATGATGGGCGGTGCGAGGCCGAAATCATCGAATCGGGGGGGTGTGGCCGAGCTATCGTCAGCCGTTTGATCAGTAGTTATATCAGTCATCAGGGGGAATTGAGTTAAGCGCGCAGTATAGCACTCGCGTAAGCCATATCTATGCGCTAACAGACTGATTACTAAGCAAATCAGCTCAGCGCTACAGCTCCGGTAAAACCAAAACCTTATCCGAACGCACACAGATCACGAGACTGTCATTAGAGTACTAAGTCTCGATTACGCCCCGATTACATCCTCAATAGTGCGGGCCATGAGTGCCCGCTGAGCAGCCTTGATGGCTATACGCTTGTCTTGATCTGACATCAACTCGGATAACAGGTTCTCGTTATTCGCAGGATCTTCAAATTCTTCTAACAAGGGATTGAAGTCGCGCTTAGCCACTTGACGAATCATGTGCATGAAATTCAATGCCAAGGTGTCTTTTTCGGGCTTGATATTCGCTAGCAGCTTGGTCGGCACCAGATAATCAACATAAATCGCTGGCCACTGAATACCTTGCTGATCAAACCAAATCTTTAGCAGTTTGGTCTCTGCCGCTCTGGCGGCTACCTGCGCATCATCCGTATGCAGCAAGATGCTGGTCTCTAAAATTTTTCCATCCTCTGGCTGATACAAGGTATGCAGATCAGGCTCACCTAGCTTCATGCGCGCGGGCGTGATATCAATATCCATACCGTTTAGACGAAGGCGCAATGAGACACGATGTTTCTTAACATCGCGGTAGCGCTCAATCAGATAGCCATGTAAAGATTCATAGCATGAGCGTATGCCACCGGCATTGCGATGGCAGGTATTCGACAACAACAGCAGCAATTTCACATTCGACGATACCGAGGTAGCCGTTCCCCGTGCATGCGAACCCGACTCGTGAATACCCATGAAGCAATCTTGCGCCCAACTCTGAAGCTCGGACTCCAGCCGAATAATGCGCGCCGACTGCCCTTTCAGCCGCTTGGGCTGATGGCGGTTGATGATGTCGAGCAAGTATTTTTCAGGATTCTTCATCGCTTTTTGCTGTGCCCATCCGCTTTATCAGTGGAACTGGGCCATTTCCAAGTATCAGTCCAATGAATCGGCTCGAGGGTAGTAATCCTGAAGGCAAACCCACTCTCTAGCAGACCTCAAAATAATTATCTAATCAGCAAATTTATTATTCGCATTGCTTAGACATTTCTTGAAAACATGGATTTCTTCAGACAAATGTGTATCGGAAACACAAATAAATTTCTTTTTTGAAATTATTTTCACTGAGCATTAGGGAACTTATGACGACAGCGACATCCACTCGGGGAAAGACTGAATTTCTGGTCACCCACGACACTAGCTCAAAAGAGTTGTTTGACCAGTTGAACGAACTAAATGCAGGCAAAGGACCGAATACTGACCTACCGATTCACGCCTTACATTTATCAATTTATTAGTCTCTCGATTATCGGACGAATTGGCTTTGGTATAAAACGTTCGAATGCTCTAGGGATGGGCTTAATCAATAGTGGTCGATTTTCAATAATTAGAATTACGTAACTAACATTTTTCGTTCTAGGTGTTCGCCAACTCTTGCCATAAAGCCATTCACAAAGCAACTCTCTGCAAGCTGGTAACTTAATTTTTTGGCTGAAAAATTCTTCCTGCACTGACGGGAAAATGAGTTTTTTAGGTATATGCATGCCAAACTTTGTATGTTCATATTTACCTAAAAAATTCCAACGATCAACTACGAAATCGTCATCATGCTTATTTTCATAAAAATAAAAATCTATCAAAGAGCTTCGGTGATTAACTGAGCTATCAACCTGTAAGAAATAATTAGATTTATTACATTGCTTATAAAAATTTATTTTGAAAAAATCAATGCTGCTTATTTTCTCAATAACCAAGTCTCTTTTCTCAATAGGGACCAGAATATCGATATCGTCGTCCCCGTCAATTAGATCTAACTCTCTTGTGAGTCCAAGCAGAGTGCCAAAAAAAACAAAATGATCTATGTCTTCAAGTAATTTTGAAACCAGAACAAGATTAGCCCGGTTGTCTAACCTCAGAACAGTCGGTTTTTTCATTACTGATCTAGTGTTTCGGTTGGATAATGTATCTTAGACAAAATGGATTTTCAGATTTGAAGATGGCAACATCCGAACTATCAGAAGATCTCAGAACGGTAAAATTCTCAGATATTTTTTTATTAATATACTGTTTGGAATAAAGCATCCTAAAATGCTCAATCCCAATAGGTGATCTAAAAAAAGTTTCTGATTTTTCTTCGTTTGTAATATTTTTCGTCGATCTAGTCTCAAACATAATTAATGTTTCTGGCGGAAGAAGAGATAACTTTTCGAAAAGTTGATCACAATCTGATTCTAGAAGTGTATGAAGTACGAATCGAAGATAGTAAACATCAAACCCTTTTAATTCGAGCTCAAAAACATTTTTTTTTATGAACTGAAATTTATCTGTTTCTATCTGCGAGGATGGATCTATTCCTGTGACTTTGTAGCCCTTAGAAGAAAAAAAATACGAGTCTCTTCCGTTTCCGCAACCCAGATCAAGAATATGTATTTGCGACTTTTTTTTGATACGGTTTTGTAAAAAGTGCAAAGCGTACATAGAAAAATCGCTTGGCTCAAATGGTAGCTCTTTGCTATTCGAATAAAAATTACTCCAATAGGCCTCGTTAGGCTCATTGCTGCGGGTAGAAAATTCTAATTGATGCTCTATCACTGAATCCACAGACCAACCCCCGCATTTGTTTATATGCACTTAGAAAATTAAAGTGATCCAAATTACGACGATCAGTTAGTCCGTCATGTTTGGCTTTTATTTCCCTTGAATTCGAAAGTCTAATCTGTATAAAAGTAATTTCTTTGCTAGAACGCAATTAATAGTGATAATAATAACTGGCAATTTAAGGATGAAAAAAAGGGTTACGTTTTCACGTAACCCTTTTTCTTACTGCTTGTTGTGGTGGGCCCCCCGTGAGTCGAACACGGCACCAACGGATTATGAGTCCGCTGCTCTAACCAACATGAGCTAGGGGCCCGAGAGAGGATTGCTTCTTCGTCACGATAATTTTAGCGTCGAACAAGCACAAAGAGGAGAGTTGCCTCTGCCCTTGTGCTTATCGTTAACGTTAACCGCCTTCGAGGAAGCTCTTGAGCTTATCGGAACGCGACGGATGTCGCAGCTTACGCAAAGCCTTGGCTTCGATCTGACGAATACGCTCACGGGTAACGTCAAACTGTTTACCTACTTCTTCCAAGGTATGGTCGGTCGACATTTCGATACCAAAGCGCATACGCAAGACTTTTGCTTCGCGCGGCGTCAAGGAATCTAGTACATCCTTTACGACTCCACGCATAGACGCATGAAGGGCCGCATCGGCTGGTGCCAGGGTGTTGTTATCTTCGATGAAGTCACCTAAGTGAGAGTCATCGTCGTCACCAATCGGCGTTTCCATGGAAATCGGCTCTTTAGCGATCTTCATGATCTTGCGGATTTTATCTTCCGGCATTTCCATTTTGATCGCCAGTGTCGCTGGATCTGGCTCGGCACCCGTCTCTTGCAAAATCTGACGCGAAATACGATTCATCTTATTGATCGTTTCGATCATATGAACAGGAATACGGATGGTGCGTGCCTGGTCAGCGATAGAGCGCGTAATTGCCTGACGAATCCACCACGTTGCATAAGTAGAGAATTTATAGCCGCGACGATATTCAAACTTATCGACCGCTTTCATCAGACCGATATTGCCTTCTTGAATTAGATCCAAGAATTGCAAACCGCGGTTGGTGTATTTCTTAGCTATCGAAATCACGAGACGGAGGTTGGCCTCGGTCATTTCACGCTTGGCTTTACGAGCACGAGTCTCGCCAGCGGCCATTTTTTTGTTAATGTTTCGCAGGTCTGGCAATGGCAACACAACGCGCGACTGCAGATCTAACAGCTTTTGCTGCAGCTCTTTCACCGTCGGAACATTACGCGCCAAGATGGTGCTGTAAGCGTGATTGCCGCTAACTTCGCCATCCACCCATTTCAAGTTGGTTTCATTGCCTGGGAAACTCTTGATGAAGTGCGGACGTGGCATGCCACATTTATTGACGGCGACATCCAGAATCTGACGTTCGATTTGACGAACTTCATCCACCTGGCCACGCAAGGTATCGCACAGCTTCTCGACGACTTTGGCGGTAAAACGGATGCCCATCAATTCATTCGAAATCGCTTCTTGCGCTTTCACGTAAGGCTTGGAGTTGTAGCCATCTTTCTCATACGACTTGCGCATCTTGTCGAAGTTGGTAGAGATAACAGCAAATTTTTCGAGCGAATCGCGTTTGAGTTGCTCTAACTGCTCAGCCGAAAAGCCAGCCGCGCCGCCGTTAGAGTTATCTTCTTCTTCGCCCTCTTCGCCTTCTTCGTCTTCTTCATCCTCGTCTTCTTCATCGGCTGCGGCTGATTTAATGACGGGTGAAGGAATAGGCTCATCAACGGCATTCGGGTCGACTAAACCATCAACCACTTCATCGATCTTGGCTTCGTCTTTCGAAATACGATCTGCCATGGCAAGGATTTCAGAAATCGTCATCGGGCATGCCGAGATCGCCTGAATCATATCTTTGAGGCCGCCTTCAATACGCTTGGCGATTTCGATCTCACCTTCGCGCGTCAACAACTCGACGGTACCCATCTCACGCATGTACATACGAACCGGATCGGTCGTACGGCCAAAATCAGAATCGACGGTTTGCAGCGCAGCTTCTGCGGCGGCATCGGCATCATCATCATTAGCGACGGTTGCTACGTTGTCTGACAGCAGCAAGGCTTCAGCATCCGGCGCTTGCTCGTAGACGGCAATACCCATGTCATTGAAGGTACCGATGATGCCTTCGATAGCTTCCGGATCAACAATGTTTTCTGGAAGGTGATCGTTAATTTCTGAGTGCGTCAAAAAGCCACGATCTTTACCGAGCTTGATCAGTGTTTTAAGTTTTTGACGACGACGCTCGAGTTCTTCTTCCGTTGCCTCGGAATCAGCTGCAAACGCATCTTTAAGAAATTGCTTTTCTTTGGCTTTGCGATCCTTGGCGCGCGCTTTGTCTGCAGCTTTTAATTCTGCGCGCTCAACGGCATTGAGTGCTGCGACTTCTTCGTTCTCTGGCTGAAAATCGCGCGGCTTACGACCACGACGACCAGGAACCTTGATGCCCGGCAGGATGTAGCCCGAGGTATCTATCTCGGCCAATGTAGCGGCGTCGGTAGTTTGTTTGACCGACATAATTTTTTGATCGGACGGAGTGGCCGTCTTGGCAACAGTCACTGGCTTGACGACTTCTGCCGGCTTTTTTACTACAACTTTTACATCGGGTTTCTTGGATGTCACGGACACTTTCTTTGCTGGTGCTTTCGGCGTGACGGCCGGTTTGGCAGTTGCCTTACCAGCCGACTTCACCGCGGTTTTGCTGGCGGCGACAGTGGCCTTCAAAGGCTTCTTTGGCGCCGGCTTGACAATTGACTTGCCGGCTTTTGAGACAACTTTGCTGGTCGGTTTGTTCGCTGTTTTTTTAACGGCAGCCGGTTTTGATTTGACGGCCGGCTTGGCTGCAGTCTTGGTGACTACTTTTTTTGCCGGAGCCTTGGCTGCTTTTTTCACAGCAGGTTTCGCTGGAGCTTTGGCACTTTTTGCCGAAGCTTTAGACGATGTAGGTTTAGCGGCCTTAGATTTGGTCACAGTAGTTTTAACGGGTTTTTTGTTCGTCGCCATGGGTTCATCCACCAAATGGAATTGCCGATGCTGCAAAAGGAACTGGAACACGGGCCGAGCTGACTCGTCAGCTTTGTTGCAGGCCGGTCATTTGCCGGGCTAATCTGCGGGGTCGGGGCCGTCTGTCCAGCAGGATCAATAAAACGTTTCGGGCTTCAAGAAGCGCCTCAGAAAATGTCGATGGAAATAACGCAATACATCACCAGCGGCACTTTCGGAGACGTCCTAAGCCGTCAATTCAAAAGCTTTTGAGTATATCACAAGCAAGCCTATTCTCTTTCTGATAAGACTTGATTCAACCACAAGATCGACCTTACTGAAGCTATCGAAATGCTAATGTTTGTCAACCTATTTGCTGCATGGTCGCTCGCCACAACCGAAAGTTAATTCAGTCGATCGCATTATCTTTGTCGGCAGCAGCCCGCAATTTTTCAAGCTCTAGAGAAATTTCACGGTAACGAGCGCGCTGCTCTTCACTCGCCAAACCGCCGGCCGCCAGATGGTCTTGCTCAGACTTGAGCAATCTGATCGTGGTCTGACGCACCGCGCCCGCGAGTTCACGCTTAGCTAATTCGGGATCGGAAATTGGCTCAGCAGCAATTTCGCCCATCATTCCATCGAGATCAGCGCCCTGCTCACGCAACGCTTCTGACAAGGCCGCAAAATTAGCATTGGCTGATATCGATCTAGCCGCATCCACCACCATTTTTAGCATGGCACCAGAATCAGGCGCTGCATGACTAATCATCTCTAACTCACGATTGCCCAACATGCTTGCGAGCGAAGGATGACTCAGCAGTAATCGCAACACCTGCCGCTCTAGCTCAACCGGAGGCTTGCGACGAATAGCCGGTGGTGGCGCACGCTTGGAAGACACCCGCGTTTCTAGCTCAAACAACGATTCGATTTCTTGCACACTACTTTCAGTAATCTGCGCCAGCTGACGTAACAACTGCAGACGTAATGCCGAAGCAGGCATGGTTTGCAACAATGGCTTGGCATCAAATTGCGCACGCGCACGGCCTTCAGCCGTAGATAAATCTTTGCCCTCAGTGACTTCACTAACGAGAAACTGCGACAAAGGTACGGACTCTAAAACTAACTTCTCAAATGCCTGATTGCCATGTTCACGAATATAACTATCTGGATCATGTTCTTTAGGTAGAAATAAAAATTTTAGTGTGCGGTTATCTGACGCGTGCTGTAGACATGCTTCCAATGCACGGCGCGCAGCGCGGCGCCCGGCTGCATCGCCATCAAAACTAAAAACAACTTGATCGGTTTGCCGTAATAATTTCTGTACATGGATAGGTGTGCATGCTGTACCCAAGGTAGCAACCGCTTGCTCAAAACCAAATTGCGCCAGCGCGACCACATCCATATAACCTTCAGTGACGAGTACATATCCCTTGTCACGAATAGCTTGTCGGGCTTCGAATAAGCCATACAGCTCGCTGCCTTTTTGAAACAGTGGAGTCTCAGGTGAGTTCAAGTATTTTGGTTCACCTGCACCCATAACTCGCCCACCAAAACCAATCACTTGACCTTTGGTATTGCGAATTGGGAACATGATCCGATCGCGAAATCGATCGTAACGCTTACGCTGTCCGCCATCTTCTTCACTTCTATCAATCACCAGACCCGATTCAACCAGCACCGGGTCGTCGTAATCTGTAAATACCTGACGCAAACTGTCCCAGCCTTCGGGGGAATAACCTATCCAAAATTTGGCGGCAATCTCACCACTCAACCCACGACCTTTCAGGTAATCAATCGCACCACGCGCACCGCGTAATTGTTGTCGGTAAAAATTACATGACAAGGTCATGGCATCAGAGAGAGCTAGTGTTTTTGATTGTAGCTGTGCACGTTGCGCAGGCGGCAGTTTGTCTTCTTGCTCGGGCACGGCCATGCCTACACTCTGCGCGAGATCTTTAACAGCCTCAACAAAACCTAAGCCTGAGTACTCCATCAAAAAACCAATCGCCGTGCCATGCGCACCACAACCAAAGCAGTGATAAAACTGCTTGGTAGGACTCACTGTAAAGCTGGGGGATTTTTCGTTATGAAACGGGCAGAGGCCACCGAAATTGGCACCACCCTTTTTGAGCTGTACATAGCTACCCACCACGTCGACGATATCAACGCGATTCAATAGATCCTGAATAAAACTTTGCGGGATCATCGTGTGAACGACGTCGTGGCGCTGGTATTTTTAATTCGCTAGCCGACTTATTTAGTCAGTGCAGCTTTGACCATTGCGGACACCGCGGTCATGTCAGCACGACCGGCGAGCTTGGGCTTAAGCAAGCCCATCACCTTACCCATGTCTTGCGGGCCAGCAGCACCCACAGCTGCGACTGCTGCACTCACTTCAGCTTGCACTTCAGCGTCAGACAAAGCAGTGGGCATATAGGCAGACAAAATCACTAATTCAGATTTTTCTATATCCGCCAAGTCCTGACGGCCACCTGCTTCAAACTGAGTAATGGAATCTTTGCGCTGCTTAATCATTTTTTCGATGACGGCCAAAATCTGCTCGTCAGTCAGCTCTATGCGTTCATCGACTTCTTTTTGTTTGATGGCCGACGTCAGCAAACGGATCGTGCCCAGACGCGCACTTTCCTTGGCGCGCATAGCGGCTTTCATGTCGTCGGTAATCTGATCTTTTAAGCTCATGGTATCTCCTAGACTGGCAACGTAATTACGCTGCCACATAAAAACGCCAAAACCCGCTGCGGGTACTCCGGAGCGGGTTTACGATGTGCTTGCCTCACCCTGGGGCGAGGCACACAATCAGAACAGTTTCTTAGGCAGCTGCTGGCTACGGATGCGCTTGTAATGGCGCTTCACGGCGGCAGCATGCTTGCGTTTGCGCTCGGAAGTAGGCTTTTCGTAGAATTCTCTAGCGCGCAAATCGGTCAGCAGACCGGTTTTTTCAATGCTGCGCTTGAAGCGACGTAAGGCAACTTCAAAGGGCTCGTTTTCTTTTAGGCGAACAGTGGTCATGAATTGATAAAAATACACTGGAATTAGCAGAGCCATCGATTATAACAGCCGATCTTCCTTAGAGGAAGCCATACGATGAAATCCTTTTAATTTACCGAAAGCCATACTAAAAAGATAATCCCGCCGCAACCCCGGAAGCCCAAGCCCACTGAAAGTTATAACCGCCCAGCCAGCCGGTGACATCGACGGCTTCGCCAATAAAATAGAGTCCTGGAACCTGATTAGCCATCATGGATTGCTGGGATAAAGCCCGAGTATCGACTCCACCCAAGGTTACCTCAGCCTTGCGATAACCTTCAGAGCCGTTCGGCACCAAGCTCCAGCGATTGAGCGATTCCCCTAGTCGACGCAATTGCTTGTCTGGCAATTCGGGGATGCGCGCGTCCGGGCTAACCCCCTGCGCCAGCAACCAGCCCTCGGCTAAACGAGTGGGAAGAAACTGAGATAACCAGTTCCCCAGATTCTTGCGAATTGCCTGCTTTTCCTCGATCAAGGTCTGCACCACGTCCAACGTCGGCAACAGATTAAGGGTCAAGGGCACACCTTCATGCCAAAAACTAGAAATCTGTAACACCGCCGGCCCAGACAAACCTCTATGGGTAAATAGCAAGTCTTCGCGGAACTGACCGCGTGATTTTTTCTCGCCGCAGGCAATATCCACTTCCAGTGAAATACCCGCCATCGGTACAAACGACTGCCAGCTGGATTCATCAAAGGTCAGCGGCACCAAACCCGGACGGGGCTCAACTAAGGGAAGACCAAATTGTTTCGCGATTCGAAAAGCAAAGTCAGTAGCACCTATTTTGGGTATGGACAAACCACCGGTGGCGATTACCAATGACGAGGCGGTAATAAGACCATCAGCGGTTTTCACTGAAAAACCATCTACTAGTTTTTCTACCCCTCTAACTGAAACCGGCATACGCCACTGCACATGGCCGGCATCACATTCCGCTTTGAGCATCGTAATAATGTCATCCGCCGAGCGATCGCAAAACAATTGGCCCTTATGCTTTTCATGAAAGGGGATGCCATGACGCTTAACTAATGACAGAAAATCCTGCGGCGTATAACGCGACAGCGCGCTTTTACAGAAATGCGGATTCTGAGAAAGAAAGTTTTGAGGACTGGTATCAATATTCGTAAAATTACAGCGACCACCACCGGAGATACGAATTTTTTCTGCTAGTTTTTCTGCATGATCGATCAGCAAAACACGTTTGCCACGCTGCCCTGCCACTGACGCGCACATCATTCCCGCCGCACCTGCGCCAATGACGGCAACATCAAAATGATCACTCATGATTTTGCTTCTTCAATTGACGCGCCACGTTGATGCATTGTCTTACTTGCTCAGCAATTGGCTCGGGCACTGGCTGACGGTGCGCTAGTACCTCTACTATCCAAGCAGCAGTAGTCTCGGCATCGCTGGCGACGGGCAATGGCGGCAACTCATCAACCGGCAACTGCTTTTCTACTAAAACCGTCGCCTGATTGTTATGAAACCAGGTAACGGACTGTGCGCGTTTTGCATTCGCTACCGTTTCACCTTCTGTGCCGCGCATTAAAAAAACATCTCCGCGTTGCGCTGGTGCTTGTGTAGAAAAATAATCACTCAGCATCGTCAAATACTCAGGGTGAGTATACGAAACTAAGCGCAATGCGGGCTGCGCAAACGGCTGCATGATCTTCACTAGCGTATGTGTTGAATTACGCAAGCCTAGTACGCGCCGCACTTCCAGCAAGCGATGTACGCGAGGAGCAAGCCATTGAATAGGGAAAAATACGGGCTGACGTTTTTCAAAGCTATGCAATACAACATCGTGCCGGTCATCCTGTTGAGATACCGGCTGAACTCCCAGCAGCTGCAGTATTTCCGCGCTGGTGACTCTACCGGGATCATTCAACAAACCATGCATCAAAACGGGCACACCCTCGCGTACTAACAACATGGCTAGCAATGGTGTCAAATTAGGCATTTGCCGCGAACCGTTATAACTTGGGATAACCACGGGCGCGAATTCACAGTCTGGCACGGGCAAAGCATCAAAGGACGATTCCACCGCATCTAAAAAACCGGCAATCTCAGCGACTGATTCGCCCTTGATACGCATACCAATCAAGAAGCCACCTAGCTCTAGATCAGAGACTTCATCATTCAACATGGCATCAAACAGCATGCGCGCGTCATCACGCGTAAGATCGCGCGCACCTTTCTTGCCACGGGCGATTTCACGTATAAAGGGTGCGGCTGAAAAAGTAGAGTTATTGCTATTCATAGTGTAGAAGCTTACAACGAATAGCTAATGATGGCCTGAGTGATCACTTGAGGCCCTCTTTGGTTCACGACTCGTTAAATGCATGTTCACATGAGCTTTACACTAAAATGCGGCATCCACTGACTGCTTCCACATTCCTCAAATGATTGTTCTTGGCGTTGAATCCTCTTGCGACGAAACGGGTCTGGCGCTGTATGACACCGAGCGCGGCCTGCTAGCACACGCACTGCACTCGCAAGTAGCGATGCACGAAGAGTACGGTGGCGTAGTACCCGAACTCGCCTCGCGCGATCACGTTAAACGCGCCATCCCTTTATTAGAAAAAATTCTTTTCGATAGCGGGCTGTCTTTACCCTCCATCGATGCTATCGCTTATACGCAAGGACCCGGACTGGCTGGTGCCTTATTGGTAGGCGCCTCTATCGCTAATGGCTTGGCGCTTGCGTTGGGTAAAGCAGTACTGGGAGTTCATCATCTTGAAGGGCATCTGCTGTCGCCTATGCTGTCGAAGAATGCTCCAGAATTTCCGTTTGTCGCATTACTCGTTTCGGGTGGGCACACGCAGTTGATGCGCGTTGATGGTGTCGGTGAATACACGCTGTTAGGTGAAACACTGGATGACGCCGCGGGCGAAGCGTTTGATAAATCTGCCAAATTGCTTGGGCTGGGATATCCAGGTGGCCCAGCCATTTCGCGCTTGGCAGAGCATGGTGATCCTAGCGTGTATGCATTACCACGCCCCATGCTGCATTCTAAAAATTTAGATTTCAGTTTTTCAGGATTGAAAACGGCCGTTCTCACACTGGTAAAAAATCATCCCGGTGAATTAAATGAAAATGATAAGGCGAATATTGCAAGATCGTTTGTGGATGCAATTGTTGATGTACTGGTCGCCAAATGTCAGACCGCACTGAAAGAAACAAAACTCAAGCGGCTGGTGATTGCAGGTGGCGTGGGTGCTAATGCTCAATTACGTGCAGCCCTGAACGCAGCCGCTAGTAAAAAACATTTTCAGGTGTTTTATCCTGAACTGGAACTCTGCACCGACAATGGCGCGATGATTGCATTTGCCGGCGCACTCAGACTACAACGCGATCCGAAGGCGGCTAGTCATGATTATGGATTTACGGTCAAGCCGCGCTGGCCATTGCATGAATTACGCTGAAATATAAACTCAGCCTTGAGTCGCTCTACTTTGCATCGCTCTGATTAACAGGTTCATGCTCTTCAGTTGAAACGTTCGGAGCTTCTTTTTTCTGCCCTATCCGGCTTTCTTTTCCACTCATCAGATTCGCAATATTGGATCGATGTCGATAAATGAGTAAGGCGCTCATAACTACCACTGCCAGCAATGGTGGCCGCACGCCAAACAACAAGGCATAGTAAAACGGTGCAAACACTGCCGCAGCTAAAGCGGCTAACGAAGAATAGCGAAATGCGCGCGCAATAATTAGCCAGGTCGCCAATGTCGCCAAACCCAGTATGAGATTTAATCCAAGCAGAACGCCTAAAGCGGTTGCGACACCTTTGCCACCTTGAAATCGAAAAAAAACTGGCCACAAATGTCCGGCAAAAACGGCAAAGGCCACACCAGCGATAATTTCATCACCTAACTGGAATGATTGATTCAAATACACAGCAGCCGTAACGGCGACCCAGCCTTTAACGCAATCACCCAACAAGGTCAGCGCAGCAGCGGCCTTATTGCCTGTTCTTAGTACGTTAGTGGCTCCGGGATTTTGCGATCCATACGTGCGAGGATCATCTAGCTTAAAAAACTTGCTAACAACGATAGCGAAAGAAACCGAACCCAACAAATATGCAGCAAGAATAAAAATAACGGCAGTCATATCAAAACTTTACTTAAAAGAGAAGGTGACATTGTCAAGCTGCGCATAGTACAGGAGTCGAAAGTCAACAGGATGAGTTCAACTGATGCAGCACTCACCTTACTAAGCTCGCGGATGATGTTGCGAATGAATTTTTTTAAGTCGCTCGCGTGCTACGTGAGTGTAAATCTGAGTAGTAGAAATATCTGCATGCCCAAGCAAAAGCTGAACTACACGTAAATCGGCACCATGATTTAACAAATGCGTTGCAAAAGCATGACGTAGAGTATGTGGCGATAAGGGGACATGAACCTCGGCCTGCACGGCATATTTTTTTATCAGCATCCAAAACATTTGACGCGTCATCGGCCCACCTAAGGCCGTCACAAATAAAGCATCATTCACCTTTCCGTTAAGTATAGTAAGGCGTGCTTCTTTCAAATAACGCTCTATCCATACTCTAGCTTCTTCACCAAAAGGTACCAAGCGAGTCTTATTACCTTTGCCAGTAATACGCAAGACACCTTCGTTCATACCGACTTCTATCGTTTTAAGAAGAACCAATTCAGAAACACGCAAACCACTGGCATACATAACTTCCAGCATCGTTCGATCGCGCAGACCAAGTGGCGTTGTAACGTCTGGCGTAGCCAGCAGCGATTCCACATGCTGTTCGGAGAGTGTTTTAGGAAATCGTGGCGGTTGCTTTGCAGATTTAAGCTTCAGACAAGGATCGATTTGGATCCGTCCGTTACGCAGAGCGTAGTGATAAAACCGCCTTAGGACGGCCAGTCGACGATTCGATGAACTTGCTTTAGTCGTTGTATGCCGAAAGGCAAAATACGCATTTAAGTCGATATCCGTAACTTCATACAGATTCTTGTTATGCTCAGAGTGAAGCCACGCCGCAAACAAAAGTAGATCTCGCTTGTAAGCCTCTAGCGTATTGCGTGATAAGCCATCTTCAAGCCACAAAGCGTCGCAGAATTCATCGGCGATTTCTTGACCGACTGCCACTGGCTTGTCTGTCGCCACCGTCATCAAAATCCAGACACCTGCTCATGCTGCAACAACCAGCGCTTCACGTTCTGATGAAAACCACCATCATGACGCGCAAAGCCACCAATCCCTCCGGTCGCCGTGACCCGATGACAGGGAATAATCAGCGGATACCAATTCGCACCACAGGCCTGACCCACTGCGCGGGGCGCTGAACTAATTCGCTTAGCCACTTGAGCATAGGTTAATACACTGCCACGCGGGATGGCATTAATAACATTCCACACCTTGCGCTGATGCTCAGTGCCGACGACGGGTAAATCAATATCAAATTCAAAGTCTGGATTTTTGATATACGCCTGAACTTGCTTCGCTACTTTTTTGGATAGCGGGTCTTGACCGGACTTAGGCTCATACTCCGGCGGTAAGTACGTAAGTTCGCGTAATTCCCCACGCTCTACACGAATACCAATCGCTCCAAACGGAGCCTCCACGATAGAAGAAAACAACTCAGCTATTTGCTTAGGCATAGTGAGACCTTCACGATCAACAGTACTCGTTCAAACTGATACTTATCCACCAAATAAAAGTCGCGGTAACCAGAGCGACAGCTGTGGCACATAAGTAATGAGCAACAAAAATCCTAGCATAGTGAATAGCCACGGCAAAACCGCCACAGTTAATTCGCTTATCCCCATCTTGGTAATGCCTGAGGCAACATACAAATTCAATCCTACAGGTGGATGGCACATACCAATTTCCATGTTAACCACCATGATGATTCCAAAGTGCACAGGGTCGACACCCAATGCTACAGCGACTGGAAAAAGAATCGGTGCCATGATCAATACAATTGATGAAGGCTCCATCACATTGCCTGCCAATAGCAGCAAAAGATTCACCACTAACAGGAAACTGATCTGACCCAGACCTTTATCCATGATCCATCCTGCCATCGCTTGCGGTATGCCTTCGCTGGTCATTAAAAATGAAAACAGCACAGCATTGGTGATGATGTACAGCAGCATGGCGGACATGGACGCAGAGTCCAGCAACACTTTACCAATCTGAACCAAGCGCAAATCGCGATAAACAAACACTGCAATGACGAATGCATAGACGGCCGACATCGCCGCTGCCTCAGTGGGTGTGAATATGCCCGAGTAGATGCCTCCCATGACCACAAGGATCAATAACAAACCCCAGATACTTTCTCTAAATGCCTGCCAACGCTGCAGCCACGTTGAGCGTGGCATGCGTGGGTAATCTTTTCTGCGCGCCAGTACCCAAGTCGTTAAACCTAAGAAAAACGCCAACAACAAACCCGGTATCACACCCGCTACAAATAATTTACCGACCGAGGTATTCGTAGAAACGGAATACATCACCATCACTATCGACGGCGGAATCAAAATTCCCAGCGCGCCTGAAGTCGTAATAACTCCGGCACCAAATGATTTTGGGTAGCCCTGCTTGATCATTGCAGGTAATAAGATCGATCCAATGGCCACTACTGTGGCTGGCGACGATCCTGACACCGCTGCAAATAGCGCACAGGCCATTACTCCCGACAAGGCCAATCCACCATGCCAATGCCCCACCATGGAAGTGGCAAAGGTAATCATGCGTCGCGCTACACCGCCATGCGTAAGAAAATTTCCGGCTAAGATAAAAAACGGAATCGCCATGATTTCGAATTTTTCTATGCCCGTAAATAATTTCAGGGCGACGGCCTGTACAGGCACATCCGTCATGGTGAATAAAAAGGTGAGTACCGTGAGACCGAGCGCGATCGATATCGGCATACCACTCAACATTAATACAATCAGCAAAGCGAAGATAATGAGCGCGTTCATTGCCGACCCTCCGCTGCATCCTCCACTAGTCCCTCAACATGCGCATGATCATGCACTGGCAACTCACCGCCTCGGGCAAAGTTCCAGCTCACCTGCAAAAATCGAAAACACATCAGGCATGAACCCAGAGGGATAGCGAGATACACAATCCAAATGGGCAACTCGAGCACCTCCGATGTGCTGGATGTGCCCGACAACTCATACACAAAATCTGCTCCAAGGGCTGCGATGATGCCCGTAAAGCTTGCACCCGCTAACAGACCAAACAAAATAAATTTTTTCTTCAGCGGTGTATTTAAGCGGTTGATTAAAACATCGACACCCACATGGATACCTGTTCGCACACCGTAGGCTGCGCCAAATTTAGCCATCCACACAAACAGATAGATCGTTAGCTCCTGAGCCCAGCTGGTATTTAAGCGCAATAAAAAATCCTGAACGACAGGAATCGGTAGCCCTGAGGCATAGCGATGTATCACGGCCACAAAAATAATTAAGGTGGCAGCCGCCATCAAAAAGGCAATAAACCATTCTTCTAAATGATCAAGAAATTTCATCGTTAGACCTATACGCTTAGGTTACGCCCCTAATAAAAAACTTACTTACCTACCGCCGCTTTGCTGGCAGCCGCAATCAAGTCCTTACCAATCCGCTCTTCCATCGTTTTGTGTACCGGTAGCATCACCTTACGCCATTCGGCTTTTTCTGCATCCGTTGGCATGTACACGGTTACCTTTCCAGATTTGCGAATAGCGTCGAGTGCAGCCTCATTTTCTTGCTGCGCGATTTTATTTGCATACTCGGTTGCTTCTTTCATTGCACCATCAAGTTGACTACGCACATCTGCTGGTAGCTTTTCCCAGAATTTTTTATTCACAACGACGGCATAACCAATATAGCCATGATTAGTGACCGTCATGTGCTTCTGCACTTCATGCATTTTTTGGGTATACAAATTCGACGGTACATTTTCGAGACCATCAACCACGCCCGTCTGCAGGGCTTGATACACCTCGGAGAAAGCCATCACCTGAGGATTAGCTCCCAGTGCACGCATTTGTTCGTCTAATACCTTCGATGCTTGTATGCGCAACTTCAAACCCTTGAGGTCAGTCGGGACATGCATAGAACGATTCGATGACATGATCTTGAAACCATTATCCCAAAATGACAGACCAATCAAACCTTTAGTCTCTAACCTTTTCAGCATCTCTTTTCCAACCGGGCCATTGGTCACACGTTCGAGTGACTGCTGGTCTGTAAAAAGGTAAGGGAAATCGAACAATTCAAATTCTTTGACACCTAGTGGACCAAACTTTGCCATCGAAGGCGCCAGCATTTGCACTGCGCCGAGTTGCAAGGCCTCGAGTTCTTCTTTGTCTTTGTAAAGCGTACTGTTTGCGTAGACCTCAATCTTGACTCGGCCTTTGGAGGCTGCTTCAGCTAATTCTTTGAATTTTTCAGCGGCCTTGCCCTTAGGCGTATCTTTCGCAACCACGTGACTGAATTTGATAACGATAGGCGACTGCGCCCATGCATTGCCACCCACGACTAACAACAGGCATAACAAAGCTAATAAACAACGCCGAATCATATAAATCTCCAAAGGGTCGTGGAACACAATTTACTAGTGGGTCGGCGCGTATTGTGTCTGCTGATGGCGCGTATGACAACCACCCCGTGACTGAACCTCGTTAAAAACCCAAAATTGGCCCATAGTCAGTAACTTTTGCCGAATGTCGTACCATCGGGCTCCAACTTTGCATGCATTTATGAACGTTCTCACCTTATTACTTCCCGATTTTCTGCTCATCCTCTTAGGTTATGTACTCATCCGCATCACGGATTGGGGCGACAATTTCTGGGCGGGCCTAGAAAAACTCGTCTACTTCGTTCTGTTTCCAGCGCTGCTTTTTGTGTCTACGTCGCGCACTCCTCTCGACTTTCATGCCACAGGCAAGCTACTACAAGTTGCACTGATCGCTTTAGCGAGTGGTATTGCGCTGGGTTGGTTAGCCAAACCACTCTTTAAGCCTGGCTCTATGATTTTCGAATCGGGCGTGCAAACCGCATTTCGATTCAATTCCTACATTGGTCTGGCGGTGGCGTTTCGTCTGGGAGGTGAAGCCGGCACTTCACTGATGGCGCTAATCATTGGTTTTGCCGTACCCATAGCGAATATGGCTGCAGTGCATGCACTGGCTCATCGTAATCAAGGAGGACTACTCAAAGAGATGGCAAAAAATCCCTTATTACTGGCAACGATCAGCGGCACATCATTTAATCTTTTGGGTGGCTCGCTACCTGAGGTGATGGTTCATCTTTTGACGCGCATGGGCAGCGCATCGATTGCGCTGGGCTTATTGATGGTAGGCGCTGGATTAAAACTCAAAGGACTTTCTGAATCGCGCGGCATCAGTAGCTACTTCATCACTATTAAGTTGATAGTATTACCCGCCATCGCACTCGGGCTAGCCACCTGGTTTGAATTACCCCCATTACAAATGCAAATCGCTGTCATGTTCTGTGCCTTACCAACCGCGTCTAGTGCTTATGTATTAGCTGCGCGCATGGGCGGCAATGCGCCTTTGGTCGCTTTTTTAATTTCTGCCGGAACGCTGCTATCTATCGTTACCTTACCAGTGTGGTTACTACTAGCTGCTTAAGTTATGCTGCGCCGTGTTGATCTAATGCCCATGTCACATGCTCACGAACTAATTCAGATGAATGAGTTCGTCGCGCCTCTAATGCGCTAATAAGTTTAGGATCATTCGCATACTGGGTAGCGGCGTTACCTAAAGCAACTGCGATATTCCGTAGCCATCGCTCATGACCAATGCGCCGAATCGCACTGCCTTCCATGCGGCGATCAAATTCTTCTTCAGTCCACGCAAACAAATCCACTAAGGTGGCTTTATCTAACTCATGGCGCACATCAAAATCAGGTAGCTGACTGCGCTGGGCAAATTTATTCCATGGACAAGCTAACTGACAATCATCGCAACCCAAGACTCGATTACCTATCAAAGGCCTGAGCTCAGTTGGAATACTGCCTTTGAGTTCAATCGTAAGATATGAAATACAGCGACGCGCATCAAGCTTAAACGGGGCAACAATCGCCTGCGTTGGGCAGATGTCTATACATGCGGTACATTCGCCGCAATGCGACGAAATGGGTTCATCGACAGGCAAAGGTAAGTCGGTATAAATCTCACCTAAGAAAAACATCGATCCTGCATCGCGATTTAACAGCAAGGTGTGTTTGCCACGCCAACCCAAACCCGCACCTTGCGCTAGCTCGACTTCCATCACTGGTGCTGAATCGGTAAACACACGAAAACCGAATGAGCCAATTTCAGCCGTTATTTTTCCGGTGAGCTGCTGCAAGCGTGAACGCAATACCTTGTGATAATCGCGACCACGCGCATAAACAGAAATTACCGCCGCCTGCGCATCTGATTGCCTAGCCTGTTCTACCTCACGCCAATCTTCCGACGTATCACTTGGCAAGTAATCCATGCGTACGCTAATGACCCTTACCGTACCTGGAATCAGCTCAGCAGGACGAGCACGCTTCTCGCCATGCGCTGCCATGTACTCCATCTCACCATGAAAACCTGCATCTAACCATTGCTGAAGCTTATGTTCAGCATCACCTAAATGAATATCGGCGATTCTGGCTTCAGCAAAACCCAATTCCTTCGCCCAAGCACGAATACGTTCGACCAAGATAGTCGCTTGTTCAGCAGTGACATTAGGTGAAGGCACAGAAAATTCCGTTGTAAGACCAGCGAGAAGCAGAGAAAATGGACGAGTTAACCTCCATCCGACGCCATTGTAAGAGATGCCACACTGGACAGCCCACCTGCACGACGAAGAAGCCACCCAAGCGCTAGGGGCGGCGCTGGCTCGCGTACTGAAACCTGGCTTAACGATCTATTTGCATGGCGAGCTAGGTGCCGGCAAAACCAGTCTGACGCGCGCCTTGCTGCATGCCGCCGGCTACCAAGGGCGAGTTAAAAGTCCCACTTATACCTTGCTAGAACCGTATGTTATTCAGCTCGCAGGTCAACCAATCGAGCTAATGCATTTTGATTTGTACCGAATGAACCATCCGGATGAATTTATCGAGGCTGGATTTCGTGATTTTTTTAATGCAGACCGAATTTGCGTTGTGGAATGGCCCGAGCGCGCAGAAAATCTTCTGCCAAATGCCGATCTTGATATTTTCATCTCTGTTGCAGCGCAAGGTCGTGGGGTAGAATTACGAGCGAACTCTATACAGGGCGCTTCATGTCTAGAACAATTTCACTTCAGCCCAAATCTTTGAAACCTATATCGCGCCGAACTGTCCTCAAGGCAGGCGCAACGCTACTACTGTCACTACTGGGCCATGGGATGGCGCGTGCCGCGCAAATTGTTGCGGTTCGAGTTTGGCCAGCCAAAGATTACACGCGCGTCACCTTAGAAAACGACAGCAAGCTTAAAGCGACCCACTTCACGATTAAAGATCCGCACCGACTGGTGGTAGAAATCGAAGGGGTCGACCTCGATAACAAACTAAAAAGTCTGGTCGCAAAAATTCAATCGAATGATCCCTACATTGCGCAAGTGCGTGTGGGACAAAATCGCCCTGGCGTCGTGCGGCTAGTCTTTGACTTAAAAGAGGAAGTACAACCTCAAGTCTTTTCTTTAGACCCAGTAGGTGAATACAAACACCGACTGATTTTTGATTTGTATCCGCAAACACCCTCAGATCCGATCACCGAGCTACTGAAAAAGGGCAGCGCACCACCGATTGTCACTGAAAAACCGCCGGCTGATTTGCCAGACACTGCTAAAGCTAGCGAAGACGATGATAAAGACGGACAAAAACTCACTCGACTCGTCACCATTGCGCTTGATCCTGGCCACGGCGGTGAGGACCCGGGCGCCGTTGGGCGCGGTGGCAGTTTAGAAAAAAATGTGGTGTTGTCGATTGCACGCCGATTAAAAGCACGTTTAGAACAACAGGCCAATGTTCGCGTGATGCTCACCCGCGACGGTGATTATTTTGTGCCGTTGAATGTACGCGTACAAAAAGCTCGTAAGGTACAAGCCGATTTATTTGTATCGATTCATGCCGATGCCTTCGTTGAACCCACTGCACGCGGCTCATCCGTTTTTGCGCTGTCTGAAAAAGGTGCCAGCTCAACCGCTGCGCGCTGGCTTGCAAACAAAGAAAATGCTGCCGATCTCATCGGCGGTATCAACATCCGCAGTAAAAATCAGCATTTAGCGAGTGTGCTGCTAGATTTATCCACTACAGCACAAATCAATGACAGCTTGAAGCTGGCGAAATCCGTATTGGGTGAAATTGGCACTATCAATCGCCTGCATAAAGCGCAGGTAGAGCAAGCAGGCTTTGCCGTACTTAAGGCACCAGATATTCCGAGCATACTGGTCGAAACTGCTTTTATTTCTAATCCAGAAGAAGAAGCGCGCCTTAGCGACGAGAATTACCAAGATCAAATGGCTGATGCGCTGATGCGCGGCATACGCAAATATTTAATCAAACACCCCAGCTTGACTAGGAATCGATTGACCTAAGTTTGATCCGAAGTTTGAACTAAGTTCGGGTGAGTTTGTTTAGTGTAGCTGCTCGTTCAAAAAATCAAGGCTGAGGGTCGGCAGATTTTCGGCCAAACCCTCTAACCAATCGCAAGGCAGCAGCAAGTACCACCGGAACTACCGCCGCCGCCACACCAATCAAGACGATCGTATTGAGATGATTACGTATGACAGGAATATTCCCAAAGAAATAACCGGCGGCAACCAAGGTCACCACCCAAAATAAAGCGCCACTGATGTTGTATATCTGAAAGCGGGTCGAGCTCATGCCCGAGATACCTGCAACAAACGGTGCAAACGTACGCACCACCGGAAGCCAGCGCGCTAACACTATCGTTTTGCCACCATGCACCTCAAAAAACGTATGGGTTTTTTCGAGCGCACCTCTATCCAGCCATCGGTAATTATTTGTATAAGCTTTTTGACCAATCGCCCGACCGACGTAATAATTTACTGTGTTGCCGGTTACTGCTGCAACAACCAATAAAGTAATTAGTAACGCTGCATTCATGGAGCCTGACGCACAAAATGCGCCGCCCATAAAGAGCAAGGTATCTCCGGGAAGAAAAGGGAAAACAACCAAACCTGTTTCAGCAAACACAATCGCAAATAGAATTGCATAAACCACTGCGCCATATGACGCCAGCATACTGCCCAGTGATTTATCAATATGAAGTATCAGGTCGAGTAGTTGAGAAAATTCCATGCGGGTCGGTGCTCAAGATAAGTGAGCGCAGATGATACACCGCCCATGCTAAATCAGCGTTACGCTATCGCCCTAAATCATAGACATACCCAACGGTATAATCTGTTTTATGACTTCAAACGCCGCAAAACGCGACATTCGCGCGCTACCTGATCACTTGATTTCACAAATCGCTGCGGGTGAGGTAATCGAGCGACCCTCTGCTGTAGTCAAAGAGTTGTTAGAAAATGCATTAGATGCTGGCGCCGCCGAACTGACTATTCGCCTTGAGGCCGGCGGTGTTAAACGAATTTCCATTACCGATAACGGTAGCGGCATACCGCCTGATCAATTACCGCTGGCACTGGCTCGGCATGCCACGTCCAAAATTGCCAGCTTGTCTGATCTCGAAAATGTCATGACCATGGGTTTTCGGGGTGAGGCGCTCGCATCGATTGCCTCGGTAGCACAACTGACTATGACATCGCGTAGCGCTGATCAAGCGCACGCTTGGCAAGTTGAAGGGCATGCCCCCGATCAAATCGCTCCAGCCTCTGGCGCTCAAGGAAGCATGATTGATGTGCAAGAGTTGTATTTCAATACACCGGCACGTCGTAAATTTTTAAAATCCGAGCAAACTGAATTTAGTCATTGCGCTGAAGTTGTACGTCGCATTGCTTTGTCACGTCCTGATGTGAGATTTACGTTAACGCATAACGGCAAAGCCAGCGACCATTGGAAAGAAGCGCCGTTTGAACAACGTTGCGCCCAGATACTGGGCGAAGAATTTTCCAACGCCTCGTTAGCAGTTAACGAGCAAGCGGGGCCTTTGCAATTGCATGGCTTGGTCGGCTTACCAACCGCGGCTCGTTCGCGCGCAGATTCACAATATTTTTACGTCAATGGCCGATTCGTTCGCGACAAGCTACTGACTCACGCTGTACGCGCTGCTTATCAAGATGTATTACATGGCGATCGTTATCCATCGTATGTGATCAAGCTTGATTTGGATCCCTCGCTGGTCGATGTGAATGTCCATCCTTCGAAGATTGAAGTGCGCTTTCGCGATAGCCGCGCGGTCCATCAATTTGTCTATCACGCAGTTCATCGAGCACTGGCACATACATCTGCAAGTGCATTTAACGAAACACCACCGCCCGTGACGAGTAGCTCGAATAATCTGCAGTGGATTAATTCACGCCCACGCCAGACATCGCTGGGAATAGCACAAGACACGGCTAAGTACGGCAATTTTTTCTCGAACGATCTGCCGCCTGCTACAGCAGCAAGCACCGGTTCATGGTCACCGTCTGTGTCAGCAGACAGTGATCATCCGCTTGGATTTGCACTGGCGCAGTTACATGGCATATATGTACTCGCTCAAAATAATCAAGGGCTAGTCTTAGTTGATATGCATGCTGCTCATGAGCGTATTTTGTATGAACAATTTAAACAATCGCTGGAATCCGAATCAATACAACTTCAGCCCTTACTGATTCCCGTCACATTCATCGCAGACGCCGTCGATGTCGCCACCGCTGAGGAAAATCAAGAAACACTCGCCACACTGGGCTTTGATATTGCCGCGATGTCGCCTACCACTTTGGCCGTGCGTGCTATTCCCGCTTTGCTTAAAAATAGCGATGCACAATCGCTAGCACGCGATGTGTTGCGCGATTTGCGTGAGTTTGGTGGCTCGCATCTGTTAGTGGAGCGTCGCAATGAGTTATTAGGCACCTTAGCTTGCCACACAGCCGTTCGCGCTAATCGGCAACTCACCGTGATAGAAATGAATGCGCTACTGCGACAAATGGAAGCAACAGAACGCTCTGACCAATGCAATCATGGGCGCCCGACGTGGGTGCAATTAGCTGTCTCGGATCTCGATAAGTTGTTTTTGCGCGGCCAGTAAAAATACGCATGAGCCAGCCACCGCTGCCGCAATTTGGCCACGCACCGCTACTGGTGCTGATTACGGCCATGCTAATGATGCAACCGCTCTCCACCGATTTGTATCTGGCTTCATTACCCAGTTTAGGTAATGAATTCATGGCACCGGTCGCAACAGTGCAACTAACTCTCTCACTATTTGTGATGGGCTTTGGTAGCGCTCAGTTAATCGTCGGGCCTCTGTCGGATCGCTTTGGACGCCGCCCGATTTTACTTGGCGGTCTAACAATTTATTTATTAGCCAGCGCCGCCTGCGGCCTATCCACATCCATACAACTTTTAATTGCTGCTCGCTTTGTGCAAGCCTTGGGTTGCTGTTCAGCGGTAATGATTGCACGCGCAATCGTTCGCGATGCCTACGCTCCCGAACACAGTGCGCGAGTCATTGCACGCGCAAGCACATGGATTTCGGTCGCACCTATAGTGGGGCCAATACTTGGATCATTCATGCAAGTGACGTTCGGCTGGCGGGCTGCGTTTGTGGTGCTGGGATTATTTTCAGCGCTCGTTTTACTAGCGTGCGTCATGCGGCTACCCGAAACCAATGAACATAAAAATCCTCAGGCTACAAACCTGCACGGATTGATGGCAAATTACCGCCTTGTTTTAGGCTCACGTGAATTTTGGATTCATGTTCTACCTGCCGCTTTATCGTACGGTTCAATTTTTATGTTCATCTCTGGTTCATCATTCGTATTGATACGCATACTCGGCGTGCCTGTCGCATGGTTTGGTGTCTGCTTTGGATTGGCTGTCTCAGGTTATATGACAGGCACTTTAGTTTGTCGGCGCTTATTAATGACAATCAGCGGCAAACAAGCGCTACGCATAGGTACGGCATGCTCACTCGCGGGTGGAGTGTATTTTTTACTTGCCACTTTAGTAGGCTGGTGGCACTGGAGTATGGTGGTGCTTGCTATGTTCATTACCATGGTAGCTCATGGTATTAACTTCCCTGTCACACAAGCCGGTGCTATTGCACCCTTCCCGAAACAAGCAGGTACTGCAGCCGGTTTGATGGGTGCGATCATGATGGCATTTGCTTTTATGGTGGGTAGCATAGTCGGCGGTACACATAATGGAACGCTGTACCCGATGGCGATACTTTCGTGCGTCATTAGCATCGCGAGTTTTACCTCCGTGCGACTACTCTCTCCAAAAATCGCTAACCCATGAAATCATCCAAGCCGCTTGTTGTGGCCATCATGGGCCCCACTGCCTCGGGTAAAACTGCGGCAGCTTTGGCCATTGCTAAATCCATTCCCTGCGAAATTATCTCCGTTGATTCAGCCCTGATTTATCAAGGTATGGACATAGGTACTGCGAAACCCAGCGATGAAGAACGCTCGCAAGTACCCCATCATCTGATAGACATTCTTGACCCTAGTCTCTCGTATTCCGTCAAACAATTCAGAGACGATGCGTTGCGACTGATTACTGATATTCAAGCGCGATCAAAACTGCCTTTGCTTGTTGGTGGCACCATGCTGTACTTTAAAGCACTGCGCGATGGGCTGGATGATTTACCGTCCGCTGACTTAGCCTTGCGTGCACAATTAGATATGGACATTGCGCGCCACGGTATCGCAGCGCTGCATGCACGCTTACGTGAACTTGATCCCATTACTGCAGAGCGTCTTAATCCGAATGACACACAACGTGTGCAACGCGCCTTGGAAATTATTCTTCTCAGCGGCCAACCCATGTCAGCGCAATTAGATAAAGCAAACAAACCCGAACTAGCTTTTGAATTGATGCCATTAGCGCTCGAACCTTCCGATCGCAAAGTACTACACGACCGCATCGCTCATCGCTTCGATCTCATGCTCTCAGCCAAACCTGGATTGATAGAAGAAACAGCCGCACTCAAGCAGCGCAGTGATCTTCATATCGGCCTTCCTTCCATCCGATGCGTAGGCTACCGACAAGCGTGGGACTACCTAGATGGGAAAATTAATCGCGATAATTTGCGTGAAATGGGCATTGCCGCCACTCGCCAACTTGCAAAAAGACAGCTCACGTGGTTAAGCAGCATGCCCGACCGACAGGTTATCGACTGCCTGTCGCCCAACCCGACTGAGCAGATTCTGAGTCTGGTAACCGCCCGGCTCGGTTGACACACTGTAGCTCGGAAGCGATAATCGCCGGCTTCGTGGTGATATAGCTCAGTTGGTTAGAGCACAGCACTCATAATGCTGGGGTCGGTGGTTCAAATCCACCTATCACCACCAAAATTCACTAAGTAAATCAAGCGCCTAGCAGTAAGTGGGCGCTTTTTTTACGCCTCAAAGTAGCACACTTTTTTGTGTGCTACTTTTTGCTACTTTGCCCCACGTCATTTCACTGCAAAAGATTTGGTTTGTGCTGAATTTTTCAGCACCATAGTCAACAATGGCAAGCAAACACAAGGGTTTTGCGAGCAGTAGGAAAGTTTTGGGTTTTGTTTTACAGTAGCCAAATGGCGACTAAGAAACCTAAAAAAACCTCTGCACAAAAAAGGTACAAAACTGTACCCATACCAAGCACCATTACGTCTGTGCCTGGTTATCCCAATAAGCTGGTTATCTACAAAAGCCCATCATCACCGTTTTGGTATGCACGTTACTTTGTGGCTGGAAAAACTGTTAAGAAAAGCACAAGAACAGAGAGCAAAGCAGACGCACTCAAGTTCGCAAAGGAACTTTACGACACACTGAACTACAGAAAGCAGCAAGGATTGGCTATAGGCAGTGCTGGAAGGTTTGAAACGGTAGTGAACAGCATCTACGTTGACCAGCAAGCCCAAGTAACTAGAGGGCAGCTAAGCCCTTTGACGCACGAAAGCCACAAATATCGTTTTAACAAGCACATCATTCCCTACTTCAAGCACATTGAGCTTGAACGCATTAACTATCAAGTACTGCAAAACTTCCTCAACCACCTAAGCACGCTGCCAGAGCAGCTAAGTGTCAGCACTATTCACTTGTACATGCACCAAGTAAAAAAGGTGTTGCTATACGCACATCGTGCCGAAATCATCACGCACATGCCGCCATTCCCCAAAGTAGGCGTTAAAGACAACCCACGCGGCTACTTCACAACTAAGGAATATAGAGCCTTGTGTCGCAGAGCAAAGGCATTGATAGGCAAAGAGTTTGAAGTTAGAAAAGTGCCCAACGAAGATGCTGACGCTGCAGAAGCAGAAATCACCGTGTATCAACAGCTAGGAAAATCGGATGCTGGCAGACAAATACGAAAAGTACGCATGACTAAGGACTTGTATGAACTGATTGTGTTTATGACCAACAGCTTTATACGCCCAACAGATATTAAGAACTTGAAGCACAAGCATGTTGATGTGGTGGATGAAAACCACACCTTCCTACGTTTGAATTTGCCACCCAGTAAAAAGCATGACAAACCCATTTCAACTTTGAGCAAAGCAGTTGAAGTTTATCTGCGTCATAAAAAATATTACAAAGAGCAAGAGCTAGCAGAACAGCAGCAACGTGAAGTACTAGCAGCAGCACAAGCAGAGAAACTAGCCAAGCAGCAAGAAAAAATCAACAAACGTATGACAAAGCTTGGATTAACTATACCCAAACTTACGCAGAGAGAATCTAAACAGCTAAAAAAACAAGAGAACATCAGTAAAAAGAGCAGCAAACGATTGCCAACACTGACCGCACAAGAAAACTATGTTTTTTTACCTCAGTATCACAGCAACAGAGACTACGCACTAAAGCAGTTACAGCGGCAGTTTGATATATTGCTGTGGAGTACTGGATTGCGAAACAATGTACAAGGTGAAGATAGAAGTTTGTATAGCCTTCGCCATACCTGCATCATGTATAGGCTGAAGTACGGTGAAAAAATGGATTTACTGACACTGGCTAAGAATGCTCGTACAACTTACGAAATGGTTGAAAGATTTTATGCAAGCAAATTAAAGGGTGAAGACAATATTGACATGCTGCAGAGTCGCAGACGACGGACTGAAACTAAGGCTTCAGCTAAGAGTGTCAAGTTAACTGAACTTTTAAATGAAATGCGTGACGGGAATGACTAGATATAGATTATCTTTAATTACAAACATTTTTGAATTATCACATATACAAAATGATTAAATTAAATTTTATTATTAATTTTAGTAATTTTAGTATGACTATAAATCATCCAAGTCCGAATTTATTATTTACACACCATCACTACAGATTAAATATTGAACTCGCAAGCTTTCAAAATATTCTACTTAGCACTGATGCTGAAACAGAAATTATTGAATTATTTAAGAATTGTGAATGGTGCAGTTTAAATTTATGTGAGTGGCAAGATTATTCAGAAAAAAAACCTGACGTTTTATACGCTGAAGTTTCAAAAGATGAGGCTTTATACAGTATAAATATAGCTGGGGAAATGAGTGAAGAGTACTTAAATAAAATTTCACCTTATATACCGCTACTAAATTCTGAAAAAATAATATCTAATATTTTATTATCGTTATCTGCTGATACCTGCAATCAGATTACTGAAAAAATTAAATCTGAGAAAAACATATTTGATTTTGAAATTAACAATTTTGAATTAACTTTTTCAAACAAATAATATTCAAAAAATTTAGGGCTATAAATTTTTTAATTATTGCCACTCCACCGACAGGAATTAAAAATGAATCTTAGCGAAGCCGTGTAATCATCGGATAAATCTTGTACGAAATGAAAATTGCCGCTTAAATTAAGTACAATTTTTTTACCTGCTTTTATTGTGGACTCAACATCGTCTGATAAGCGTATTTCTATCGGATAATTTATTTCTAGCAATAGGACACCAATTTCACCACGCTTTGATCTCCAAATTGAAGCTCTGCCAACTTTACATAAAAAACACTTCCATAAAATATTATTAAAAAGAATTGTTGAAATAAATCTAATTAACTTTAATATTTTTTCGTTTAACGAGTTATCATAATTTTTAAATCCGCATAATTTAAATTGAACTTTGTCGAATTCGTAAAATTTATCAGCGGCTTTAAATTTAACGGTACATTCCCCATATCTCTCTTCCATTGCAAAAAAATCAAAACTGGTTTCGCATGACATATGTTTTTTATCGCTTAGCGAAGATATAGTTAATTCGCATTCAGCAAATGAGGAACTCATATTAGTCCTTAACGAATGGGGAACGCTTACGCTGTTGATTTGATTGCTATTAGACATGCTTTAGCAAGCAATGCCTGTGCTGTTCTACCTGCTCCGCTATAGCAACTATCTAACAAGATTGTGACTGACTTAGGTTTTAATGCTTGTATAGCTGTATTGATTTTAGATTGAGCTATTGCTGTTTCTTCTATTAAATCTCTATCTGCAAGCTGTGGCAGGAGATAAAGGCTTTGTCCGTCAGCAGCAGGCAGTCCGTGCCCACTATAATAAACAAAGACATCCGTAGCAGCATTTATTTAAAACTATTAAGACTCTTTAATTAGGAAATTGATTAACTCTATTGCTGACATATGCCCTTTGTTCTTCAGTACAATAAGAATACATGTTAGTAGAAGCAATATATTCTTCAAAAAGACTTTTCTCAATACCACTTTCATCAGCCAAAACTTGAAAGTCTTCATCTTCTAGCCCCAAAATATAAGACGCAAGAATATCGCTATCAATATATTTCAAGGTGGCCATCACTTCAATAAATCTATAGCTTTCATGTAACGTCAATAAATCATCAAAATATTTTTCACCAACTTCATCATCACCTAATAGTGCATTGATAATAGTTTTAAAACTTGGATAAAGCTCATCATTTTTTGCATCAATATTTTGAATCAAAATATCTGCAAAATTAGTTCCTACTCTTTTAGTTTCTACTTTCAAATCGCCTACACTAAGCACATAATTTTTTATCGCATCCTGCGTTTCGTCCGCCCCAGTAGCATTTTGAATTTCACTGTTTAATTTCAGCTTAATATTTTCGTAATTGTTTTCTAATTCTTTTAAAATATCAGCTTCTTTTTCTCTGGCTTCATATAATTCTTGAGCTGTTGGGCGAGACTTATGTGGATAAAGATAAGCTCGTTCAATTCTATCTTTTAAAGTTTTTTCAATTAGTCCAACTTTAATTCTTTTAAATGTAATATCGTCAATATCTTCTAAATCATATGTATCAATACTTTCAATCATATGTTTAAGAGACTTGCTTACTATTGTGCTTGAGTGACATAAACATTGATAGAGTTTTTTATATAACTCCTCTTTTTGTTGTTCATTTAGTTCTTTATCGCTATCCATAAAATTAATCCAACTGTACGCAAAAGTTGAAATAATTTTTGATGTGGAATCTTCACTTCCACTAAACTCATATGCAGCTATAAAAAATGATTCATTAATTATTGATAATCCATACTCAATTAAATCAATCAATTTCTCATTTTGCTTCCTTGCAACTGCTAAAGCACAGCCAAGTAGTGTTTCACCTAAACGTTGAGATTCAAAATAAGTAGGATAGAGATAAAGCATATAACAATGGCATGCAGGCTTTATAAAGCTATCTTCAATTTCATTAATTTCAACATCATCGCTTTTGTATGAGCTAAATGGAAAGCCATCAGTTAGAAATATCAAGGCAAGTGATGAAACAGATTGCGAAGCTAACGATGGAAAAATTTTTAATTCTTTTTTACCACCAAATAATTTTAATAAATTTATCATTTTATAAAACCTATTCATTTAGTATTTTAAAATGCGACAACTAATTTCAAGCATCAATGCTTAAAGTTACGCCATTCAACTCAATGGCTATTGCATCTCCTAAACTCTATTTGACGCGTTCAATTTACCAAACCTGCAAAGTGTTATTTTCGCTGCTTTGGCTTATAGTACCAACTCATATAACCAAAGCAAAACCCAGCTGTAGCCAACATGATAACGATTTACTATCTCTTAAATTTAGAGATACAGCATTGGGGAGCAATAATGACAGCAAAGCCAAATACAGCCAACGTACAGAAACTACATAAACAGCTTTACCAACTGCAAACGTCTGTTAAGGGATGGCAACAACTGGGAATTTGAACAATATGAAGAGTTCTTATTTGAAGTAAGTAAACCATTCACTTTTTTCATCATGAAGTACTTTGAAAAAATTTAATTTGTAAATGCCTCGCCTATTACCAGACACTAAGAAACGAAGTATTGAAAAGCTAATCGCAAAGATTAAAGCTGGTAGTGACGTTGCAAAACGTGATTTAAATGCATTGCTTACTAATGAATTGAAATTGGAGTTGGAGATAGAGAGAAAAAAACAACAACAACTTAAGAAAATTAAAAAACCGATTGTTTTAAAAGAATATGAAAAATTACACAAGCAAGCACTAATGCTTTTTGGAAGATATGACAGCTATGTTGTTAAAACCAAAACTATCAGCAATGTCGTGACTGATAGAAAAGCAAAGAAAGAAGAATTGGCTATTAAAACAAGTTTAGCGGTTAAGAAGGCACAAGTCTATTTGGTAAAGGCAATTAAAAATAAACCAGCTTTAATTGAATGGCTTGATAGAGATTCAAATTTAATTGGAAAAGATATCGGATTGCAATATGACCTATTACCATTCGTCATTACAAGTAGAAGTGAAGATAAATTGATTGATATTAAAGAACGCTTTGGTTTGAAAACAATTAAAGAAATGCGTTTGGAAGTGCTTAATAAAGCACTGCATTTGGCAGAAATTGAAATTGATGATTGGTATAGAGCGAATGGATTTATTAGAGAAGAATGGATAACAGACGAAGAAAAAGTGAAAAATGAGGAAAAGCTAAAACGGTTGTTGGAGAACTTGAAGAAAAATAAGGGAGCTTGGTGACGGTTATGTAGGGAAATCGTGCGTTTTGATACTGTATATTGCTGAGTACATATAGGAGTCAAACGTATGGTTTTCCTACATGACAATTACCAACACAACCTTACTTCCCAAGCTGCTATAGGGATTCGGGCTTGGTCGCTATTATGTAGAAAAACCATACGTTTGACTCCTATATTCTTTGCTGCAAGTAATGCTGTAAAACGTACGATTTTCCTACATAACCCCTACCATTCAATCAGCAAGTAAAAACGACCTAATTTTTGTCCTCTTCAATTTCAAACAAGTTATTAAACGAACTTTTCATAACTTCGAAGTTTGTTTTTCCATATACAGCTTGAAATGTAGGTAAAGCATCCGCATTCAATTTAATGCTTTTGTGGCACTTTAAGCACTTACCTATATAAATCTTCTTTTTGTTATCACCAAGTGCCAAAGTATTTTCGTTAATAGCGAATGTAAAATGTTGCCCACAGTCAGTGAGTATGCAACCCACTTTCTTCTTCATATTAGCTATTTTTTTGACTTGTTGATTATTCACTTTTCATTACTTTTTATATATCGACGTGCAAGTCTAATACAAAAGTAATTAGGTAATCAAACCAATACCGCCGCTCTTTATTGAAAGATTAGTGTCACAACATTGGCTCCATCTGTTACAACTATCACAAGCAATCAAAGCTCGGCTATACAAATAGTAAAATCATTTTGCCAATGTATTTGGGCTTTACTAGATGCAGTTGCAGCAAGCGAATATTACTAACTTAATGGAGCAAAAATGGAAAATGAAGACTTATTAAACACTTTTGAAATAAATCTGCAAGATTTAATAAAAAAATGTTTTGAAAAAGAGCTTTATGACGAAACGGATGAATTTTTTATTGCTGCAGACTATGACACGGATTGTAGATTAAATAGCTTAGTAAATAAAATTGGACTTGAAGTATATGGAATGCGTATTGCCCCGTCTGAATTTGTAATTACTTTTAAATTTATTGATGCATATGAAGAATTAATATACAAACTAAATGGACCGAAATATTGTCATATTAGTTTAAAAAATGATGGTAACTATGAATTCAATTTAACTAAATCAGATTTAAAGTCTAATTTTTGGCTATCCATTACTGACCATCATTTTAATAGAAAAACTACTGATGAGAAAACATTTAATGAGATATTAAAGGCTATGAATGACACTTTATTAATCTACAGTATTAAAGCTTAAACCAACTCGACTGCCCTTCGTTTCATATCGTCATTAACGTCAATGTAGGCTTGGGTGGTGCTGATTGACCTATGCCCAGCCAAACTCATCAGTACACGCACACCAACACCCTTTGCAGCCAAGTTAGTGATGAAACTACGCCTACCGCTATGACTGCTACCACCAGCAATACCAGCTCGTTTGTATAAGTAGTGAAAATGCTGGGCTAAGGTATTGGGAGTGAAACCCTCACGCTTTTGCGTGTAGAACAGTGGTGAGTTGATGTTAGTGGGTTTATGGATGCGTACATACGCCTCAAGCTCTCGCTTTAGTTTGGCATTGACGAACACAGTGCGAGCATGACGCCCTTTTGTCTGTGTGGGTTCCAGCTGTATCTCATCACGTATCTTGCCCTGTTCATCCACGACGTCTGCATATCTCAAATAAGCAACTTCCCCAACACGCATACCAGCCCAGTGCGTGACTAGCAACATTGTTCTATTGCGAAGTGCATGTTTGTGCTGTGCGACATAATCAAGTACTTGCCGCAAATTTTGTGCTGTGAGTGTTTTTGCTTGCTTGGGCATAACGTGTTTCTCCCCTAACCAAAACTTTGCTATGCGTAAAGCGTAATTTCTTTGCTTTTTTTCTGCGACCTTTTTCTGCGAATTTTGCTTCAATTGTGATTCCTCTAAATATTCAACGAGTTAGCTGTTCTTTTAAGTAAAACCAAAGCTAATGTAGATAAGCTTTGATTTTTATATTTAGCTAATTGGTTGCGAATTTCGCAGAATTTGCTGCTTAATTTACGTGCACAGCGATAGTAGTTAGCTGCAGCAACACTTTGCAGTTCTATTGCAAGCACTTATCAACACAAGTTGTGGATAACTGAAGTTGCGAAAATCGCAGGCGTTATACAAGCAGTTTTTTATACGTACTGCTACCCGCATATCCAAGTGCACAAAATAACTTGCTGTAGAGCTTGTATTACGTCGCTGTGCTGTCTGTGTTGCTAGGGTTTTGTGGATAAGTGCAAAAGTAATAGCTATTGCTTTTTTACTGATTACGAAAATACTATGCTATTACTTGAGCGAACTAGCGTTCGCTTGCAACTTCGCAAAGCTTCGCTGTTGCTCGTCGCATTTTCCTTTTTATTTTGCCACTTTGAACTTACTGAGTTTTTGCCAATGCGCCGCTAATACTGCACAACAGCAGCGAAAAATTCATTCAATTGTCAGTACTTACAGCGTAGAACTAATGCTCGTTGCGTAAGCGTTATGTGGAATGCATGTAGAAAAAATATCAAGCCCAAGTAAGTTTCCATGTTTGTTTTCTCTGTGCCCATAGTTAAGCCATAACCTGTTGTCGGTAGTTGCCTGTTGTAGCCATAATTTTTTATTTGATTGCCTTGCTGAATTTACCCATAAGTCTTCAAATACCAATTTAATATCTTCTTCAGTAATGCAGTTATTCAAATTACCGAACGCAAAGTGATAATGAATAGTGCTAGATGCATTATTAAGGTTGCCAGTGTGCAGATGACTGATGATTAATGGATTATTTTGGTGCGACATATCTTTTAGGGCTTTTCGTCCATTAAAAAACTGTAAAAATTTACGTGAAAAGAATCGTGCAGATTTTTGAGCATTTACAAGCATGACATTTATTTGTGCGTCTGTTTTATCTTTAATATGCATGTGCGTATGCCCTACTGCAACAAACTGTATGACCTTGCTGTAAGGTAAGACTATAAGGTTATCGCGTTTGTTTTCGTTTATGAATTGCATAGTTTTATTTAGTCAAACCAAACAAAACCCACAAAAAACCTAATCGTTTTTGTGGTTCTTACACAGCGGCGTGGCAATCTGTCACGAAATCTGCCTAAAACTGGTCGTTCTTTTATTCAATCAGTCATAACTTACGTGTGCTGTATGAATCGCCCCGGGTTTACTAGACACTTCTTAGCCTATAAATTTAGGCCTATAAGGGGGTGTCATGAGTGCGAAGCGATATACCGAGGAATTTCGAATTGAGGCAGTCAAGCAGGTAACGGATCGGGGGCATCCTGTTG
>JAIPCX010000037.1 GCA_021737945.1 Polynucleobacter sp.
TAGTCTGATAAAGATGATGATGTTGGGCGTAGTCTAGCACTGGCGTGGGTAATAAGCCTTTAACTGACTCACCTTGTCGTAGTGACTCACGCAGTGCCGTGGAAGAAACTTCCCACGCCAGATTGTAGGCAATAAAGCACAGCCCACAGGCTGTTTGTTTCAGTTGAGACGGATTCGCTACGCGGCGGCTGATCTCGTGCACTACCTCGGTATCTAAAGCCGCTTGATCGATGACGTATCCGGGACGTGCAGCGATGCAAAGATTAGTTAATGCAAATAACTCGCGCCATTCATGCCAAGTGTGAAGATTACTCAATTGATCGGCACCGATGATCCATAGCAGCGATGCTTGATCGCTCAGAGTGCGTCGTAGTTCACGCAAAGTATCGACCGTATAGCTTGGGCCTTTACGTTGGATTTCCAAGGTATCGATATGCACATTTACAGGCCACTGCTGGAATGCGAGTTTCAGCATGGCGATGCGATGGTCAGCATCAGTCTTTAAGTTTGGCTTTTGCCACGGCTGACCAGCCGGAATAAGTCGTAATTCATCTGGGTGTAGCAGGGTACAAAAATAATGTGCCAGACCGATGTGTCCCGCGTGGACTGGATCGAAACTGCCACCCAGTAGCAAAATGCAAGGCGGGTTCACCGGTTAATTACCCATAATCATGCGGTCAGCCAATCACGATGTGGCAAAAAGTCGGTGTACAGCGCAGCCTCGGGCGTGCCCGCTTCAGGTTTCCAGTCGTAACGCCATTTCACTATAGGTGGCAGCGACATCAGAATAGATTCAGTACGTCCACCCGATTGCAAGCCAAACAACGTGCCGCGGTCAAAAACTAAATTGAATTCGACATAGCGTCCACGACGATACGCTTGGAAATCACGTTCACGTTCACCGTAGGGCGTATCTTTGCGGCGCTTAAGAATAGGTACATAGGCATCAATGAAATGATTGCCGACATTTTGTGTCATCGCAAAGCTTTGCTCGAAACCGGGCGCATTAAAGTCATCAAAAAATACACCACCGACACCACGTGCTTCTTTGCGATGCTTGAGATAAAAATACTCATCGCACCATTGCTTAAATTGTGTATGAAGATCAGCGCCGAAAGGCGTTAGCGCGTCGTGGCAGGTTTGATGAAAATGTTTCGCATCTTCAGTAAAGCCGTAGTAGGGCGTTAGATCCATACCGCCACCAAACCACCAAACAGGATCTTTACTGGGGCCCGTGGTGGTAAAAAAACGCACATTCATGTGTACCGTTGGTGCATAGGGATTACGTGGATGAAAAACCAGCGATACACCCATCGCTTCCCATGGACGACCTGCCACTTCAGGTCGATTGGCCGCTGCCGATGGAGGGAGACTGCTACCTGTCACATGAGAAAAGCCAACACCACCGCGCTCGAGCACATTACCTTCTTCAATCAAACGCGAGATACCGCCGCCACCTTCTGGGCGCTCCCAACTATCTTTGATAAATTCTTTGCCATCCACCGCTTCGACGGCAGCAACGATAGTTGCTTGTAGTGACAACAGCCAGGTTTTAACGGCTTGAATATTGGGTGCGCTCATAGTTTCGCCCGTTTTTTTAGTTTTAATGAAACTGAATTTATAGACGTCGCATAGCACGCCAGCCTATGTCGCGACGAAACTGCATGCCATCAAAATGAATTTTATCCAGTGCTTCATACGCGGCTTTGTGAGCAACGCGAACGGTGCCACCTAATCCCACCACGCACAACACGCGACCACCGGCTGTTTTAAGTTGATCGTTTTCCAGCACACTGCCGGCATGAAACGTAACGCTGTCATCTGTTTCGGCTGGTATGCCATTAATCACATCGCCTTTGCGTGGTGATTCAGGATAATTCGCTGCGGCCATCACCACACCGAGTGCCGTACGCCTATCCCATTGGAGTTCGATCTGATCGAGCGTTCCTTCGACAGCGTGTTCCATCACTTTTACTAAATCGGTTTTTAGACGCACCATGATGGGCTGAGTCTCTGGATCACCCATGCGGCAATTAAATTCCAATGTTTTAGGATTGCCTTGGCCATCAATCATCAAACCAGCATATAAAAATCCTGTGTAGGGAATGCCGTCTTTCGCCATACCTTGTACGGTTGGCAAAATAATTTCGCGCATCACGCGCGCATGCAGTTGGGGTGTCACGATAGGCGCAGGTGAATACGCACCCATACCGCCAGTGTTTGGACCTTCATCGTTATCCATCAAGCGTTTGTGATCTTGGCTAGTCGCTAATGGAAGAATATTTTTTCCATCGACCATGACGATGAAACTCGCTTCTTCGCCTTCGAGAAATTCTTCGATTACCACACGCGCACCGGCATCGCCAAAATGATTGTCAGACAACATCATGTCAACCGCGTCATGCGCATCTTTCAATGTCATGGCAACGACAACGCCTTTGCCAGCAGCGAGACCATCAGCTTTGATGACGATAGGCGCGCCTTGTTGATCAATATACTCATGAGCCGCTTTGGCATCAGAAAAACTTTGGTAAGCCGCAGTAGGAATTCCATGGCGCTGCATAAATGCTTTAGCAAAATCTTTGGAACTCTCTAACTGCGCTGCTTTTTTTGTGGGCCCAAAAATCTTTAAGCCGCGCTCACGAAATACATCGACGATACCTGCGGCCAGTGGCGCTTCAGGCCCAACGACGGTCAGTGCGATGTGTTCTTGTTGAACGAAATCTGCCAGTTGGACTGGATCAGTAATGAAAATATTTTTCAGGCGTCCATCAAGCGCAGTACCCCCATTGCCAGGGGCGACCATCACTACTTGAATTTTTTCAGACTGTGCCAGCTTCCAAGCCAATGCATGTTCACGACCACCTGAACCAACGACCAAAATTTTCATGAGAAATCAGACCTGTTAATTGACTCACCCGCAGACGCAGGCCAGTTGTACACAATAAGTATTACGATTCGATGATGGCATTGGTATAAACCTCTTGCACATCATCGAGGTTTTCCAGAGCATCCAACAGTTTTTGCATTTTGATGGCGTCATCACCAGTGATATCAGTATGGGTCGAAGGTTTCATCGTCACTTCGGCCATGTCAGCCTGAAACCCAGCTTTTTGAAGAGTTTCACGAATCGCAGAGAATTGGTAAGGGTCACACACTACTTCGAAGCCACCTTCGTCATCGGCGATCACATCTTCTGCGCCCGCTTCAAGCGCCGCTTCCATCAACGCATCTTCATTGGTGCCGGGAGCGAACATTAATTGACCACAGTGCCTGAACAAGAACGCAACAGAACCTTCGGTGCCCATGTTGCCGCCAAACTTGGAGAATGCGTGGCGCACTTCTGCGACTGTGCGTACACGATTGTCGGTCATACAGTCAACGATGAGCGCAGCGCCGTTGATGCCATAGCCCTCGTAACGAATTTCTTCATAGTTAGCACCTTCCAGGCCGCCGGTGCCGCGTTGAATAGCGCGCGTGACGTTATCTTTGGGCATATTCGCATCAGCCGCTTTGTCGACGGCGAGTCGTAGGCGTGGATTGCTGTCTATATCGCCGCCACCCATTCTGGCAGCCACTGTAATTTCTTTAATTAATCGAGTCCAAATCTTGCCGCGCTTAGCGTCCGAAGCCGCTTTTTTGTGCTTGATATTGGCCCACTTGCTATGTCCTGCCATCGTTGGTGATTTCCAGAGTTGTTGAGCTGGCCTGAGAGTGGGAGCACGATTCGTAGGATTCGTGTAATTTCACGCCGCGAGGGGCGCTTTTGTCCCAGTACAGGCGGTTGCGAACAGAGCCTGAATTTTACCACAGCGCCCTTAGTGCTTTATCTGAAAACAGGGTGTTCAGGAATGGCGAAGCGGTGTGTCAAGCGCACGATTAAAATCAAATTACCCCCTCTTTTTAATGTCGTAAAGACTACATTCCCCAACCTATGCAGTCCACTAGTTCGACCGATCATTCGGTGATTTCCGCACGACGCTTATTTCTGACCGGTTTGGCGTTAGCCATAACGGGGTCCATTTTATTTTCCGCTAAAGGCGTGGTGGTCAAGCTGCACTATCGTCAGCAAGTGGATGCGATGACGGTGTTGGCCTTGCGCATGTTATGTTCTTTACCGTTTTTTGCAGCGATCGCTTGGTTTCAAATGCGCCGTTTGCCCGTACTGTCCTCGCATGATCGTTGGCGCATCATTTTATTGGGCTTGATTGGTTATTACTTATCGAGTTATCTAGACTTTATAGGCTTGATGTATATTTCCGCAGGCCTTGAGCGGCTGATTTTGTTTTTGACGCCCTCGTTTGTGCTGTTGATGTCCGTGTTTTTGCTCAAAAAACGCGTCAGCCGGACAGAATGGCTGGCGCTTGCTATTTGTTATGGCGGCACAGTTTTGGTATTTCTGCATGACGCCAGACACAGCGGCTCTGATGTGTGGCTGGGCGGAGCCTTTGTTCTGGGTAGCGCTGTTTTTTATGGCATGTATTTACTTTTTTCTGGTGAGCTGGTGCAGCGAGTCGGTACAGTCAGGTTGGTGGCGTATGTCATGTGCGTGTCGGCAGTGGCATCGGTTGGGCAGTTTTTTTGTTGCGACCAGTACAGACCTTGATACAGCCGCTAGTGATTTATCAGTTATCGCTGCTGAATGCTATTTTTTGTACCGTATTGCCCGTGTTTATCACCATGATGGCGATTGCGCGAGTAGGAGCACCAGTCGCATCCTTAGCAGGAATGATAGGACCGGTCTCAACTTTGTTCCTTGCTGCGTGGATTTTGGATGAACCCATTACCGCCATTCAGTTAGTAGGCACGGCGTTAGTGTTAGCTGGCATTTATTTGTTATCGACAAAAAAATCGTAAAAAAAGAAGGAGACCAACATGGATTTAGGAATCGCAGGTAAACATGCTTTAGTGTGTGGTGCAAGCAAAGGATTGGGTCGCGGCTGTGCCGAGGCGCTTGCTCGTGAGGGCGTGCACGTCACCCTAGTGGCGCGTAACGCAGCTGCACTAGAGGCTACAGCAAACGAAATTCGTAAAAGTGTTGGCGATAAAGTAAAAGTGCAAACCGTCGCCACTGACATTACAACCGCTAAAGGTCGTGCAGAGGCCTTAGCAGCTTGTCCTAATCCCGATATACTTATTACCAATGCCGGTGGACCACCAACAGGTGATTTTCGAACCTTCGATCGCGATCAATGGATGGCTGCGATTGACGCCAATATGCTGACGCCGATTGAGTTAATACGAGCGACCGTTGATGGCATGATGGAGCGCGGTTTTGGTCGCATCGTTAACATTACCTCTAGCGCAGTAAAAGCGCCAATTGATATTCTTGCCTTGTCGAATGGTGCGCGCTCGGGTCTCACCGGATTTATCGCTGGGTTGTCGAGAACCACACCGCATAAAAACGTAACGATTAATAATTTATTGCCGGGTCCTTTCGAGACTGATCGTTTGTGGTCAACCTTCGAAGCCTCTGCAAAATCAACCGGTCAGCCTATCGATGGATTGATTACTGCACGTCGTAATGCGAACCCCGCAAAACGTTTTGGAACGCCGGCAGAGTTTGGTTCTGTTTGTGCGTTCATGTGTAGCGCGCATGCGGGCTACATGACAGGTCAAAATATTTTGCTCGATGGAGGCGCGTTCCCAGGTACGTTCTGATTACTTTTGTCGTACGTAGGATAAAATTTTAGCTTACAGTTTTTTAGTATTTCATAAACGGTTTTGACGTTAGTCTCACTCTTATTTTTTTGGGAATAATCATGGCAAAAGCAATTCAATGTTTTAAGACTGGCGGCCCTGAGGTCATGGAGTATGTCGATGTTGAGGTCGGCGAACCAGGTGCTGGTGAAGCGCGTGTGCGTCAACATTCGATTGGGCTAAATTACATTGATGTGTATTTCCGCACGGGTCTTTATCCCTTGCCATTGCCTATGGGTTTGGGTATGGAGGGTGCGGGCGTTGTTGAAGCAGTCGGTCCTGATGTTAAGCATGTAAAAGTAGGCGATCGCGTTGCCTATGCCGCACGCCCACCGGGATCGTATGCTGATTTGCGAGTAATGCCGGCAGCGGGTTTAGTTAAATTACCTGAATCAATTAGCTTTGAAACAGCCGCCGCAATGATGCTTCAAGGTCTTACTGTGCAATATCTGTTTCATCGTACTTTTCCACTCAAAGGTGGTGAGACGATTTTGTTTCATGCAGCCGCAGGTGGTGTCGGTTTGATCGCATGTCAGTGGGCCAAAGCATTGGGCGTGACCATGATTGGCACCGTGGGTAGTGAAGAAAAAGGCGCGCTGGCTAAAGCCCATGGATGCGCTCACGTCATCAACTACAACACAGAAAATTTTGTCGAGCGCGTAAAAGAAATTACCGGCGGCAAAGGCGTTCCTGTTGTTTATGATTCAATCGGCAACGACACCTTTACTCAGTCATTAGATTGCTTGGCACCTCTGGGTATGATGGTGAGCTACGGTTCAGCATCGGGTCCAGTGCCACCATTTTCATTAAATGAATTGGCTTCACGTGGATCGCTATTTTTGACCCGCCCCTCATTGTTTAACTATGCGGCACAGCGCAGCGATCTGGAAGCAATGGCTGCTGATTTGTTCCGTATGGTTGAAAGTGGCAAAGTCAAGATTGAAATCAATCAGCGCTATGCACTGAAAGATGCTCAACAGGCGCACCGTGATCTCGAGTCACGTAAAACGACCGGCTCAACCATTCTTTTGCCATAAATTTTAGCCATGAATAACTTGCCAGACTTTGACGATAATCCTATGAATCATCCGGAAGAACAGCCGGTGATCTCGGATCAGACTCCAAAGTTTGGCAAGTTGTTGTTAGTCTTGATAGCGGCCGTGCTCCTTTTGGCACTTGTTACTTGGGCATCGGTCGCTTACGTTACGTGAAGTTGTTTTTTTATTCTTTTCGCTTATTGAGCAGTCTGTCAAATCATTCGGGTTTTCATCGCCGATAACCTCGAACCTCTCCCTAGCTTGGTAAAATGCGTTTTTGCATGCAATTTTGCATCAGCCACCTTATTTACTCACAGCTTGATATGCGTACAGATACTGCAGCCATCGTCCTCCGTGATAACTACACTCAGCCAGCGTATTGGGTGCAAAGTCTCGATATGGGTTTTGATCTTGATCCCCAAGCCACCCGCGTTGCTGCGCGCAGTGTTCACCGTCGTAATCCGGCAAGTAAAGAGAGCGACTTGATATTGCATGGCGATGAAGTGGAATTAGTCGCCTTGCGAATGAATGGCAAGACCTTGAGCAAGCGTCACTATCGTCTTGAGCATGGAAAATTAATTATTCCGAATGCGCCCGATAAAGTGACCTTGGAAATTGAAACATTAATACACCCTGATACGAATACGTCGTTGATGGGGCTCTACGTTTCGAACGATAATTTTTTCACGCAATGCGAAGCAGAAGGCTTCCGCAAAATCACTTTCTTTCCTGATCGTCCCGATGTGATGGCCAAATATCGCGTGATGCTGCGCGCGGATAAGAAAAAATATCCTGTCTTGCTATCCAATGGCAACCTGATAGAGCAGGGCGATATTGGTGATGGACGTCATTACGCCTTATGGGAAGATCCGTTCAGCAAACCTTCCTATCTGTTTGCTTTAGTAGCAGGGCGCTTGGTATGCGAAGAGCAAACCATTCGTTTGAAGTCTGGCAAAGAGGCACTGCTACAGGTATGGGTTGAAGAAGGCAATCTCGATAAGACTTCGCATGCCATGCAATCACTGGTACGCAGCATACGCTGGGATGAAGAGCGCTATGGTCTGGAGCTTGATCTTGATCGCTTCATGATCGTTGCAGTATCCGATTTCAACATGGGTGCGATGGAAAACAAGGGCTTAAATATTTTCAATACAAAATATGTGTTGGCTAATTCGCGCATTGCGACTGATGCTGACTACGCGAATATTGAAGCCGTGGTTGCGCATGAATATTTTCATAACTGGACAGGCAATCGAGTGACCTGCCGCGATTGGTTTCAGTTGTCGCTTAAAGAAGGCCTGACGGTTTTCCGTGATCAAGAATTTTCTGCCGACATGATGGGCAGTGAGAGTGGCAAAGTAGTCAAGCGTATAGAAGATGTGCGAGTGCTACGACAAGCGCAATTTCCAGAGGATGCAGGTCCGATGGCGCACCCAGTTCGCCCTGATTCCTATGTTGAGATCAATAATTTTTATACGCTGACCATTTACGAAAAAGGTTCGGAAGTCGTTCGCATGTTGCAGACCTTGTTAGGTCGCGATGGTTTTCGTAAAGGTATGGATTTATATTTTCAGCGTCACGATGGTCAGGCAGTGACTTGCGATGATTTTCGTGCGGCTATGGCAGATGCCAATGCGCGTGATCTCTCCCAATTTGAGCGTTGGTATAGTCAGGCAGGAACTCCGCGCGTGATGGCGACGACGAATTATGATTCTGCAGCGGAGACTTTCACGCTCGAGTTAGAACAATTCTGTCCACCCACACCGGGCCAGCCGCTCAAGCAGCCTATGCATATTCCTGTCGCGGTAGGCTTACTTAATGCGCAAGGAGACGATCTGCCATTGCAATTAGAAGGTTCAAAGAGTAGTCACGGGGAGGTGCAGAAGCTTCCAACGACTATCGTGCTTGAGTTAACGCAATCCAAACAAAGTTTTAAGTTCATCGGCGTCAAACAAGCTCCGGTACCCTCGCTGCTGAGAAATTTTTCTGCACCGGTTGTACTCGAGGCCAATTACAGTGATCAGCAATTGGCTTTCTTACTAGCCCACGACAGTGATCCATTCAATCGCTGGGAAGCGGGTCAGCGTTTAGCGACTCGTCGTTTGCTGAGCTTATGCAATGAAGGTATTGGACCTAACCAGGCCTATCCTGTTACCAGCCAAGATGAGTTGCTAGCAGACGCCTTGGGGCAATTGCTACGTGACACCTCACTTGATGCCGCCTATCGGGATTTAGTATTGACCCTGCCATCTGAGGTCATGCTAGCTGAGCAGGTTGATGTGATTGATCCAGACGCTATTCACAATGCGCGCTGCGCATTACGCAATTACTTGTCGCATGTATTGCGTGATGATTTTATCGCTGCTTATAACGCGAATCATCAGTCCGGAAGCTACAGCCCAGATGCCATTTCCGCTGGACGTCGTGCATTGCGTAACAATTCCTTAGGCTATCTGGCTGAGTTGAATGACAGCGCAATTCATCAATTAATTCAGGATCAACTGACTCAAGCGTCCAATATGACAGATCGCCTAGCGGCACTGTCAATAATGAATGTACATCAAGCACCTGGAATAAGAGCTGCCCTGCAGAGCTTTTATACTGATTTTGAACATGAAGCACTGGTGATCGATAAATGGTTTAGCTTGCAAGCATCAGCACCTGGCATTGATACGAAAGCGATACGCAAGCTAATGCAGCATCCCGCTTTTTCTATGACTAATCCGAACCGGGCGCGCAGTTTGATATTTGCGTTCTGTAATAACAATGCCGCTCAATTTCACGCGGCAGACGGAAGTGGTCATGCATTTTGGGCAGAGCAAGTTATTGCACTCGATACGATCAACCCACAAGTCGCCGCTCGACTAGCGCGCAGCATGGATAGATGGCGTAAGTTTACTCCTGCACTTCAGGCGAGTATGAAAGCAGCACTAGAAAAAGTAGCTGCTACTCGCAAGCTGTCGAACGATGTCGCCGAAGTTATCGGTAAATCCTTATCAATATAAATTACACCTATCGAGACACCCCATGAAACGAGTCAGCCTGACGCAGTACCTGATTGAAGAGCAGCGCTTAAATAATTCCATACCGGCAGAGTTACGCTTACTGATTGAAGTCTTAGCAAGAGCCTGTAAGACCATCAGTCATTCTGTAGGTAAGGGTGCGCTGGGTGATGTGCTGGGTACCGCTGAAAGCGAAAACGTTCAGGGCGAAATACAAAAAAAACTCGACATCATTTGTAACGAAATTCTGTTGCAGGCAAATGAATGGGGCGGCCATCTGGCGGCGATGGCGTCGGAAGAAATGGAAACCATACACCCGATTCCCAATCGCTATCCCATGGGTGAGTACATGTTGTTGTTTGATCCTTTGGATGGATCATCCAACATTGATGTGAATGTATCGATCGGCACGATTTTTTCAGTACTCAAAGCGCCAGAAGGTATGGCGACACCAACGGAAGAGGATTTTTTACAGCCGGGCACCAAGCAAGTCGCAGCGGGTTATGCCGTGTATGGTCCACAAACAGTTTTGGTACTCACTACCGGTAATGGAGTTCACGGATTCACTCTCGACAGAGAGATGGGCTCGTGGGTTATGACCCAACGCGATATTCAAATACCTGCCGACACCGCTGAGTACGCGATTAACGCATCTAACTCACGTCACTGGTATGCCCCTGTCACGCGCTACATTACTGAACTAGAAGCAGGCAAGACAGGTCCGCGCGAGAAAAATTTTAATATGCGTTGGATTGCTTCGATGGTGGCCGATGTTCATCGCATATTAAATCGTGGCGGTATTTTTATGTATCCCGCCGATCAGCGCGAGCCCGACAAGCCAGGTAAATTGCGCTTAATGTATGAAGCCAATCCTATGGCGCTGCTGATCGAACAAGCGGGCGGTGCAGCTACTGATGGTAAGCAGAGAATTTTAGATATTCAACCAACTAAGTTACATCAGCGCGTTGCGGTGTTTTTAGGATCGCGTAATGAGGTTGAGCGAGTCACTCGTTATCACGCGAAATAGAAAGACCTAATTTCAATCTGATTGCGACAGCAAACTGCGTATCGCTGCAACGAAAGTTTCAGCCTTTTTTACCGCATTAGACACCTGCTCGTGCGTAATGTCCTCCCCTGTGTAATCTGCCAGAAGACGTAGTTGTTCGACTTCATTAAATGCGCGACCCAACTCACGAGAAATCTTATTAGCAGAGACTATATGTAATCCGAATGCTGAGATGAGTCCGCTATGCGTTTTAGTTGCTTTGTAATCAGCTCTGTTTTCCGCCAGAAGGGCGGCGTGTGCTGCATCATACATGGCGTAATACGCACGGTTGCATGCACCTTCAATTTCTCCAGCGGCGTTAAGTAAACGTGCTGCATGCAGTGCACGCTCTGCCTTGATGAGATATTTCGCAGGAGTAAAAGCTGAATTCAAAGTCGGATACCTTCGCGCCTAATGGTATCAATCAAGGCGGGATTGCTGAATTGTTCTGGATGCGCCAACTCGTTATGCCATAAGGGTAGGGCTTGTACCAAAATGCCGGTATCTAACAAAACGTCAAAGGCAACACCTGCCATGACAATAGCCGCTTCAGACCTGTTGCCAGGCTGATCATTCAGGATTACGGCAAGATCAGCATCGCTGTTCGGGTTGTGGGTGTTCCTAGCTCGGCTGCCAAAGAGAATTGCATGATCAACGGGGAATTGCTTTGAAATACGCTCAAGGAATACCTTGGTGGCATTTGCGGTTTGCGGATCGATTATTGATGGAATGCTATTCATAGAAATAAGTCTAGCATGGCTTGACAGGGCATCAGAGGTCCGTGACCCAATCAGACTGGCTCTGTTTAGAGATGGCGTAGCCCGGAGGTAGATAAGTTTATGCCAATCGCAAGGTGGTCGCGCGCAGAAAATCCCAAGCACGAAAGCCTGCTGGCTGATCAGGCTACTTACTATTTCTTCCAACTCACCGCTTCGCCCAATTGCTTCAGCGACAATTTCGGTGCTAGCTCACGAATAAAATCTATTGTGTACTCACGCAGGAATGCGCCACGTCGAACGGCGACTCGAGTAACGTTCATTGCAAACAAATGGCTAGCTGAAATGGTTTTTAGATTGTCGGGTAAATGATCAACAGCCATTGAAGCCACAATCCCTACACCTAATCCCAGTGATACATATTGCTGAATCACGTCTGAATCCATAGCAGTAAGAACCACATCTTTATCAATAGCCGCTTTTCTGAAAGCTTCATCAATGTGGCCACGACCTGTGAAGCCCTGATCGTAAGTAATCAGAGGGTGGGCTGCTAAATCTTGCAGCGATATTTTTTCTATTGATAGCAGCGGATGACCGACCGGAACAACAATGGCATGGTGCCATTCATAGCAAGGGAAGGATACGAGTCCTTCAAAGCGCGTCAAACCTTCGGTCGCGATACCTACATCGGCCTTGCCGGACAAAACCCATTCAGCGATATGTTCTGGCGCACTTTGCTGTAACGCGATACGCACATCGGGGAAAGTTGCGCGGAATTTTTGCACCACGCCGGGTAAGACGTAGCGTGTTTGTGTGTGAGTCGCAGCAATCGAAAGTGTGCCAGTCGTTTTGCTGGAATAAGTTTGCCCAGCGCGTTGTAGATTTTCTGCTTCGAGAAGTAAGCGCTCGATGATGTGTAAGACTTCTTTGCCCGGCTCTGTTAATCCCGTTAATCGTTTGCCGTTACGCTCGAATATATCGATGCCAAGCTCTTCTTCAAGTTCGCGAATTTGACGACTTACACCGGGCTGTGATGTAAATAAGGCATTAGCAACCTCGGTCAAATTAAAATTATGACGTATCGCTTCACGAACAGAGCGGAGCTGCTGAAAATTCACTTTGAATTCCTTAGTCTTTTTTCTTAGGCTACATGAGTAGGGAAAACACGAACACGGCGAGGTCTGACGACGACTGTCGATCCTGTTTTTAATTGCAATTGAGCGAAGCGTTCTGTAGATAAGACGGCCTCGATTAAGCGGCCATCACTATCGGCTTCAAGTTCAAGTTGTGCTAAGGGACCGATGGCATGTGCACGCTTTAATTGAGCGACTATACCTTCGGTACCAGGGGTGTAATGTTCAATGTCGAGTTCATGAGGTCTTACATACCCAACAGTTTCTAGTTCATTAGTTGCTGTTAGATCGGATATGGGGAGCGCTGCGCCAGCCGTATTCAATACACCTTGATGTGCGCGACCATGAAATAGATTTACATTCCCTAAAAATCCATACACAAAGGGTGAAGCTGGATAGTTATATACTTCTTCAGGTGTACCTACTTGTTCGACTTTACCTTTGTTCATGAGCACAACACGATCGGCGACTTCGAGAGCTTCTTCTTGATCGTGGGTGACAAAGATGCTTGTTACATGAAGTTCATCATGTAACCGGCGTAGCCAGCGTCTGAGTTCTTTACGCACTTTGGCATCGAGTGCACCAAAGGGCTCATCGAGTAACAACACACGCGGTTCGACGGCTAGTGCGCGTGCAAGTGCGATACGTTGACGTTGCCCGCCCGAGAGTTGTGATGGGTAGCGATCAGCGAGCCAGTCCAGTTGCACGAGTGATAGCAAACGCATGACTTTTTCTCGTATCTGCGCTTCGCTCGGGCGGCTAGCACGTGGTTTGACTCGTAATCCAAACGCGATGTTTTCAAACACACTCATGTGCTTGAACAGCGCGTAATGCTGAAACACAAATCCAACCTGACGCTCGCGCACATGTCGAACGGAAGCATCTTCACCATCGAGTATGACTTGACCTTGATCGGCTTGTTCAAGACCAGCGATCACACGTAGCAGGGTCGTCTTGCCGCAGCCCGAGGGCCCAAGTAGCGCAGTGAGTTCGCCAGTAGCGAATTCAAGCGAGACATTATTCAATGCGACAAAATTACCGAAATGCTTGCCAATATTTTTTACTTCGATACTCATGCGGTGTGCTCCTTGAGAGTGGCACTTAAGTCGTGATTAATTCGCCATTCGATAAACGATTTCAATGCAAGTGTGACCAGAGCCAGAAATGCTAGCAATGATGCGACTGCGAATGCCGCAGCGAAGTTGTATTCGTTATAAAGAATTTCAACTTGCAGTGGCATGGTGTTAGTCTCGCCCCGGATATGGCCAGATACGACTGATACGGCACCAAATTCGCCCATGGCACGCGCGTTACATAAAATCACTCCGTACAGTAAGCCCCACTTAATATTGGGTAGCGTGACATACCAAAAAGTACGCCAACCTGAAGCACCCAGTACGAGCGCTGCTTCTTCTTCCTCGTTACCTTGTGTTTGCATGAGCGGTATCAACTCGCGTGCCACGAAAGGAAACGTCACAAATACAGTTGCCATAACAATCCCAGGCACAGCAAAAAGAATTTGTATGTCGTGTTCCATTAGCCACGCACCAAACCAGCCGTGCGCGCCAAACAACAATACGTAGATCAAGCCTGAGATGACAGGTGAGACGGAAAATGGCAAATCAATTAAGGTTAGCAATAGGCTCTTGCCACGAAACTCAAATTTCGCAATCGCCCAAGAAGCGGCGACTCCAAAAATTAAATTGGCAGGTACGGCGATAGCTGCAGTCATCAACGTTAAGCGTATAGCCGATAGCGCATCCGGATCGCTAATCGCCAATAAATAGGTTTGCCAACCTTTTTTAAAGGCTTCGGTAAAGACGACGGCTAACGGAATCAGCAGGAATAAAAGCGAAAATGCGAGTGCAATCGTTATTAGCGTAACTTTTAGCCACACCGGCTCAGTAATCGCTTTGGGTGTGTAGGCGGGTTCTGCTGCAGCCCGCTCTGAGGCTGACATGGATACGAGTGTGGTTGTCATATCAGCGTTTCTCCTTTTGACCTTCGCTGCGCATCCACGCCTGCAAAAGATTAATCGCTAATAGCATGATGAACGACGCACCGAGCATCACAACAGCAATGGCAGTTGCGCCTGCATAGTCATATTGCTCGAGCTTGGTGATAATTAGTAGTGGTGTGATTTCAGAAATCATAGGCATGTTGCCCGCGATGAAAATCACAGAGCCGTATTCGCCGAGTGCGCGTGCGAAAGCAAGTGCAGCTCCTGTCAATAGGGCGGGCAAAATCGCAGGAAAGATAACTAAGCTAAAAATCTGCAGCCGATTCGCACCTAGGCAGGCGGCGGCTTCTTCGAGTTCTTTTTCCGTGTCTTCTAAGACAGGTTGTATGGTACGAACGACGAATGGCAATCCAATAAATACAAGTGCGACCGCTACACCTAAAGGTGTAAAGGCGACTTTTATGCCCCACGGTTCAAGATAGCGACCTATCCACCCATTCGGTGCATACAAGGCAGTGAGCGCAATGCCGGCGACGGCGGTAGGCAAAGCAAATGGCAGATCTACCAGCGCATCTAACAATTTTTTACCTGGGAATTCATAGCGCACTAATGTCCATGCAAGCAGAGTGCCAAAGACCGCATTAACAGCCGCAGCAGCGAGTGCAGCACCAAAACTCAGGCGATAAGAAGCGACGACCCTTGGCGAGCTAACGGCCAGCCAGAAGGCATCCCAGCTCATTTGTAATGTGTTTAACAGCAGCGCTGAAAGTGGAATCAAGACCACAAGCGAGAGGTAAAACACCGTAAAACCAAGTGATAACGAGAAGCCAGGCAGTACTCGGGTAGGGGCACTAGCGCGCGGCAGTAGGCCAGAGGGGTAAACCATGTGTATCGATCAATTTTGCAAAGAGGTGGGATCTTTGCATTCGAAGCTTATAAATAAAACGAATTTTTTGGCATTTCTTTAGATGAAAAACAAATAAGGACCGTCTCCGCAGCCTGTAAAGCACTCCAAGGCCGGTAGAACCTCACTAACGATGGATATTATTTTTTATTTAAGCTGATAAATCTGATCGAAAATTCCGCCATCTGCGAAATGTGTTTTCTGCGCTTTAGTCCAGTTGCCAGCAATTTCTTCAACGGTGATCAGTTTTATTTTTGGATATTGCGATGCATATTTCTTACTGATTTTTTCGTTCGTTGGTCGGTAATAATTTTGCGCTGCAATTTCTTGCCCTTCTTCGGTGTATAGGTACTGAAGATAAGCTTCTGCTTGTTTTCTCGTGCCACGTCGATCAACCACTTTATCGACTACGGCGACGGGTGGTTCGGCAAGGATGCTCAGTGAAGGCGCAACAATTTCTACTTTGTCTGGCCCTAGCTCTTTAATAGCGAGCAGAGCTTCGTTTTCCCAGGTGAGTAGTACGTCACCGATACCACGCTCGATAAATGTCGTGGTAGAACCGCGTGCACCCGAATCCAACACAGGGACATTTTTATAAATTTTGCCTAAAAATTCCTGAGCACTTTTCTCGCTGCCGCCAGGTTGTTTGAGTGCATAACCCCAAGCCGCTAGATGATTCCAGCGTGCGCCACCCGATGTTTTTGGGTTGGGGGTGATGACCGATATTCCGGGCCGAGCAATATCATTCCAATCGATGATTTTTTTAGGATTACCTTTACGAACCAGAAAAACAATCGTGGATGTATAAGGCGAGCTATTGTTTGGCAAACGTTTCTGCCAATCTTTAGCGATCAATCC
>JAIPCX010000038.1 GCA_021737945.1 Polynucleobacter sp.
CCCGCTGATTCTTTTTCTATCTTGGCGCACCAAGGCACCATAAAATTCTTGTGAGCCGTTGAGCCTGCCGGCAGAAAATGATGAACCTTAAGCGTAATCGTCTGTGCCGATACCAGTGCTGGCAGCAAGCAGGCCATCAGAACGAGTAATGCACGTGGAAATAATAGTTTCATTAGACTCTCTTTGACTAAGGGTGAGTTTCAAATCCGACAAGTGCTCGTTCGCAGAGCGACTGGCAGTCGTTTATTACATAAACTAGATGGAAAGCGACCTAATTGTAGTACAGCCCGCGCCGAACAAACGCGTCAATTGACGACTTAATTTTTACCTCCAGTTCAGTGCTGCGATAATGTTGCTGCTATCCACAATTTTTAACTTTATTGTTTAGGATTTTCGAATGTCAGAAGCGCTTGCTGTAACTAGTGTGGTCGGTGTGGTGGGCAGTGGCGCCATGGGTACAGGTATTGCACAGGTGGCTGCAGTTGCTGGTCACACCGTACTGTTATTCGATGCGCGCGATGGTGCAGCGCAAGCGGCCTGCGATTCGATACACAAAGTGCTCAGTACTCTAGTTGATAAAGGTCGCATGACATCTGAGCAGGCGACAGCCGCTGCGGCACGCCTGCATGCGGCTTCTTCGTTAAGCGAATTTAAACAAGCCGCTTTAGTCGTTGAGGCGATTGTTGAAAACTTAGAGACGAAGCAGCATTTGTTTGCTTCGCTCGAAGCGATTGTTACCAATGACTGTGTATTGGCGACGAACACGTCATCGATATCGATTACTTCTATCGGCGCCAGATTGAAATACCCAGCACGTTTGGTAGGTATGCATTTCTTTAATCCCGTGCCTTTGATGGCGCTGGTAGAAGTTATTAGTGGTTTAGCGACATCGCCTGCAGTAGCCGATTGTATCGATGCCACAGCTAAAGCTTGGGGCAAGTTGCCGGTACGGGCGACGTCTACTCCCGGCTTTATCGTCAATCGAGTCGCGCGTCCGTTTTATGCAGAAGCATTACGTCTCTTGCTTGAGCAAGCAGCTGATCCTGCATCGATTGATGCGGTGATGCGAGAGTCGGGTGGTTTTCGTATGGGGCCATTCGAGTTGATGGACCTAATCGGTCATGATGTGAATTTCGCTGTTACTCAATCTGTATTTGAGGCTTACTACAATGATCCACGGTTTACGCCCTCAATCATTCAGAAAGAGCTGTTGAATGCCGGATTTTTAGGACGTAAAACCGGCCGCGGTTTTTATTCGTATGGTCCGAATGTGCCTGCTCCAGTGCCGCAGCAGCATGCTGACTGTACGTATAGCGGCGCGCCGTCTTTCTTGCGTAATTCAGTCATAGCGGAAGCGATCGCTGCACGACTCAGCGCCGCAGGTCATGAGGTCGAATGGCATGAAGCGAATAGTAATGACTCACCACTCATTACACTGCATGGCGCATCACTTTACTTAACCGATGGACGCAGCGCGACTGTGCGTGCATCGGAGTCAGGTCATGCCGACACGGTGTTGATGGATCTGGCATTCGATAGTCAAACGTGTACGCGTCTTGCTATTGCGGTGGCTGATCAGTGTTCACCTACTGCGCAAACGGCATTGATAGGTGTGTTGCAGGTGGCTGGCTATCGAGTCACGCTGCTGCGCGATGTACCGGGCATGGTGGTGATGCGTACCGTAGCCATGTTGGCGAATGAAGCCGCCGATGCCGTTAATCAAGGAGTGTGTAGTGCAGCGGATGCAAATTTGGCGATGCAAAAGGGAGTTAACTATCCCATCGGGCCGCTGGCATGGGCAGAGCGCATAGGGCTGAATGGTGTGATGCGCGTATTACAAAATTTAGCCATGGAATATGGCGAGGATCGTTATCGTGTCTCGCCCTTGATTCGTCGTAAGGTGGCTGGTGGTACTCAGTTTTAATTAATGCCTAGAATGCAGAGAGATGAATTGCGATACCGCTTTGATTAAGGCTTCGGGTTGATCGCGATGGGGCGAGTGCCCGCAATCAGCTAACGCGAGCACAGCGGTATTCGATAACTGATCTTTTATGCCACGGATTTGGCGCAGTGTTCCGTATTCATCTTGTTCACCCTGAATAGCTAGTAGCGGGCAGCGTATCGACGACAAGGTTGATTCAATTGACCAGTCGCGAAATGCAGGATTGAGCCAGGCATCGTTCCATCCATAAAATGCAGAATCTACATCGTCATGATAGCGGGCGAGTTTGTCGCGTAAGCCGGCATGTTGATAGGCCTGACGTGCTTCAGTAATGCTGCTAATGCTAATGTCTTCCACCATGATGTGGGGTGCGAAAACAATCGCACCCGCGCACTCGTCTGTAAATTTAGCGGCGTATAGCAAGGCAATCGAACCGCCATCACTGTGCCCAAATAGCCAAGGTTTTTGTATATTTAGCGTCGATAACAGAGCAGGCAAAACATCCCATGCTTGTTGATGCATGAAGTCCTTATCCCAGTGTTCATCAGAAGCTCGCGGTGTTGAGGAGCCATAACCAGGGCGCGAATACACTAAACCACGTAGTTGTAAGCGGCGGCATAAGGTGTCAGGAAATTCTTTCCACAGTGCGACCGAACCCAAGCCCTCGTGCAGAAAAACCATGACGGGTGCAGACGGGTTGGTGTCACCTACCCATTGATATTCAATGCGGATGTCATGGTTATTCCAGCTAAGTGCTGCGTGCATGGACTGACTCAACAACTTTAGAGTTCCCGTAACCGAAAGCGTTGTATCTTGCCTGTGGCCGTTTTAGGTAGGTCATCAACAAACACTATTTCGCGTGGATATTTATGGGGTGTGAGGCGAGTTTTTACAAAGGTTTTTAATTCAACTTCCATGGCAGTTGCGTCGTGATTTTTATCGTGTAATACAACGTACGCAATCGTTTTAATCAGACCTTGCCCATCCGATTTGCCGACGACAGCGCATTCCAAAACTGCGTCATGTCCCATCAGCGCAGATTCCACTTCTATCGGCGAGACATACTGGCCACTGACTTTTAGCATGTCATCACTGCGGCCAGCGTAGATGTAGTAACCCTCTTCATCGAGAATATATTTGTCACCACTTTTAACCCACGGCCCTTGAAAGGTAGCGATCGACTTGGTGCGATCAGTCCAATACAAATGCGCTGCACTGGGACCTTTAATAAACAGATCGCCGACATTACCCACCGATACAGCGTGGCCCAACTCATCGCGCAATTCCATTTCATAACCCGGTACCGGTGTGCCCGTTGTGCCGTAACGCACCTGACCCGATCGGTTTGATAAAAAGATATGTAACATTTCCGTCGAACCGAGACCATCCAAAACATCGCAACCAAAGTGCGCACTGAATTTTTCACCGATCTCGCGTGGTAGCGCTTCGCCAGCAGATACACACAATCGCAGAGCGACTTGAGATTGCTTTGGTAAATCAGCAGCGGCTAGCATGGCGACATACAAGGTAGGTACGCCATAAAAAATAGTCGGTTGATGTTTGTTTAAGCGTTCAAATACCGAAGCAGGCGTTGCACGTTCCGCCATTAAAACCGTCGATGCACCGACAGAAAGTGGGAAGGTCAGTGCATTTCCCAAGCCATACGCAAAAAATAATTTTGCAGCAGAAAAAACTAGATCATCTTCCGTTAAACCCAGTACAGGCTTGCCGTACAACTCAGCTGTCCAATATAAATTGGCGTGGGTGTGCACAGCTCCTTTGGGTTGTCCGGTTGATCCGCTGGAATACAACCAAAAAGCAAATTGATCCGCATGCGTATCAGCATGTTGATCGATAGTCAGTGGATTAGCCTCGAGTAGAGCGCTGAACGATGTTTCATTACTTGTTGCGGTCTGACCTGTAACCACGACAGGCATCGTCTGATTCGCTAGTGTTAACGCTTCTTTTACTGTGGCGAGCAAAGCCTCAGAAACAACAATCATTTTTGCTTCACTATGCTTGATCATGTAAGCATAATTATCCGCAGGTAGCAGAGTATTGACGGGAACGGGAATCACTCCAGCAAACAATGCGCCCAGAAATGCAACCGGCATATCAATGCTGTCGTGCATGACCAGCAGAATGCGTTGTTCAGCTTGTACACCGTGGGCTAATAAACCTGCGGCGAATTGCCGAACTTTTAGGTCGAGTTCGCCATAACTCATCTCACGATGATCATCGCGAAAGGCGAGTTTATTTTTTCTGCCCTGATTTAGCGTCAGAATATGATGCGCGAAGTTAAAGCGCTGCGGTAATTCAGCGTGTTTTATGGTCATGCGTTTGTCTCCTCCAGCCGGCGTTATTTTTTATGTGCCTGGCTTTGAATCTATCGTCGTACCGAGGCTGATTCTCTCAACCTTCACAAAGGCTTAAACATTGAATCCTGTGCTGTGCTTAGTCATGAGCTCAATAACTGATGCGGGGGCTTGTATGGCACTTTTACGATGATAAAAATTCAGCGCCCGTAACCCACCGAGCTCTTCACCACCGCCGGCACGTCCGGGACCGCCGTGTATCGAACCTGGCATGACATTCCCATGACCAGTTTGTGTTTTTCCGACCTCTGGGCTCACCACATGGACACGGCCATGCGAGGTAGCTAACTGTTCAGCGACGTCAGCCATCCATGCATTGTCAGCACTGTAGATAGAGGCAACGAGCGAGCCTTGCCCGCGATGCGCGAGATCGGTTGCATGCTGTGCATCGCGATAGCCAATCAACGACGACACGGGACCAAATACTTCATGGCGATGGACTTCAACCGCCGCATCGGCATCACGCACACCGAGCAGTGTGGGTGCAACGCAGGCTGACTTAGCATCCGCATCAAGTAGTGGTTGTGCAGCGCCATCGAACAGCACGCTGCTTTCTGATGAAAGGTGATGCAGACCTTCTTGCACGCTATTAAATTGATCGCGGCTGACTAAAGCGCCCATCGCAGTTTCTGGGTTGCGCGGATTACCAACGCGTATGGCCGCGAGTTTGCCTGCTAATGCTTCAGCGACTGCATGCATATACGCTTTAGGAACCAGTGCGCGACGCGGAGCGGTACAACGTTGTCCACTCTTAATCGTCATGTCACGCGCTAAATTATCAACATACAAATCAAAGGCAGCACTACCGGGTGTGGCGTCTTCACCGAGTAGGGTGACATTCAAACTATCGGCTTCAATATTGGCACGCACCGAGTCGCGCGCAATCGCGGCGTGTGATCGTATCGTTGTCGCTGTATCGGCTGAACCCGTAAACGATAAAACATCAAACGGTGTGAGCGCATCTAACAAGCCGGTCGAGTTACCGCACACGATAGACAGTGCACCTTTGGGCAGCACTCCCGCATTAATGACATCACTCACCATGCGATGCGTCAGCCATGCGGTGACGGTTGCAGGTTTGATGATGACGGGGATACCTGAGAGCAAGGCGGGTGCTGCTTTTTCCCACAAACCCCAACAGGGAAAATTAAAGGCATTGATAAAGAGCGCGAGTCCTTTAATAGGCACCATCACATGCTGTGACTGAAATAACTGATCTTTCGAGAGAATGCCCGCTGCACCGTCGGTTAGGGTACGTGCGTCACCCAGTGCAGCGCCGAGTTTTGCGTAAAAACCTAAGGTGAATAAGCCACCTTCAATATCCACCGCTGAATCATTTTTCACTGTGCCTGAATTCGCTAGTGAGATGGCGTAGTACTCATCTCGATTCGCTTGCAGCACTTTCAAGGTGTCAGCCAGCATCGTGGCGCGTTGACCGTAAGTCATCGCTTGCAATGCGAGACGACCATCGTTACGCGCAAACGCGAAGGCATCACTCAAACCCTGCGCGGCACCACCGGTACGCGCCAACGCTTCGCCAGTGACAGGATCGAGCAGGGTGTGTGCTGCCTGAGCGTCTGGCTGCCATTGGCCATGTAAGTAGTTATTTAGAAACGGTGTCATGAGAACAGGGTCCTGTGATGTTTGTTAACCGTCTGGTGGAACGGCGGAAGCGTGGGTTCATTGCCTTTTCGGCCAATAACTTATAATGCATACCCGCACGATACTAAATGCAATATCTTGCAACCGTCAACCCAACCCGCTGATTATGACCAGTGATTCTGACGATCTCGACAAAGATCCTTTCTTAATCTCGCTCGGTGAGCGCCTAAAGTTGTTACGCGCGCGCCGCGGCCTGACGCGCAAGGCGTTGGCGCACATGGCCGATGTATCCGAGCGCCATGTAGCGAACGTCGAGTCGGGAGTAGGTAACGCATCGATACAGTTCTTACGGCAATTAAGCGCGGTATTGAATTGCTCCTTGGCGGAGATGACGGGGGATGAAACCGCCTCGTCGCCGGATTGGTTGATGATTCGTGAAATTCTTCGTGGTAGAACCGATGTTGAGTTGGCCAAGGCCCGAACTTTGCTGGGCGAACTCTTTGATTCTCCTGCGAGTGAAAACTCACGTCGCCAACGCATTGCACTGATTGGTTTGCGCGGCGCTGGCAAATCAAGTTTGGGCAAGCAGCTAGCGGATCAATTGAACGTGCCTTTCATTGAGTTGTCTGCTCAAATAGAAACGCTGGCGGGCTGCAGCATCGCAGAGATTCATGCGCTGTACGGGCAAACCGCCTATCGTCGCTATGAGCAACGTGCGCTGGAAGCTGCGATTGCTCAACACACGCATGCCGTCATTGCGACGCCGGGTGGTATGGTGTCTGAACCCGCCACCTTTAATTTGTTGCTGTCGCATTGCTACACCGTGTGGCTGAAAGCGTCGCCGGAAGAGCACATGGCTCGTGTGCTCGCGCAGGGTGACAAGCGACCGATGTCAGGTAATCGCGAAGCGATGGACGATCTGAAACGCATCTTAGAAAGTCGCGCTCAGTTTTATTCCAAGGCGGATAAGGTGTTGGATACCAGCGGTTTATCCGAGCAGCAAGCATTCACACGATTGCTAGAACAAGCGCTGTGATGTGCTGCGCATCGGACTCAATATAACAGGCAGACATGAGCACTTACCAAGCCCTCGTACTCGGTAGTAGTGGAGCGATTGGTCGAGCTTGGCTTGCGCACTTTCAATCTGACGTCAATTGCCGTCTTGCGGTGGGTTTATCGCTCAGTAGTTCACCCGCATTTGATTTACAGAATGAGGACAGCATGGCTCATTGTGCCGCTGCACTTCGCAGTGAAAGCGAGCAGCAGGGGTCGGGCTCATTCCAATGGATTATTGATGCAACTGGCGCATTAACCATCGATGGCGTGGGACCTGAAAAACGCATCGACGCATTGAACGCACAGCACTTGCTCAAGCAATTCGAGATCAATGCGGTTGGCCCTGCGCTGTTGATGAAACATTTTTCCACTTTGTTGGCCACCCATGAACGGGCGGTCTATGCCACCTTATCTGCGCGCGTTGGCAGTATTGAAGACAACCACAAAGGCGGTTGGTACGGCTACCGAGCTGCCAAAGCTGCCCGCAACATGCTGTTGCAAACAGCCGCCATCGAGCTGTCTCGCAAGCGACCGCTAGCAGTGTTTGCTGCTTTACAGCCGGGTACCGTTGAATCCCGTTTATCGTCACCCTTTGTCTCAGCTGGCCATACCATTGCCCCCGAACTGGCGGTCAGCAAGCTGATGACGGTATTAATCGACTTGCCCGCCAATGGGCGGGCGCACTTCGTAGACCATGCGGGGCAACACATTCCTTGGTAGGGCAGGCTTGGCGCCAGTCGCCAGACGTAAGCAATTCCCGCTAACTCATCCGTAGCAGGCTCATTTTGTTTGGCGGCCCCGATAAAATGCAATATAATGCGTTTTCTGTATATTAATGCACCATATTGCAATCGGGTGACCCATGAGCCAAGCACTTGTTGTCGATTACGCGACCTCGCCAGAACATTACCGGCATTGGACTTTGATCGCCAATGGTCCAGTGGCGACATTGACCATGAAGGTCGATGAAGATGGTGGCCTGCGCGAAGGCTACAAGCTCAAATTAAATTCTTATGATTTGGGAGTGGACATCGAGTTGTATGACGCAATTCAACGCATACGCTTTGAGCATCCCCAAGTCAGAACCGTCGTCCTCACTGGTGGGCGCGATCGTATTTTTTGTTCGGGCGCGAATATTTTCATGTTGGGCAAATCTTCGCACGCATGGAAAGTGAATTTTTGTAAATTCACCAATGAGACTCGTAATGGTCTGGAAGATTCCAGTCAACACTCCGGTTTGAAATTTATCGCTGCCGTTAACGGTGCCTGCGCGGGTGGTGGATATGAGTTAGCCGCTGCCTGCGATGAAATTATTTTGGTAGATGATCGTTCCTCGGCAGTTAGTTTGCCGGAAGTGCCCTTACTCGGTGTGCTTCCGGGCACAGGTGGTCTCACGCGTTTAACTGATAAACGCAAAGTCCGACATGATCATGCCGATATTTTTTGCACCACCTCCGAAGGTGTACGCGGACAAAAAGCCAAAGACTGGAAATTAGTCGATGCAATCGCCAAGCCGGCCGTGTTTGAGCAAACGGTTCAAGAGCGTGCTTTAGCATTAGCTGCTCAGAGTGATAGGCCGGCCGATGGCAAAGGGGTCAAGCTAACTCCGCTGGCACGACAAATTACTGATCATGGCGTTGACTATGAATTTGTGAAGATCGTGATTGATCGTCAAGCACGTACTGCAACCTTGACGGTATCAGCTCCATCCACCACACAACCAAACAGCATTCAAACGATTGAAGCGGCGGGGGTGCATTGGTGGCCGTTGCAAATGGCGCGTGAGCTCGACGACGCTATTTTGCATCTGCGTACGAATGAAATTGATATCGGTACCTGGCTATTAAAAACAGCCGGTGATGCCAAAGCAGTGCTGGCGTGTGATGAAGTATTGATGGCGCATCAATCTCATTGGTTAGTGCGTGAAACCATAGGCCTACTTCGACGTACTTTGGCTCGTATCGATGTGTCTTCTCGCAGCTTGTTTGCTTTAATTGATGAAGCAAGCTGCTTCGCAGGTACTTTAGCCGAGTTGGCATTCGCTGCTGATCGTAGTTATATGCTGGCCTTGCCCGATGCGCCCGAAACGGCACCGCAGCTGCAGTTATCCGTAATGAATTTTGGTGTACTGCCTATGATCACAGGTCAGTCGCGTCTGGCGCGCCGTTTTTATGACAACGACGCTGAAATCGCAGCAGTTCGCGCTAGCATAGGCAAAGCGCTCGATGCAGATGCAGCGATGGCGTTGGGTTTAATTACATCGAATCCCGATGACATTGATTGGGCCGATGAAATTCGTATGGCACTTGAAGAGCGCGCCAGCATGTCACCCGATGCGCTCACAGGCTTGGAAGCGAATCTTCGTTTCAATGGCAAAGAGAATATGGCCACTCGTGTGTTTGGTCGTCTCTCTGCTTGGCAGAACTGGATTTTTATTCGACCCAATGCCGTTGGTGAATTGGGTGCGCTCAAAGTTTACGGTAGCGGCAACAAAGCAAAATTTGATTTCGAACGTGTGTAAAAATTTATTTATCTTCTCGAGGAGCGGTCGTGAGTTCCATTAACTACAGCGAAAAAATTCCTAACAACGTGAACCTCTCTGAGGATCGTACATTGCAGCGCGCGCTAGAACATTGGCAGCCTAATTATCTGCAGTGGTGGCAGGACATGGGTCCTGATGGCTCGCATGGTTTTGATGTGTACTTGCGTACCGCAGTCAGCACGACTCCCGAAGGCTGGGCGCATTTTGGTCATGTGAAAATGCCTGATTATCGTTGGGGTATTTTTCTAGCAGCGCAAGACCAAAATCGCCAAGTGCATTTCGGCGAACACAAAGGCGAAGCAGCTTGGCAAGATGTGCCTGGGGAGCATCGCGCTAATTTACGTCGCATTATCGTTACCCAAGGCGATACTGAGCCTGCATCGGTTGAGCAGCAACGTCATCTGGGTCTGACTGCACCGTCGCAATATGATTTACGTAATCTCTTCCAAATTAATGTGGAAGAAGGCCGTCACTTATGGGCAATGGTTTATTTGCTGCATAAATATTTCGGGCGTGATGGTCGCGAGGAAGCGGAAGCACTGCTGCATCGTAATTCAGGTGATCAAGACAATCCTCGTATTTTGGAAGCCTTCAATGAAGAGACTCCCGACTGGTTGGCGTTTTATATGTTCACCTACTTCACAGATCGTGACGGTAAATTTCAATTGTGTGCACTAGCAGAATCAGGCTTTGATCCGTTGGCGCGTACCTGCCGTTTTATGTTGACCGAAGAAGCGCATCACATGTTTGTGGGTGAATCCGGTATTTCGCGCACGATTCAACGCACCTGCCAAATCATGAAAGAGCATGGCATTGAAGATCCTGAACAGGTGCGTCAGCAAGGCGTGATTGATTTGCCAACCCTACAGCGCTATTTGAATTTCCACTTTAGTGTAACGATCGATTTGTTTGGTGCTGATCAGTCATCCAATGCTGCGACTTTTTATAGTTCAGGTTTAAAAGGCCGCTACGAAGAAACCAAGCGTGATGATGATCATCTGCTAAAAGGCGAGCACTACCGTATCCTCGAAGTGCAAAACGGCAAGCTGGTTGAAAAAGAAGTACCGATGCTGAATTCGCTGAATGAAGTTTTGCGTGATGATTACATTAAAGATTCAATTGCCGGTATTGGTCGCTGGAACAAAGTGATCGAAAAAGCTGGTTTGTCATTCCGCTTGCAAGCCCCTCACAAAGCATTTAACCGCCATATCGGAACCTTTGCAGGTATGCGTGTGTCGCCTGATGGCCGTGTAATTTCTGAAGCTGAGTGGCAAGCAAATGTACGCAGCTGGTTACCAACTGAAGAAGATCGCGCGTATGTGGCTTCATTGATGGGGCGTGTGATAGAGCCGGGCAAGATGGCCAATTGGATTGCACCTCCTCCTGTCGGTATCAATCGTCAGCCAGTTGATTTCGACTACGTTCGTTTTAACTAAATTAACTAAGTCAACTGAACTAAGCGAATGAGTGCTAATGATATTCAGGTGCTGATACGTCAGCACCTGATTGACCCCGAGGTTTGTATACGCTGCAATACCTGTGAAGAGACCTGCCCGATTGATGCAATCACGCATGATGATCGTAACTATGTGGTTGATCCGGCGATCTGCAATGGTTGTAATGCCTGCGTGCCACCGTGCCCCACAGGTTCAATCGATCATTGGCGAACGATTCCTAAAGTGGCGGCTTATACAGTGGCTGATCAACTGACCTGGGATGAACTCCCTGCGCAACAAGACATCCCCGAAGAATCGTTAGCGACTGCTGTGATCGAGGCGACACCTCAACATAACGCCGCTGTTTCAGCCACATCATTACTACCGCCGCATTCAGCAGAAAAACCGCAGTTGAATTTGTTTGATATTCGTCATCCGGTAACCGCGACCGTAACGGGAAATTATCGTTTGACCGATGCGCACGCTGAGAGCGATGTACGGCATATTGTTCTCGATTTTGGGAATCAGATTTTTCCTGTGTTGGAAGGTCAGTCTATCGGTGTGATTCCACCGGGCACCGATGCTTCCGGTAAGCCGCATTACTTGCGCATGTACTCAGTGGCGAGTGCGCGTGATGGTGAACGTGCGGGTTACAACAACTTAGCCCTTACAGTAAAACGAGTCTTGCTAGAAGAAGAAGGTAAGCACATCAAAGGTGTGGCATCGAATTATCTGTGTGATCTTCAAAAAGGTGACAAGGTTCAGGTGACGGGTCCGTTTGGCGATCGCTTTTTAATGCCGAATCACCAGGGATCCAACCTGATAATGATATGCACGGGAACCGGCGCGGCACCCATGCGCGCAATGACCGAGTATCGTCGTCGATTATTGACAAATTCAAAAGCAGTTGATGGCAAATTGATGTTGTTCTTCGGCGCACGTAGTCCGGAGGAACTTCCTTACTTTGGCCCACTACGCAAACTACCAGCCAGCTTCATTGAACAGCATCTGGCATTTTCTCGCGTCGATGGTGCGCCGCGTGTTTACGTGCAAGATAAATTACGCGAAGCTTACAAAGCGGTCACTGAGTTGTTACTAGGTGATACTTACATCTATATCTGTGGTTTGAAAGGTATGGAGGCAGGTGTGATGGAAGCGCTGAGTGATATGTGTCGTGCTGCGAATCTTGACTGGAACAGCTTGCATGCAACGATGGTGGCCGAAGGTCGCTTCCATGTAGAGACTTACTAGTCTTTTTTGCTTAACCCTTGATTGTGTAGGGGTATGCTTCTCAGTGCATTCACTATCGCTTTACCATGCAACGTGTCGCTTAGCAAAAGCTTCGGCTTCGGATGGTTTTTTTGATAAGCCACCTAACTGCTATTTCACCTCGACGACCTATAAAAATTAAACGAGAGAAGTGCAGTTTGATGAAAAAATGGCTTGTTTTAGTTTTGCGCTGGTTGCTGTTGTCATTCATGCTGTGTGCACATGTCAATGCGATCACGCTTAAAAAATCAGATGTTGAAACCTACTTAGCTAACAAATACATCGTAGGTGATATCAATCCCGATGTACCTGTGTGGCCGCTGTTTGTGCGTGATGCAGCCTATGAAAATCAAAAACCGGTGTTGTTTGGTTACGCATTCGAGTCGGTTGATTTCGAACCGGTTCGTGGTTACGGCGGCAAACCTATCAACATATTGGTGTGTATCGATACCAAAGGCTCCTTCATTGAAGTGAGATTGCTCGATCACCGCGAGCCCTTGTTCCGATCCGAAGCGGGTATTGCCAAACTCGCAGGGTTTGCTGCGCAATACACGGGGCTATCGATTCACCACGATATTCAAATTTACGATTTCAAAGCTAAGACAGCGCGCGATGAAAAATACGCTGCGTTGCATGGCGTTCAGGCGGGTACGGTATCGGTGCGTGCGATTGATAGAACCATTATTCAATCAGCCACATCGGTCGCGCGTGCGCATGTGGAGGCGGCAAAAAATGGAACGATCGTTGGTGAAGGGAATGCGATTGCGCTGAGTAAAGGATCACTCTACGATGCGCCAGTTAAGCCACTCAGCTGGGCTCAAATGCAAGGTCGTGGAATGATCGAGGCTATGTCGTTGACGCGTGACCAAATAGAAAAAGCATTTGCAGGCACCAAAGCGGCGGGTGCCGATAAAAAAGCGGCGAGTCAGCCTGATGAAGTCGCCATACAGTTTCATGTCGCGTTAATTAGTTTGCCACCCATTGGTCGTAATTTGCTCGATGATGAAGGCTGGCGTTTAGTCGGTGCGAATCGACGCGATGGTCAGGCCTTGATGATTAGTGAGACGGGTCCGCTATCGAAGGTTTTGTATGAAAGTCAGCGCATTGCTGATGACATTCCTTTTGTTTTGCAGCAGGACGGTAAAGCGATCAAGTTACGCTCAATGGCCTACGATAAAGGTTTGAAAGTGCCTGGTTATCCCACGGCCACCCGTGCCCATTTTTTAATTGTCGATACTGCCACGCCCCTCAATCCCTCTGAGCCATTTGATCTGTCTTTCAAATTGGGCCGCCGCTTCGGGTCATTCCCGAATCAGTTTACCTATGTAGAGTTTCCTTTGCCGTATGCATTTCATGGCTGGCGCGCGCGTGTCTCGGCAATGTTAGATGCGGACTGGGTGGATAGTTGGTCTAAGCGTTGGATCGATATCGCGGTGTTGATTTCTGGCTTGGTGATACTCAGCGTTGCCTTGATTCGTCAACGTGCAACGTCCGCTAATGCTGCGCGCTTGAGTATTTTCCGGATAGGGTATTTGTTGTTTACCTTAATCGTGATCGGTTGGATGTTTCAAGGACAGCTGAGCATAGTCAACATCACGGCCTCACTAGATGCCATCGCTACCGGTAATGATTTGAGCTTTTTATTGGCAGATCCGATGACGGTCATTCTCTGGATCTTTGTCGCCATTACTTTAGTGGTGTGGGGGCGCGGTACTTTTTGTGGCTGGTTATGTCCGTTCGGCGCATTTCAAGAATTAGTCAGTCTGGTAGTTCAAAAGCTAGGTGTGAAGCAGCGTCGTTTGCGTAGCGCAGTCGACGCTAAACTTAAATGGATCAAGTACGGCGTATTGGCGGCTGTGATTAGTTCAATTTGGGTCCTGCCGAACTCAACGGAACTTGCGGTAGAAGTTGAACCATTTAAGACGGCGATCAGTTTATATTTTGTGCGTGATTGGCCGTATGTGGTGTGGGCGGTTAGCGTGCTGGTGCTGAGTATTTTTGTTTATCGTGGCTATTGCCGTTATATCTGCCCGCTCGGTGCGGCGTTGGCAGCGTTGAATCCCTTACGTCGTTGGGGTTGGATTGCGCGTCGCGAGGAATGTGGCACGCCCTGTCAGACCTGTCGTCATCGTTGTGAGTATCAAGCGATTACGCCGGTGGGTAAAGTGGATTACAGCGAGTGTTTTCAGTGTTTAGATTGTGTGTCTATTTATCAGGATGATGCTAACTGTTTGCCACTGATCCAGGAACGTAAGCAAATAGCGACCATGATTCCTATTCTTTCCATTGCACGGCAAGTGTGATTGCCCGCGACAACTCAGGTGGAATTATGAAAAAAATTCTTTTATCTCTTATGGGCTGTGTGTCTTTAAGTTTGTCGCCGTCAGTGCAGGCCGAATGGAAGGTGATCGACGTTACCGAAGATGCAGCTTACTTTGTGGATGATTTTTTTGAGCCAGGTCGTACGGTTGCGATCTGGCAGTTGGTCGATTACAAGGTGCCAAACAAGTTTGGAAATTTGTCAGCCAAGATCTTGTGGGAAGTGGATTGCGTTCATAGTCAAATGCGTTCAAAGATGTTTTCGTCGCACCCATTTCGAATGGGTGTAGGTGAAGCGCTCACCATGGATAAGTCGACGGGGGAGTGGGAGACACCGGCTGAGGATACGCAGCAAGAAGCGATTTTTATTTTGGCCTGTGGTTTTGAGCCGCAATTAGGTCCGAAAACGTAAACACCGACCTAACTAAGTGCGTTATTTATTTGGTAAATAAATTTTATTTTCATTTTTGCTTATATAGTTAGTCAATCTATTTAAGCGCTAAGTAGTGCTTCGCATATAAAATGTGTCCTAGGTAGGGCAACCTGGCCGCACAAAAGAATAAGAGACAAGGGAGTTGTTGTGAAAATCAGTCTTTCCCGCATGCTGGCATCGGGATCTCAGAAAAAAATTGAACCCATTTTTTTTGAATGGTTCACGCTGATTGGCATGTTCATCTTTGCGGGATGGCTGCTAGGTATTCGTGGTGTGTGGAGTCTTTTGCTGCATTCCGATCCCACCGGCATCACGATGATCATCATCATCATGTTTTCGATCGCCACGATTTGGTGCGGTACGCGCAGTCGCGAATTGCATCGTCAACGCCAAAGCCTTGAGTACCAAAAAACCAACCCAGGCAGTCCACCCCCCATCGATAGTTGGGCGTATGAGTATTGGGAAGCGCTGCGCGCTAATCCCAGAGATTCGGGTGCGCCGATGGATGTGCTCTCTGAGCGAGCGCATGGCATTCACTCCACAGCGTGGTGGGTGAATAGCTTGCAGTTGAAATTAGGTTTGCTCGGCAAGGTGATTGGTTTTTCTATTTTGGCGATGCAAATTGGTCATATGCAGAATTTTGATCAGTCGCAAGCACAAGACATGCTGCGTGAACTGACCTCAGGTTTAGGTATTGCATTACTAACCACCATGGTGGGTTTGGTCGCCAATATTTTCT
>JAIPCX010000019.1 GCA_021737945.1 Polynucleobacter sp.
ACCAAACCAAGCTTGGCTGCGGAGTTTATTTTTTTTATCGCTCATGATGTAGAAGTATCCTGTTGTTGTTTTAGGAAGTGGAAAGTACTTTTTTTAACTCGGGAGGATTGGTGAAATTCTTTCGGAAATAATCATCCGAGCCGTCGGCGTGTTTAATACCCGCTGATTTAATTGCGTCATCATCGACTTTGTCTAGCGGCGTGTACTGCGGGTGATGGTGTTCGAGGTAAGGATTATTGCGCGCTGCGTTATAGCAAAATAAAACTGTCCAGCGTCGATTCTCTGAGCGATTTTGATCCGAGCGATGCATCACGTTGGCATGAAAAAATAAGCCATCGCCAGGTTCCATTTCTGCGTAGACCAATTCCAAGCTCTTGAGCATTTCTTCTACACGACGTGGGTCGGCGCCGACTTGCTGACCAGGCAAAACACCGTGTTCCACGCGTCCCGCATGATGCGATCCGCGAATCACTTGTAAACATCCATTCTCACGTGTGGTTTTATCCAACGCCACCATCACGCTCGCCATAGTGGGAAATACGCAGCCGTTGTGATACCAGTAGCCATAATCTTGATGCCACTCCCACGCACCGCCATCGCGCGGTTCTTTGGCCGTTAATTTTGAGTGGTAGTGATACACCTCACCGCCGAGCATCTCTTCCATCGTATCGACCACACGATGTGATCGCGCCGCTAGGCCATAGACGCTATCGCCGGGATGGTTCCAAGTCGCCATGCGCGTAGCCTTACCTGAGGCATCGTTACGATCATACAAACTGGCTTGCAGTTGCGGATCTGTTTCTATCGCGCCGCGCAGTAGTGCAATTTCTTCTGTATCAAACAGTGAGCGAATTAGCACAAAGCCATCGCGTTCGAACGCTGCACGCTGTTCGGGCGTAAATAGTGAAGCCATGCTCGTCTCCTGTTGTAATGGATATTTTGGATTTTCAAGGCATTCAGACTATCAGCTTACCTTGTTTACTCTGGCTTGAGAATTTGTGTGAACATCCCTTTTTGAATTACAAACCAGCCGCCTAAGTGCGGTCGTATGATTACCAAAAACAGAACAGGTGCGACCATGAGCTCAAATCACTCCGATAGTTTCACTAATGCTAAACAACAGGCGGCGGCAGGCTTTCTGCATGACCTCTGGAACCGCAAAGATCGTTGTGCTGCACTGCCAGATGATCAGCGTCCGGCCGACCGCGCTCAGGGCTATGCGGTTCAGGCTGCCTTTGCAAAAATTCATGGTTCGCCCGTCTCTGGCTGGAAGATCGCTGCAACCAGCGTGGATGGTCAGCGCCACATAGGTGTCGATGGCCCGCTCGCCGGGCGTATTTATCACGACCGCATGCTGCCTGTGGGTGCGAACTTTTCTTTGAAATCCAATCTCATGCATGTCGCCGAAATTGAATTTGCATTTAGTTTTGCAAATACGCTGTCGCCGCGCGCGCAACCCTATACCGTGGATGAAGTGCTGGCTGCTGTGGCGGCTGTCCATCCATCAATAGAAATACCTGATTCGCGCTACTCAGATTTTGTAACGGTAGGTGCACCTCAGCTTATTGCTGACAATGCGTGTGCCTGCTATTTTATTTTGGGCCAAGCCGCAACGGATTGGAAAAACTTCGACTATCTGAATCAATCGATTCACATCACCTTAAATGGTGAAGCCATCGATTCAGGTTACGGTCGTAATGTCTTAGGTGATCCGCGTGTGGCGCTGACCTGGATAATTAATGAGCTATCGAGTCTGGGTATCGCGATGGAGGCAGGTCAATTTGTCACCACCGGGACTTGCCGCGTGCCCGTCAAAGTCAACCCTGGTGATGCGGTAAGCGCAGATTTCGGCCTACTCGGGCAGGTAAGTTGCCACTTCGCTGATTAACAATTTCTGGCTTATAAAATTTTTTACTGAAAATGAGACGCAATGTCTAATTCATCAACACCGGTCAGTTTAGATGCGGTCATTATTGGTGCCGGTTTTTCCGGTATGTATCAGCTCTTGTCACTGCGCGACAAACTTGGTTTGTCAGCCAGAGTATTGGAAGCAGCCGGCGGTGTGGGTGGTACGTGGTACTGGAATCGCTATCCCGGTGCGCGTTGCGACTCAGAGAGTCATTCGTATTCTTACTATTTTTCCAAAGAGCTGTTACAGGAATGGAATTGGACTGAGCGTTATCCGCAACAGCCTGAAATCATGCGCTATCTTAATCATGTCGCCGATCGCTTTGACTTGCGCCGTGATATTCAACTCGATACGCGAGTTAAATCGGCGCACTTTGAAGCAAAGCATAATTGCTGGCATGTCACAACAGAGGCAGGCGAGATTTTTCACTGCACCTATTTAATCACCGCTGTCGGTTGTTTGTCGTCGGCTAACGTACCTAAAATAGCGGGACTAAATGATTTTGGTGGAGATTGGTATCACACCGGACAATGGCCGCATGAAGGCGTTGATTTTTCGGGTAAGCGAGTTGGCGTAGTGGGTACCGGTTCTACCGGCATTCAAGCGATCCCTGTAATCGCAGCGCAGTCTAAACATCTGACTGTTTTTCAACGCACCGCGAATTACAGCATCCCTGCGCGGAATGCGCCATTAACTGATGAATTTAAGCAGTATACGAAATCGCATACCGACGACATTCGTCACACCATGAATTCCAATACGAACGCCCATCCGTTTTACATCACCGATCGCTCGGTATTTGATGTCGATGATGAAGAGCGCAAGCAGATTATGGAAACTGCCTGGAAAAAAGGTGGCTTAGAGTTTCGTGCGGCGTTCCGTGACACCTTAATCGATGAAAAAGCTAACAAGATTGTGGCTGATTTCATTCGCGAAAAAATCAGTGAGATTGTAAAAAATCCAGCCACTGCCCAACTGCTAGGTGATATCGATCATCCATTCGCTGCTAAACGTCCACCGGTCGATTCTCAGTATTTCGAAACCTATAATCTTGATCACGTCGATCTGGTGAATATTCGCGAAGCGCCGATAGAAAAAATCACAGCGACCGGTATCAAGACTAAAGATCACGACTATCCATTAGACATCATCGTGTTTGCTACTGGCTTTGATGCGATGACGGGCTCATTACTGAAAATCGATATTCAGGGTCGCAATGGTCTCGCGCTAAAAGAGGCGTGGTATGCCGGACCGCGCAATTATCTCGGTCTGCAAGTACCGGGCTTCCCGAATATGTTTACCGTGACTGGCCCCGGTAGTCCTTCAGTGTTGTGCAATATGCCACCTGCTATCGAGCATCACGTCGATTGGATTACGCACTGCATAAAAGACATGCGTGAGAAAGGTATTCATACGATTGAAGCGCAAGAAAAAGCGGCAGACGATTGGGTATTAGAAGTTAATCACGCAGCGAATTCAACCTTGCTGCCTAGCGCTACTCACTCTTGGTATCTCGGTGCGAATGTGCCCGGTAAGCCACGTGTATTTATGCCGTATGCCGGTGGCTTTGCGAAATACCAAAAGATTGTGTCGGATGCGACCAGCAACGGCTATGTGGGTTTTACGCTGAGCTGATTAACGCAGCAGTACACCGCCATTGACATCCATGATGCTACCCGCCATGAAAGACGCGGCGGGCGAGGCTAGAAAGACCAGCGCATTCGCAATTTCATCGGGTCGCCCCATGCGCTGCATGGGATATTTTTCAGTTGGGTAGGGCTGACCATCCGTCATCCCCGTTGCAATCGGGCCGGGGGCCACGGCATTGACGCGCACATTATGTGGCGTGGCACGTTGTGAAAACCAGCGCACTAGCGCATGAACTCCACCTTTAGAAGCGGCGTAGTGTGGCGCAGCTAACAAACCACCCATCCATCCAGCAATCGATCCGCACAGCACAATGCTGCCGTTCTTACGCTCTATCATTCCCGGCATCACAGCGCGCACCAGATTGATTGGTCCAAGTACATTCACTTCCATCACACGATGAAAGGATTGTTCATTCCAATCCGGTGCCATCCAATCTTCGTCAAACGGACAAATCGCTGCCGTATCGATTAACGCAGTAATCGGTGCATGCTGTGCAACGATAGCCTCAACCGCTTTACGATCCGTAATATCGAGCGCATGAACGCCTTCGACATTTTTCAATGAAGAAGCTAAGACCTCACATTTTTTCGTAACACTAGCGATATCCGTCACTATCGTTATCGCACCCAACTCACTGCAGAGTTTAGCTGTCTCGGATCCTATGCCACCAGCGGCGCCAGTAATCAGTACGCGCTGACCTTGCATATCAAATGCTTTTGGGAGTGAGAGAGCCATAGTTTTTTATATTTAAATTAAACAGAGAGATAGCGCTGCTTGATATCAGCATTCGCTTCGAGTTCGGCAATGCTGCCTTCAAACACATCCGAGCCTTTATCGATCACGACGGCGCGATCAGCTAAGCCCAAACAAAAATGCAGATTTTGTTCAGCCAGTACTATGGTGGTTCCTAGTTTTTTTAAATCTTCAACCAGTTCACCAATTTTTTGCACCATGATCGGTGCCAGACCTTCGCTGGGTTCATCTAACAACAGCAAATCAGGATTACCCATCAGCGAGCGACCAATGGTGAGCATTTGCTGTTCACCGCCGGATAACTGTCCACCCAGACGAACGCGCAAAGGCTTAAGCAAAGGCAGCATGTTGTACACACGATCGATCGACCATTCTTGCTGACCATGTGCGCCACGCTTGGTAGCGATTAATAAATTATCTTCCACGGAGAGATCCGTAAAGATTTGTCTATCCTCGGGTACGAAACCAATCCCCGCACGTGCAATTTTGTGGGAGGGCATGCCGGTGATGGCTTTACCTTCGAGCTCAACGCGACCACGGCGTGCAGCGATCACACCGGCGATGGCTTTCATCGTCGTACTCTTGCCAGCGCCGTTGCGGCCGAGTAGCGCTAAAGTTTCGCCTTTTTTTACGTGCAGCTTTAATTGGAATAACACCTGGCTACTGCCATAGTTCACATCCAAGTCTGTCACTGAAAGCATGTTCGTCATGCGCGTGCCTCCTTGGGCGTACCCAGATAGGCTTCGATCACCGCTGGGTTATTGCGTATTTGTTCCGGATTACCTTGCGCGAGTAATTTGCCATATGAGAGCACATGAATGTGCTGCGAAATACGAAATACGATTTCCATATCGTGCTCGATAAGTACCACGGTCAAGCCACCTTTTTTCCACAGTGCATAGACCGTATCGATCATTTGAGTACGTTCTTCCGGCCCCATACCGGCCACCGGTTCATCCAGCAGTAATACTTTAGGATTGAGTACCAATGCTAGCGCGATATCGAGCAGCTTTTGATCGCCGTGCGAAAGATTACCGCTAACGACGTCAGCTTTTTTCTCCAGACCGAGTTGCTGCATTACTTCATGCGCACGATCACGTGTGTCATCGGTAGGAAAGCGACCATGCATTTGCAGTGAACGACCCAACGGCGATTGCAGCGCGCCACGTAACGATTCTTCTACCGTCAGCGATTTAAATAATTTAGCGACTTGAAATGCCCGACCTATGCCTTTGCGTACGATCTCACTGCTCGGTTGACCAACGATATCTTCACCATCGAGCACTATGCGTCCCGAATCAGGTTGCAAGCCACCCGAAATCAAATTGAAGAAGGTAGTCTTGCCCGCACCATTCGGCCCGATTACCGCAGACAGAGAGCCGGTAGGGAAATCAATAGAGACATCGGCGGTGGCAACCACACCACCAAACGATTTACGAAGATTTTCGACTTTTAACATGCGTAGGTTCGCGATCTAATCAATCTTAAGACTTGAGTGGACGAGCAGGTGGAACGCCACCATAGGTACCCCAGGTCGTGCCACACAGCCAGCCCACATCAATCGGCAAGGTCACGCCCGTAATCGCGCGCGCAGCATCGGATAATAGAAAGCCGACACCATCGGCGACTTCATCAGGCATCACTAAGCGTCCCATCGCAGATTGTTCAGATAGATCAGCGGGATTGCGATCACCGCGATCAATCGCAGTTTGTAATGCTTCGGTGAGCGTGTAACCGGGTGCCACTGCATTTACGCGCACACCGGAACGTCCCCATTCAGCAGCTAAGCACATTGTCATCGAAATGACGGCTGCTTTGGCAGGTGCATAGGCATGCAAAGGAATAGAGCGCCAACCGGTGATCGATGCGATATTCACTATCGCTCCATGTCCTAGCTCAGCCATGCGCGAACCAAACACCACGCAGCAAAGATAGGTGCCGCGTTGATCAACATCCGTCACCTTGTCCCACTCAGCCATGGTTAATTGTTCAGGTGGTAGCTTGCGCTGCAAGATGCCAGCGCTATTAATCAGTCCTGTGACGGCGCCGTGATTTTTTTCTATCAGTTTCGCTGCATCGTGTACCGTTTGGTCTTGCAGTACATCGCACGGATAGAAAGCTTTAACACCGGTTTCTTTGGTTTTTGCATCCGACCATGTGCCAGGAAGATCGAGCACGATCACATCATCGCCACGCTTTACATGGTGCTGTACACACGCCGCTCCAATTCCACTGGCTCCGCCAGTGACCACAGTCACAGTTTTTTTACTCATTGCGCGTCTCTCTTATTTTTAATTGTTTGAAACAGTTGTTGTACAAAATCCGTGATGCCCCGCTTAAAGCCCAAGGCAAACAGCAGCACCACGATACCTAGCGCTAAGCCATGGAATTCAGTGCTGCGTGTGATCACATCATTAAACAGCAGTAGTAATGAAGCACCAACCACAGGGCCGATGAATATATTCAAACCACCCATCATGATCATGAAGATCGCTTCACCCGACATCGTCCAGTAACCAAAATCGGGGAAGGCACCAGAGACGAACAAGGCCATGATGATGCCACCCGCACCGGCTAGTGATGAAGCGAGAATAAAGGCGTACAGCTTTACGCGCCAGACATCGATGCCCAGATAGCGGGCACGCTCAGCACTGTCGCGCACCATCCTTAAGGTGTAACCAAAAGGTGATTGAAGCACAGTGCGTATCAAGAGCAAGCACGCTACGGCCATCACACAGGCGAACCAATAGAACTGCGTGTGATCAGCTAGGTTAATACCGAGAAAAGGAGTGCGCGGAATACCGCCAGTCAGCCCTTGATCACCGCCAGTGAGTGACGTCCATGTCAAGATCACGCTGTGTAAGAGCATTTGAAAAGCTAGCGTCAAGAAAGAAAAATAAATTTCTTTGAGCCGAACACAGATCGCACCAACAATAAATCCCATCACTGCACAAAACAAAATCGCTACCAGCATAGCGAGTGGAATCGGTGCGCTAGTTTTTTGCATAGTTAACGCAAAGGCATACGCGCCACCACCAAAAAACATGGCGTGACCAAAGGATACCAAGCCGCCATAGCCCACCAAGATATTGAGTGAGGTAGCGAAGATGCCCATCGCTGCTAAGCGAATGACATAATCCAGTAGTACACGCGATGATGACAAGCTAGGAATTAGCGCCAGTATTGCAAGCGCCAGCAGGGCCCACAAAAAATCCGAACGGAAAGTAGAGGACTGTTTCATGCGCGTGTTTCCTTGCCAAGCAATCCATTCGGACGCAGTATTAATATCAATGCCATCGCTATGAACATCAGCCCTTCAACAAACAAAGGAAAACCTATCGTTCCGAAGGCACGTATCAAACCAATCATTAAGGCACCCACTAAAGCACCGCTGACCGATCCCATACCGCCGATAACGGTCACGATGAACGATTCAATCAGAATAGAAAACCCCATGCCCGGCGACATTGATCGCACCGGTGCTGCTAAGCCCCCCGCCATACCTGCGAGCGCACCACCAAAGGCAAATACACCGGCGTAAATCAAACCTGTGTTGAGACCGAGCGCAGACGTCATAGTGGGGTTTTGGGCAGCGGCACGAACGATTTTTCCTAATCGAGTGTGATTTAGTATTGCCCACAGCACCACAGCAATCAGTGCGGCGGCAGCAATCAGATACACGTAAAAGACCGGAACAACACCACCGAGAATAAATAGCGGCGGCGCTTGAAATTCATCAGGCATGCCCATCGATTGGAATTCTGCGCCCCAAATAATTTTTACGATGTCATCCATCATCAGAACGAGTGCATAGCAGACCAGTAACTGCATCAGCACATCGGCGTTATACACGCGACGCATAAAGAAGCGTTCGAAAATCAATCCGAATAAGCCAACGCCTAACCCCGCTGCCACGATAGACAAGGCAAAACTGCCTGTAACGCGATACGCGGTGAGCGCCACATAGGCACCTAGCATGTAGAACGAGCCATGGGCAAAATTAACGATACCCAAGACACCAAAAATCAGCGTCAGGCCAGCAGCGACTAAAAATAGTAGCGAGCCAACAATCATGCCGGTGGAGAGTTGAGTCACGATGCATGACATCGAACTCAGGCAATCAAGCAAAGCAGAGGGATTCAATCAGTGCTCCTGAAGTACAAGACAGCGAGCAGAAAATGTCGCTCGATGATGAGGCCCTGCTTGGGAAAGCAGGACCGTTATAAAACGTTTATAACGTTTATAAAACGCGTAAAACATTCATGCAGCGCATAGTGAATGCTTATGCGAAGCCTTTACGTTTTTTCCATTCCGCTTCGAGTTCGGCAATTTGTTTCCAGTTGCCAGGAACTGGATTAGGCATGAAGGGCTCTTTACCCGACAGCTCACCCCAACCGAGTGCGTAGTCTACTAAGGTGTGATCTTCGGCGCGCATAGTCAGCTTGCCATTGGCACCGAAAGGCGAATCAATCGTCAGGCCCTTTAGTACGGCAGCGATTTTTGCTCCGTCTGCACTTTTCGCTTTTTTCATTGCAGCGGTTAAAAACTGTATGCCTGCAGCGTTTTGCCATGCCCAGTTCAATGGTAGATCGCGGTACTTTGCTTGATAGGTATCTGACCAAGTACTATTACCAGCGTTATTAGGGAAACTCTTCAAATAACGATTACCTGAATGCAGACCCTGCGGTACCGATTTCACGTTATGCAGCACGGCATAATCCGCCATGTTCACACCAAAGAACTGCCTGTCTTTAAATAGAGCGTAGATACTCGACTGATCGATAAAGGAAGTCAGATCACCACCCCACAAGCAAGAGTAAACCGCTTGGGGATTACCTTGCAGCAGGCGCGTAATGTTTTCGCTGTAATCAGCCTGGAATAATTTTGGCCAAACATCACCAATGATTTCAATATCTTTATTAAATAATTTCAGGTGATCGATAAATTCTGCTGTGGTGTCACGACCGTAGGCATAATCAGGTGAGCAAGTCATCCAACGGCGTAGATTTTTTTCTTTCGCAACCTTGGCCGCGTAGGCGCCACCGATGACTGCATCATGAATACCTTGGCGTGCGCAGCGGAATGCTAACGGTGTACGTAACTTAGGATCTGCAGTCAGAGCAGAGGTTTCCGAGCAGGTGTGTATCACCAATACACCTAGATCACGTGCAACTTCATGCACCGCAAATGCGCCGGAGGAGGCTTCGCCGTCATAAATAATTTCACAGCCTTCTGCTGTTACTAATTCGCGTGTGACACGCGCTGCTTCTTGTGGTTGACCTTTGGAATCGCGAATGACTAATTCAATCTTGCGTCCACCCAAACCACCCGCGGCGTTGAATTTTTCCACTTCCATTTGAGCGGCATTGCTCGATGCCTGTCCCAGCATAGCGACTCGACCTGACAATATGGTCGGCATACCAACCCGTATTGGTTTGTTTTGCGCGAGCGAGATGTAAGGGAAACCAATACTGGCCATGCCAGCTAGTGCTGTTGCACCTTGAATCAGCTTGCGACGTTGGGGTTGTTTTGGTTTGTTATCGTCTTTGAAGCTCATGGATGTGTCTCCTATTCTGGTATGGGGAAACCTGAAGCATCACGCTGTTAAATGCAATTCATCGTTTATGAACTGCGCTTTTAAAATGTACTAACGCGTGATTATGTTGTGCTGCAACAGACTGATTTCTAGTCGACCGCTCCGAGCGATCGACCAGAATGATTCGAGTATAAGGGATATGTCGCTTACCACCACGGATAAAAATCAGGCATCTGTGACGGCTTAGAGTTGAAATTTGGCTTACGCTTTTCTGTAAAAGCAGCCACACCTTCTTTGCCATCGTGAATGCTTGCATAAAACATCGCCAGCGATTCAACCTTGTGGGCTTCTTCAGGATGACTGAATGCGCTGTTACGGTAAATCATTTGGCGCGCCATGGCGGTTGATGTTGGTGAGCGCTCAGTGGCGATCATGCGTGCCAGTTCGCGTGCACGCGTTAGTAATTGATCAGCAGGCAGAACTTCCTTCACTAAGCCGTGCTTGTGTGCTTCAGCAGCAGAGAAAATTTCAGCGGTATGTATCCACTCAAGTGCTTTAGCGACACCGACGATGCGTGGCAAGAACCAGGTTGAGCAGGCTTCCGGCACGATACCGATTTTGCCAAATACAAAACCGAATTTTGCATTTTCAGACGCCAGACGAATATCCATGGCTAACTGCATGGTTACGCCCACGCCAACCGCAGCACCATTGATGGCACCAATGATCGGTTTTTTGCAATTAAAAATCGCCAATGACACACGGCCACCAGTATCGCGAACCCCTTTAACGATGATCGGATCATCGAGTCGTTCATTCATATCTTTCATGGTCGGATGTTGGGTCTCATCCAAGCCAAATACATTACCGCTGACCGCTAAATCCATGCCCGCACAAAACGCACGACCAGCACCAGTCACGATAATCACGCGGACATCATCATTTTCACTCGCTGCATTGAATGCCGAAATCAATTCATTCGCCATAGTGACAGTGAATGCATTCAATTTGTCAGGGCGGTTTAGCGTGATTGTTAGGATTTGCTCAGACAAATCACAGCTCAGCGTTTCGTACATCATTACGTGCTTCTCCAAAATAGTGTTTGCGGTTGAATTTTATAAATGCATCAATCAATTTTTATCGTGCGCATCCAGCCATACGGATCGGGTACACGGCCATATTGAATGTCGGTCAGCGCTTTGTATAAATGCGTAGAGACGGGTCCGGATTTTTCATCATTTATACGATATTCCTTACCCTTGTAGCCAAATTTTCCTACGGGTGAAACCACCGCAGCGGTACCGACACCAAAGGCTTCGGTGATGCGGCCTTTCTCTATATCGGCCAGCATCTCATCGACATCAATGCGTTCTTCACTCACGGTGTAACCTAAATCAGGAGCGAGCTGCAAAACCGATTCGCGTGTCACGCCATGCAAAATACTGCCAGAGAGTGCGGGGGTGACTATGTGTTTGCCATCCCGCACAAACATAATATTCATCGCGCCGACTTCTTCAACATAACGGCGTTCGATGGCATCGAGCCATAAAACTTGCTGATAACCGTGTTGACGCACTTGCTCAGCTACAGCGACCGTACCTGCGTAATTACCCGTAGTTTTTGCTTCACCGGTGCCGCCTTTCACTGCGCGTACGTATTCATGCGAAATATGAACAGCGACAGGATTAAAACCATTAGCGAAATAGGGGCCGACTGGGCTGAGAAAAATATAATGCAAAAATTCTCGTCCAATGCGTACTTCCAAGGTTTCTTCGGTGCTGATAACTACCGGTCGTATATACAGCGTGCAGTTCGGCAAGCGCGGCACCCACTCATGCTCAAGCTTAACCAGCGATTCAATATAATTAATGTGTGTAGCAGGATCGATTTCTGGCATGCCGAGTCGCACAGCAGAACGATTCAGTCGCGCCATATTGCGATCAACCCGAAACAGATTGATATGACCGTCTGGGCGACGATACGCTTTGGTACCTTCAAAAATATCCAAGCCTATGTGTAATACCTGAGCGACGGGATGCATAGGTAAAGGACCGAATGCGCCTATGCGCGCGTCATGCCAACCTTTGTCGTGCGTGTAATGCTGAGTGAACATGCGGTTGGTATACAAACGACCAAATCCTGGGTTGTCGGGAAAGATCGCCGGGCGTGGGTTCTGCAATGTCTCAATAATCATTATGTGAAGCGTCTCTGTTGTCGTTATAGATCCCACCGTCATCAGAGTGACGACGGTAGGCTGATTTTGATATGTTTATTTGCCTTCTGAGTGCTTCCATGCAGCCATCAAGGTATTCGATGGTAGTGACTCATCCAAAAGTTTTTGTCCGGTTTCAACACCAGCGATGGGTAGACCCTTAGGATCAAGTTTGCCTATTTGTACCAACACACTGGCTTGATCCCAATAGATATGTTCGTGATACAGCTTATCGCCGCGGAATTTAACGACGGCGAGCAAAGGAATTTCTACGCGCTTACCTGTGGGCGGTATGCCGGGCAGCATCCACGGTATTTCGCAGGTATGGGTAAAGCAAAACAGCATTTCATCCACGACTTGTGTTGCTCCAACCGTGCGTGAGATTGGAATGAGAGACGTGTCTGGCGGATTGCTGTTGACGAAATGATGTTTGTAAAAACGATGTAGCTGATGATAGCCAACACCACCGGTCATGGTAGGAATATGATTGACATAAGGTTCTGCGACCATGGTACTCATCGTGGCATCCACATCACGTGTACCGAATTCATATTCACAGTGTTTGTCCCACAGTGCGGATAAATCGAAGTGTGGGCCAATTTCTTCGCGCAGGGCAGCGACACTACGCTGGTGCGCCATCAAGGCTGAGGCCTTGTGATAGTGCTCACCCCTAGGGCGCGCAAATGCATGATCGGCCTCGGGGTAAATGTAAATTTCAAAGCCTTCACGTTTACCTAAGCGCTTTTTAATTTTTTCTTGCGCTTTTTCAGGGCAGTATTTATCCAAACCGGCAATGTGCAAAACAACGCGACACTCAATGTCATCGGCTTCATCTAAAGCATCTTCAATACCAACACCGTAATAGCCAATCGCCACATCCACATCCGTGCGGCAGGCTGCTAAGTACGCCAGCTTGCCGCCTAGGCAAAAACCCAGCACGCCTACATCACCACTGACGCCCGACATGTCGCGCAATGTGGTGATCGCATCTTGAATATCCTCAACCCCGAGATCTTGATCAAAGCCTTGAAAGAAACCAAATGCTTTTTGCCAATCTTCGGGGGTGTAACCGAGTTCGACCCCTGGCTTTTGACGCCAAAATAAATCGGGTACCAGAACCACATAACCTTCTTCAGCATAGTAATTAGCAATCTCGCGCATGTTGGCATTCACGCCAAAAATTTCTTGCGCAATCACCAAACCCGGACCTTTGCCTGAAGCGGGTTTAGCCAAATAAGCGCTGAACTTTCCGCTGCCATCGCTAGCTTCAATTTTTATGTTGCGAGTTTTTATAGAAGGGGAGGCTGAGTTTTTCACCGGGTCATCCTTGTTTGTAATAGTTGGTTCAAAAATTTCAAAGTTAATTTTGTACAGGAATATAGGTTCCGTAAGGTCCATTACGGTAGCATAGGCAAGCGGTACTATCCCACTTAAACAATGAACAAGAAAAGGAATAGCAATGGATATCAAGAATACAGTTGCGCTGGTTACAGGAACTAATCGCGGTGTGGGTCGTGCCATCGTTCAGGCGCTGGTCGCAGCAGGTGCCAGCAAAGTTTATGCTGCAGCGCGAAATGTCGACGGCGTGAAAGATTTAGTTGCCAGCAGCGGTGGCAAAGTAGAAGCGATAGCTCTCGACATTACGAATGACGCGCAAGTTGCAGCCGCAGTTGCCCACTGCGGCGATGTTAAATTAGTAATCAATAATGCGGGCGCTAATCATGCCTCAGGTTGCATCGCAGCCGATTCACTCAAAGCCGCACGTGCTGAAATGGAAACAAATTATTTTGGCACCTTGGCGATGTGCCGCTCATTCGCGCCAGTACTTAAATCACATGGCGGTGGTGCATTGGTGAACGTGATCTCCATTGTTGCCAAAGCGACTATCCCAGCCTATGGCTCATACAGCGCATCGAAGTCTGCGAATTTGCGAATGACAGAAAGCGTGCGCGCTGAACTGGCCGCTCAACATACTTTTGTGCAGTCTGTGATGACAGGTGCTGTTGATACCGACATGGCAAAAGGCTATGACGGCCCTAAAAATTCACCTGCTGAAGTGGCACAGGCGATATTGGCTGGTTTAGCGAGTGGTGAAGAAGATATTTATGTTGGCGATATGACAGGATGGATTAATGGCGCGCTTGCTAGTGACCCTAAAGCGCTGGAGCGTGAATTGGCCAAATTCTTGCCGAGTTAATGCCAAATTAACGCCTAGTTAAATTTAGATTAAACTAATATAAGAAATTAAATTTCATATTGAAATATTAATTATATAGTTACTAAATTTATACCTTTTTTCCCGAGGGGGGGGGGGTGGCAGTGCTTGCTAATTTAACTAAACGCTTTAATGCTCTGGCATTGCTGCTTGCCTTGTTTTCAGGCTCAGCACTCGCAGAGCAAATATCCGTAACGCATTGGGGCGTGCTGTTATATGGCGCGCCCTATGCGGTTGCGATGGAGCGCGGCTATTTTCGCCAAGCGGGCATCGACATTAGCGGCATCTTTAGTTCTAAAGGTGGCGGTACCACGGTGCGCAACATGATTTTGGGTGGCTTGCCTTTTGGTGAGGTCGCACTCAGTGCGGCGATTGCCGCCGAGCGCGAAGGACTCGATATACGCATAGTCTCCGGTGGAGTACACAATCTTTCTGATTTGGTATGGGTCACCTTACCTGACTCACCGATCAAAACGATTGCCGATCTCAAAGGTAAAAAACTCGGTTACACCACACCTAAAAGTGTGACTGACATGGTAACGACGCTAGTGCTTGATCATCAAAAAGTTACCGGTGTAGAGCGTGTCGCTGTGGGCAGTGTGGGCGCGCAAATTACTGCCTTACAGCAAAAAGCGATTGATGCAGCGTATATGGGTGAGCCGATTTATTCACTAAATAAATCAAAATTTCGTGTGCTGTTTTATGCACGTGACATGCTGGCACAAAATAATCTCACTCAAACCGTGGGGGTCACCACATCTGAATTTGCTAAGGCGCATCCACAAAAAGTCAAAGCCATCATCGAGGGTCGCCGCCGTGGTGTGGAATTCATTTATCAAAATCCCAAAGAAGCTGCACTGATAGTCGCGAAGGCGTATGCATTTGATCCAGCCATCATGGAAGAAGCGATGGTAGCTATGGCGAAATCAAAATACTGGAGTACGGGTGAATTAGATCTCGCTGGTATGAATGCGATGGCGGAAGGCTTAAAGCTCACGGGTGCGATTGATAGTCCTCCGAATTGGAATAAGCTGATTGATCGCAGCTTTTTGAAAAAATAATGGCTGGGCATCTCGCGGTTAAAGAACTAAGGCTGATTTACAGCAGCGAAGGTCAAGCTGATGTACATGCCTTTGGACCAGTGAGTTTTAGCGTGGCGCCGGGCGAGTTTGTGTCTATCGTCGGTCCCTCAGGCTGCGGCAAATCTAGTTTGCTCGAATGCGTGTCGGGTCTGATGCGACCAAGCAGCGGGGAAGTCTATTTGGATGGTCAACTCATAGTTGACCAGGTACATCCTGATGTGGGTATGGTGTTTCAGCAGGATGCGAGTTTTCCCTGGCTGACTGTAGCCGACAATATCGCGTTTGGTTTGCGCTATGGACGCGATCATGTGCCTGCTAAAAAAATTCGCTTTCTTGTTGAAGAAGCCTTAGAGCAAGTCGGCTTAACTGAATTTGCTAATCACTATCCCTCGCAACTCTCTGGTGGTATGCGTCAGAGAGTATCGATGGCACGCACGCTGGTGATGCGACCACAATTACTTTTATTAGATGAGCCATTCGCTTCGCTCGATCTACAAACGCGTTTATTGATGGGCGAAGAGCTTTTACAATTATGGCGTCAGAGTGGAGCGTCTGTTTTATTGATTACACACAGTCTGGAAGAAGCGGTCATGTTATCGGATCGTGTTCTGGTGATGAGCGCGCGTCCGGGTTTGCTGCGACATGAGCTGGTGACAGGCTGGTCGCGCGATCGCCATACCGACATCACTACCCATCCGGATTTTTCCGCCCACGTAAACGCATTGTGGGCGGTGCTACGCGATGAGGCTATTACCGCAATGCGAACGCAAGCATGAGTGCGCGCAGCAGTCTTTCGTATGACGGCATACGACTACTACTAATTTCTAGCTTTCTGTTCCTTCTTGAGCTGGTATGCCAACTGGGTTGGGTGCAATCACAAGTGATGGTGCCACCCACGGTGATGGTGCACACCTTATGGAAGCTGTTGCATTCAGATGCCATGGTGGCTGACATCGCTGTCACGTTTGGTGCGGCATTTCAGGCATTGGTGATTGCTGTCGTCCTAGGTATGGTGCTCGGTTGGTTGATGCATCGGTGGTCTCGACTGCGTGATGTTGTCTACCCTGTGATGTCATCCTGGTATTCGATACCGGTGTTTGCTTTGTATCCTATGCTGATCGCGTTTATGGGATTGAATCAGCGGCCTGTGATTGCAATTGGTGTGTTGATGGCCTTTGCTGCTATGGCCTTGAACACACTCCGTGGCTTGCAATCGATACCGACGGTGTTAAATAAATCAGCCCGTATCATGGGTGTGAGTCATTTTTCATTTCTACTGCGTGTGCAATTACCGGCTATTTTGCCGTCACTGATGACGGGTTTTAAAATGGCGGCAACCTACGCTTTTATTGGTGTAATCATGGCGGAATTTATTCTCTCGCCACGCGGTCTGGGTCACGCTATTTCCTTCGCTTACAATGATTTTGATACGCACACGATGTACGCCTTGATGTTGTTAGTGATACTGGTGTCGGCCTCGGTGCAATGGGTGTTGATACAAATCGAACGCCGTGTTCTAGCGCATCGCGCTACTTTAGGCAGTGTCTGATGCGCATTTACATTGACAGAGTGCTAGCGGTTTTATTAGTGCTGGGCTTGTGGAATTTTTTAAGCCTATCGTACGGTAGCGATGCGGTAGCAGCACCAATGGCGACCTGGCAGCGATTAGTCATGTTGATCAGTACCGGATTCATTGGCCCGCATCTAAACTTTACCTTGTCATCATGGATAGTCAGCGTATTACTGGCTGGCGTAGTCGGACTGTCGATAGGTTTATTGCTGGGTTTGCACCGTGCAAGTGGATTAGTTTTTGAACCCTTAATCATTGCGGTCTCATCACTACCCAAAGTCACCTTGTATCCGATGGTGCTATTAATTTGTGGCCTGGGACAATCATCAAAAATCGCGTTTGGTTTTATTCATGGCGTGTTGCCCATCATGCTTTTTACGCTAGGGGCGGCGCGAGAAATACCATTGCATTACGTGAAAACCGCACGCACGCTGGGCTTGAATCGTGTTGCCACGCTGAGGCGCGTCATGTTACCTGCTATGGCATCAGGCATCGTATCGGGTATGCGCTTAGGTGCGTCGCTCGCCTTGTTAGGCGTAATCATCGGTGAGATGTTTGGCGCTCAGCAAGGCTTGGGATTTCTACTGATGAATGCGATTGATATCAACGACACGGCGCAAATGGCCGCCGTGGCGTTGATACTCATTTTTTTGGCATTAGCACTGAACGCGTTGGTACGTTTGCTGATTTATATGGTTGATCGACACGCACTGCGCAGTTTCACGCAGCTTTTTGCAAGCTAAAATCAGCGTACGACAGCGAGCTGAACTCGTTGCTTGTTACGGAAAGTATAGAGCGTCAAGGCGCTATTCTTTACATCACCTTTAGCATCAAATTCAATCAAGCCAGTCACGCCCTGATATTTTGATGAGGCCATGATCGGTAGATATTTTGCTGGATCGGACGAGCCTGCTTTTTGCATCGCGGTGATCATTAGCCAGGTAGCGTCATAAGCATAGGGCGCATAAATCTGCACATTGCCGGTATATTTTTTACGAAACGCAGCACGAAAATCTTCTATCACTTTTTTCTGCGCATCTTCAATACCGCCGGGCTCTGAACACAAGACCACATCATCAATTAGCCCTTCGCCAGCCAGTACCGGCATCTGTTCTGAGCAAACACCGTCGCCACCCATGAATTTTGCTGAAATACCCAGCTGTTTCATTTGTCTAAGCATTGGACCACCGACGGCATCAATACCGCCAAAGAAAATTGCATCGGGCTGTTTGGCTTTAATGGCGGTCAGAATGGCACTGAAATCAGTTGATTTATCCGTAGTGAACTGACGGCTAACGATGTTGATGCCATTCGCTTTAGCAGATTTTAAAAACTCATCGGCTAGACCCTGTCCATACGCCGAGCGATCATCTACCACTGCAATATTTTTTAGTTTGAGTGTTTGCGCCGCATAGCGACCCATCACACTACCGAGTTGCGCATCATTCGCGACCACGCGAAACGCATTCTTGTACCCCTGTAGCGTGTATTTGGGATTGGTTGCGGAGGGGGAGATCTGGGGGATGCCTGCGTCATGATAAATTTTAGAGGCAGGTATGGTCGTGCCCGAGTTCACGTGGCCGATGAGACCTTGCACTTTTCCATCCACCAGTTTTTGTGCGACCAAGGTTGCCTGACGGGGTTCGCCGCCATCATCTTCCGATTGCATGACAAATTTAACTTTCTTACCGCCTATGCTGATGCCTTTGGCATTGGCCTCGTCGATGGCCATGCGCACGCCGTTTTCGGTGTCCTTGCCTAAATGCGCGATGTTGCCTGTAAGCGGACCCGCATGGCCGATACGCACGACCATCTCTTGGGCGTGGGCAGTTGAGAGCAAAACACACAGAGATGAAGCTATAGATGACGCTAGCAACGATGCAAAGAAGGGGGCATTGGATAACACACGCATGGGGTGGACCTTTCAAAAGGAATGGAGCGATGAGCGTTGGTAGTCGGTAAGAAGTTTTTAAAAAGTTAATCTTTGCGTATTTCAAGCGTCTTCATGGCTTACTGGTAGAAGATTACCTCGATAGACTGTAGAACATTCAAACAGCTCTTGGTAGCATAGCGAACCTTTCAGGCGGACTTCAAGGCCATTCATAGATTCGCCGGTTGTCAACGCCCAAAAACCTACAATTACAATTTTATATTCGGAGACTTCATGGCAAACGTCAGTCAGCGCGCGCAAGGCTTGGGCACAGAAAACGCTTTTATTGTTCTGGCAGAAGTGAATAAGCTGATCCGTGAAGGTCGTGATGTTATTTCATTTTGTATTGGTCAGCCAGATTTTCATACACCGATGAATATTCAGGATGCGGGTGTGAAAGCGATCCGTGAAGGCCGTCACGGTTATACGCCTTCCGCCGGTATTGCTGAATTGCGTCAGGCGGTGGCCGACGATTTCATGCGCACACGTGGCATCAAGGTCGATGCGGATGATGTGGTGGTGGCGGCTGGTGCGAAACCCTTTATTGCCTACACGATTCTTTCGACCACAGACTACGGTGCGGGCGATGAAGTGATTTATCCGGTGCCGGGCTTCCCGATTTATGAATCGCAAATTAAAGCTAGCGGTGCGGTCGGTGTGCCTATCTATTTGCGTGAATCGCGTAATTTTAGTTTTGATCCGCAAGAACTTGCCGACAAGATCACTCCAAAAACTAAACTGCTGATTTTGAATTCGCCGCAAAATCCTACCGGTGGCATTATTTCAAAAAAAGATATGGAAGCCATTGCCGAGATTTTGCGTAAGCATCCGCAGATTTGGATTTTTGCCGATGAAATTTATGGTCGCTTGATTTATGAAGGTGAGTTTGTATCGATCGCTTCGCTGCCCGGCATGCAAGAGCGTACGATTATTTCCGATGGCTGCTCAAAGACATGGGCCATGACAGGCTGGCGTTTGGGTTTTGCTGCGAACAAAAAATTGGCTCCGTTTTTCACTACGTGGATAACCAATACCGAATCCTGCGCGTCGCAGATCACGCAATGGGCGGGTGTTGAGGCGCTGAATGGTCCGCAAGATGATGCGAATCGTATGCGCGATATTTTCCACAAGCGCCGTGATTTGATTGTAGGCTTGCTAAATCACGTACCGGGTGTGACCTGTAAAAATCCTGGTGGCGCCTTTTACGCCTGGCCGAATGTGACTGAGGCATGCAAAATCACAGGCTGCAAAGATTCAGAAGAATTCCGCAAACGCTTACTCAATGAAGCGGGTTTAGCAGTGTTAGCAGATATTCATTTTGGACCGCGTGTTGAAGGTGAAGGTCAGCACATACGCTTGAGCTATGCCGCATCGGATGACGCCATCAAGCAAGGTGTTCAGCGTATGACGGATTTCATCAACAAGAACCGCGTTTAATTTGTTACACCGTCGCGATGGGCGCCACAGGCGAACCCACCGCGCCGGGTAATCGTAGTGGTGGTGCCGTCAGTAAAAAGCGTGAACGCTGATTCTCTCGCAGCCAGTTTGCTAATGGCGTTAAATGCCAGAGTTCACCCAGATGTATGCCTAACTTGAACAGGCAATGTTCGTGCAAAGGTAAGGTGGCGCAGGAGCCGCTGTGATGAGAGGCGGGATGTGCTTCGACGGCATAGTTGTCTGCGATGATGACTGATAATCCTGAATCGCTTATCCATTCCAATAATTTCGGATCGCGTCCTTCCAGCACCGCGCAACGGTGAGCAAGAATAGCTTCGTCGGGTTGACGATTCATCCCTAATAAAAGTTCAGCAAAGCCCGTGTGCAGGCACACCATGTCACCGTGTTCAATCGTGATGCTATCTTTATTGAGAATTTCATTGAGCACGTTGTAATCAACATTCACGCGTTGATTGCCCACGTGCGCATGCAGATCAATCATCACGGCGCGACCTTGCACGCAGCGCTCAGCCATTTTTTCTATCCCCAACGCTTTAGCGTTTGAGGTTGAGCGGTTTGCTATAGCAGAAAAAATACCGGCATCCGCGGCATCGCTGGGGCCAACCACATCCACACCAGCGCGATAGCCGTTGTAATAAACCGCTTCGGCTACACCATCATCATTGGCGTCAAACAGTGAGCCTACATGGGCGAGGCTATCCCATTGCGTGCTGTATTGCAGATGAAGAATTGCAAGATCATCACTCACCACATCAGTATGATGAGGATTATCTTTGCCCAAAGCGTAATTCATATTGGGCTGTTGATTGCGCAAGGTGGGGCGCAGTACGGGAGGATAACGCCGTGGATTTAATACATTCCCACCCGGTACATCGAGCGGTAACGATAAATTAAAACTTAAACCGACGTGTACTTCAGCGATGCCTTGTAATACTTTTTCGGGTGTAATTAAGTTCAGCCGACCGGCTTGATCATCTTTGCCAAAGTCACCCCAATTCGAACCGGGAGGTCGTTTTTTCCAACGAGCAGTTTCTTGCATGACGACCTCCGGTACAGACTATTTTTTAATATCCGATAGCAGCGCCGTCGCTTCTAGGATCTGAGCCACCGACTCGAATACCACTGACGGGATCAATCGTGATGCCGTGGGCATGACCCGCGAGTTCATTCCAATCACCCCAGCGATTCAGCGTATGTCCGCGTTGTTCTAGCGTTTTGAAAGTCGCTTCAGGAAAACGTCCTTCGATGTGCAAGGTATCGCGCGCTTCGCCAATCGCAAAGCGACCCGAAAGCCAGCGCGGTGCTTCCAGTGCTTGTTGTATGTCACAGCCAAAATCCATCATCGCGACATAGGTCTGTAATTGTATTTGTGGCTGACCATCTGCACCCATGCAACCGACCACACTCCATAGTTTGCCATTGCGTTTACCGATCGAAGCAATCAAGGTGTGCAATGGAATTTTTCCTGGCTCAACTTTGTTAGGGTGCTGTGGATCAAGTGAAAAATACGCACTACGGTTTTGTAAAACAATACCTGTGTCACCCGCCACCACGGTCGATCCAAATACTCCATACAAACTATGAATCAGCGATACAGCATTGCCTTCAGCATCCACCACAGCGATATAAACGGTGTCGCCGGTCAGGCTGCCATACGAAGGAACTTTGTCCCAGGGTAGAGCATGTTCCGCATCAATCAACGAGCGGCGTTCATTCGCATACTCTTTAGAGATCAATCGATCCATAGGCACGTTAGCAAATTTAGGATCGGCCAGATGCTGATCGCGGTCGTGATACGTAATTTGTTTCGCTTGCACAAGTAAGTGCACATGATCGGCGCCGAGAAAGCCATTTTTTTTCAAATCCAATGGCTCAACTAAATTCAGCATTTCGATCACTGCAAAGCCTTGCGTAGGTGCGGGCGTTTGATACAGCGTCAGATCATGGTATTGACCAACTAGTGGTTGGCCCCATTCAGCATGCTGGGCTTGCAAATCTTGTTTGGTAAAAAAGCCACCACGTTTTTGTACATAGTTAACCAGTGCATCGGCGACTGGGCCTTCATAAAAACCTTGTCGGCCATCGCGACCTATCGATTCGAGTGTGTTGGCTAAACCAGGATTGCGTAGTAAAGAACCGGTTTGTGGAACGCCATTTTTCAAAAAGATGGCGGCTGCATCCGGTTCAGCACGTAGCTCTTGTTCTGTTTTTGCGATCCAGCCTGCGAGTCGCTCTGTAACTGGAAAACCATCACGCGCATACGTAATCGCGGATTGCAAGTTACGCGTCATGGGCAGCTTGCCGTACTTGGCATGAGCTTGACACCAGCTATCGACCGAGCCCGGTGTCGTTAAGCTAGCTGGCAAGATGCCACGAAAAGGAATTTCTTTCATGCCACGACTAGTGAAATAGTCCGCGCTGGCAGATGCAGCAGCACGACCGCCACCATTTAAAAAATGTACATCACCGGTTTTAGCATCATGAATCAACCAGAAAGCATCTCCACCCACACCCACCATGTGTGGATAAATAACGGCTAGCGCAGCGCTGGTTGCAATCGCAGCATCCACTGCAGAGCCACCGGCACGTAATACATCAATACCGGCTTGCGAGGCGAGTGAATGAGGGCAGGTGACCATGCCATGTGGAGCCAGAGTTGCTGGGCGCCCGGTGGTGATTTTCAAAATTTTCTCCTGGTGTTTTATTCAATGCGATTTAATCGCTAAGGGCGATAATTTACACCAGTTGGTCGGCTGGTAGCAGAGTTCTATAAGGTGAGATTATCAATGATGGCTATCAGGCTTTATAAAAAGTAATTTGATGATAAATTAGAGTGAAGTTGAGATGTAAACAGGTTACGTTAACAAATAAAACACCTACAGGAGACAAGATGGCTATTTATGAAATGCGTACTTATCAGGCAATCGTCGGCAAGATGGGCGAGATCGTGGAGTTATATAAAACCTTGGGTTATCCCGCGATTGAGCGCCATCCTAAAAAATTGGTGGGCTACTTTATTGGCGACATCGGCGCTTTGCATCAGCTTATCCATATTTGGAAATTTGAGGATGATGCTGACCGCCGTGCGTTTTGGGCCGCCTTGTTCGCTGATGAACAATTCATGGCCTTTGCGCAAAAGGTGAGACCTTTAGTCGCGTCGCAAGAAAACAAATTAATGATGGCGGCACCTTGGGGGCCGACTGTCTAATCTGAAAATGAATTAGACTGCTAGGTCGATACTGAGCTAAGTGAGGAGTTAATGAAAATCATCAAAATCGGTATCGCTCCGCAAGAAAAAATTCGTGAGCGTGCCTTGGCGATTGCTAGGGGAGATATAAAACCCATTCCTTCCGATCCGAAGATTTGGTTCACCTCTGTTGATTCATTGTCTCGGGTTGTCAGAGATGAAAATCGCGTTCTATGGGATGTTGTTTGTACCACTCTGCCCCCTAGCACTTGACAGGTATTCGCTAGGGCGGCATGGGTGAAGCAACGATTTAGTACATCACATCAAAAATACGCCTTTACCTGAGTTTTGCTGATCAAAAATTTTGTACGCCTCTTCACCCTGATCCAGTCTCCAGCGGTGGGTGAAGAGTCCGTCGACATTGATCTTGCGATCAGCGACAAAATCATTGCAGGCTTTTTGACCCACGGTTGAAAAAGTCCAGGAACCAATCACAGTCACTTGGCGACGCAGCATATCTCGGCTGACATCAATCGTCACCTGACCCCCTTCACCAACAAAGCAAGCCTTACCCCAGCTTCGTACGCATTGCACGGATTGCAAACGTGCTTCAGGTGATGACGATGAATCGATCGATGCATGCGCACCTAAGCCTTGTGTTAACTGGCGTATCGCAGCAACCGCATCAGTTTTAGTTGGGTTGATAATTTCATCGGCACCAAATTCTTTGGCGCGCGCTAAGCGTTCATCGCTGATATCCAGAGCAATTACGCGCATACCCATGGCAGCAGCGAGCTGGGTCGCGGATAAGCCGACAGGGCCTTGACCAAACACAGCGATAGTTTGATCACCGCTGGCTTCGAGTCTATGCAATGCACCCCATGCAGTACCGGTACCACAGGCGATGGCAGCTCCGGTTTCAAACGAGAGTTCTTCGCGCAACTCAACAATAGTATTCGCTGGGCATTTCATATACGTGGAATGTCCACCATGACCGGTGATGCCGTAAATTTCTGCTACGCCTTCTACGCACATTTGCTGCCAACCGGTCGAGCAATGAGGGCATGCACCACAACCGCGATAGTGATGCACCATCGCGCGCTGACCTACATAGGCTTGCTTAGGATTGACATTCGATCCAACCGCTACCACGACGCCACATGGTTCATGTCCTGCAATCACATGCATGGCTTCGGTATAGCCGAGATTTTTTAGTCCTTCACCAAACGGTGCACGATACACTTTTAAATCGCTACCGCACATGCCGGATGCTTTCATTTCGAGTACGACGTCATTCGGCCCCGGCGTAGGATCGGGAAACTCTTGCATAGATAATTTTCTATCACCCGCAAATACGATGCCTTTCATACGATCTCCTATTTTTATTGTTTAGCGCATGATGAATGGATTGCCGGGTGCGCCTTCTGCATACGATATCCACGTACTCTTTGTTTCAAGGTATTGATTGATGGATTCGATGCCGCTTTCACGACCTATGCCCGAATGCTTCATGCCGCCAAATGGCATCATGTAACTCACAGCGCGATATGTATTCACCCACACCGTACCGGCGCGTAGCGCTTTCGACATACGCACAGCGCGACCAATGTTTTCTGTCCACACACCCGCGGCCAAGCCATACACTGAATCATTACCTAGTCTGATCGCTTCTTCTTCATCGTCAAAGCCGATGATGGACAACACAGGGCCAAAAACTTCTTCGCGTGCGATACGCATTTGGGGAGTTACATCAACGAAGATAGTCGGCTCAACGAATTGTCCACCAGGTAGATCAGGCGCAGCACTACCACCGAGTATGCAACGCGCTCCTTCTTTTTTTGCGATGTCTATGTAATCGAGGATTTTTTGATACTGCGCGGGGGTGGTGACAGGACCGATATTCGTATCGGCCTCCATAGGATTACCTTTGCGAGCCGTCGCACCGAGTTCAGCTACCTTCTTAGTGAATGCTTCTTTGATTGAATTTTGTACTAACAAGCGTGAGCCAGCGATACAGGTTTGACCGGTCGCAGCAAAAATTCCTGAGACAACACCCGCTGCGGCTTTATCTAAATTACAGTCATCAAAAACGATGTTGGGTGATTTGCCACCTAATTCGAGGGTCACGCGCTTCATGGTTTTAGCCGCTTGTGCATAGATGCGCGCACCGGTGGCATCGGATCCAGTAAAGGTGATCTTTGCGACATCCGGATGATCAACTAATGCTGAACCAGCATCGGGGCCGTAACCCGCCACCACATTAAACACACCATCAGGAAAGCCTGCTTCTTTAGTGAGCGCTGCATACTCCAGCGTAGAAGCAGAAGTAAATTCAGAGGGTTTGATCACGACTGCACAACCAGCAGCAATCGCGGGTGCACATTTCCACGCAATGAATAGTAGTGGTGAATTCCAAGCGGTGAGTGCGCCAACGACACCGACAGGCTCATGCCGAGTAAAGGCAAAGATATCGGGTTTATCGATAGGCATGACTGATCCTTCGACTTTGTCAGCCAGTCCACCGTAATAGCGCCACCATTCAGGGTGGTAGTTCATTTGACCACGCATCTCTGCAATCAACTTACCGTTGTCTTGTACTTCGATTTCAGCCAGTCGTTCAGCATGTTTGGTAACCAAATCAGCTAAACGCAACATCATCTTGCCGCGTTCGGTCGCGGTCATTTTTGAGAACGGGCCTTCGGTCATGGCGCGTTTAGCGGCGGCCACGGCACGATCGACATCCTTGGCGCATCCCTGAGGAATTTTCGCCCAGGCTTTGCCCGTGTAGGGATTAATCGTATCCATCCACTGCTTGCCTATGGGCTCTACATACTGGCCGTCGATGAAGTGGTTATAGGTTTTCATGAGAGATCTCCGCCGTGTTTTTTAAAATCTGGGATGTAATTAAATGGCTTTTATTTTGTTAATACGAATCTTGCGCGATCATTTCTGCCGCTTTATTGGCAATCATAATAACTGGCGCGTTGGTATTACCCGATGGGATACGGGGCATGATGGAAGCATCAGCGATGCGTAAACCAACAATGCCTTTGACGCGCAAACGATCATCAACAACCGACATCGCATCATGTCCCATCTTACAGGTACCGACGGGGTGATACATGGAATGCACTTGCTGCCGTAGGTAGTCTGTCATTTCACTATCGGATTGGCAGAGTGGACCCGGCATTACTTCAGCGTTTAAGTGATCGCTGAATGGTGCTGTCTGAAATAATTTTCGCATCAAGCGAACGCCGGCAATCAGCGGTGCAATATCACGTTCATCTTTTAAAAGATTTAACTGAATCAGCGGCGCATCAGTAGACAAAGCTGAATTTAATTGAATGCTGCCGCGAGAAAACGGCTGCAATAAGCCGCAGGAGGCCGTGACAGCCGGTGTTTTTTCAGCGGTATACATGCCGTTTTTGCTGAGCATGCTGAATGGCCGCATTTGTATCTGCAAGTCGATCTGAGATCCATGAACGCCAGATCGCGTGAATAAACCGACTTGCGCTGCAGCTGAATTCAGTAAGCCACGTCGAGTCAACAGATAACGCACTACGTGCGGCAGCATGCGCAACGGACTGGCGATGGTGCTGTTGATAGAAAACTCATCATCGACATTCACCAAACAATGGGCATACGGATGATCTTGTAAGTTGTAGCCAACACCAGGTAAGGCATGTGCTAGTCGTATACCCAGTCGCTGTAGTTGGTCAGATTCACCGATACCAGACAACATGAGTAGTTGCGGCGAATTGATAGCGCCGGCTGACAGGATGACTTGATGCGTACCCACTTCATGCACTACGCCATCGATAGTAAATCTCACACCCTTGACGTGTTTATTATCGAGCAGGATTTTTTCCGTCAAGGCGCCGGTTTGAACGGTGAGATTGCTGCGATGACGAATCGGTTTTAAAAAAGCGTCGGATGTCGATGAACGAATGCCATCTCGAATCATCAATTCTAGATATCCGACACCTTCTTGAGTAGCACCATTGAAATCCTGAGTCGCTGGAATGTTATTGCTGATAGCCGACTGAATAAAAGCTTCGGAGGCTGTATGCGGTTCCATCACCGGTGATACATGCAATTCACCTTGTGCGCCATGAAACTCAGAGTCACCTAAAAAATGGGCTTCTGTTTGTTTGAAATGAGGCAGTACATCTTTCCATGCCCAACCTGCGTTACCGTCAGCATGCCAGCGATTATAGTCATCGGGAGTACCGCGCATATACACATGGCCATTGATACAGCTACTACCGCCGAGAATTTTCCCGCGTGGTGAAATCAAACGACGATCATGTAAAGCAGGCTCGGGTTGAGTCACATAGCCCCAGCCGATACGAGGATTGGCAATGACGCGCGGAACACCCGCAGGAACTCGCGTCCACAGTGAGTGATTTTCAGGACCCGCTTCCAGCAGCAACACGCGGCAAGAAGATTTAGCCGACAGTCGGTTAGCCAGCACACAACCAGCGGAACCGGCGCCGATAATCACGATGTCGTAATGACGGGTCATGAAAGCACGTTAAAAAATACAGCGTGTGGATCGCCCCGCATTTTTTCATGCACGACAGATGCATGACTGAATGCTGGGCCTCCATAAAAAAAATAAACGGCGATCACGAGGATCGCCTGTAACGAACCGGGTGGGGGCCCGGCTCTCCCCACTGCACTGGCAAATTTAGGTTTTTACACCTTGCGCTGTTTATTATTATTTCCAACTAGCGCATTTGCTCTCTTCTTTTGTTGTAAAAGCTTGGTCACCTGGAATACGTTCAATCAGCTTGAAGTAATCCCAGGTTTGTTTTGATTCTGAGGGTGTTTTAACTTGAACTAAATGCATGTCATGGACCATGCGGCCATCGGGACGGATGTACCCACCCTGGGCAAACATGTCATTGATCTTGGTGCTCTTTAAGTGAGCCAAGATTTTTTCTGGATTGTCAGTACCCGTTGCTTTAACCGCATTCAGATACGTCGTAATCGCAGAGTAGTCACCTGCATGACCGCTGTTAGGCATTTTTTTCACGCGTTCAAAATAACGTTTAGCCCAAGCGCGCGTCGCATCGCTAGTGTCCCAGTACCATGAGTCGGTCAGGAGCATTCCCTGCGTCTGTTGCAGACCTAGAGCGTGCACATCGCTCAGGTACATCAGCAGGGCAGCAATCTTCATGTTTTTCTTGAGGCCGAATTCATTCGCTGATTTGATGGCATTCACCAAATCATCTCCTGCATTTGCTAAACCAAGAATCTGCGCTTTCGATGCTTGGGCTTGCAAAATGAATGAGGAGAAATCCGACGCCCCAACCGGGTGTTTGGATGAGCCCAGCACATTGCCGCCGCTGGCTTTAACAACGCGAGTCGTATCGTTTTCCAGCGACGTACCGAAGGCATAGTCAGCGGTAATGAAATACCAACTCTTACCGCCTTGGCGTGATACGGCACCACCCGTACCTTTCGCTAATGCGACGGTATCGTAGGAGTAGTGAATTGTGTAGGGGTTGCATTCTTCATTGGTCAGGCGCGATGTACCTGCGCCGACATTGATATAGACTTTTTTCTTGTCGACGGCGACTTTGGCTGTGGCTAGTGCAGCACCCGAATTGGCTCCACCGAGAATCATGTCCACGCCTTGTGCATCAAACCATTCACGTGCTTTACCAGCGGCGATGTCCGCTTTATTTAAATGGTCAGCGTAGATAAATTCGATTTTTTTACCATTCACTTTGCCACCGAAATCTTCGATCGCCATCTTGACTGCCTCAACACCACCCGAACCATCGGTGTCGGAGTAAGGCCCACTGATGTCAGTGATGAAGCCAATTTTTACAACATCCCCCGAGATTTCTGCCTGAGCAGTTGAGAATGCACCCAGAGCTAAGATACTGCAGGCACTAGCAATCATCGTTTTGAGCATGGGTTTCATATTCATCTCCAGTTAGAGAACACCGGCGTCAATATGCTGACGCACTTGATCTGCTGAGAGCCCCAGCAATTCACCATAAACACGTTCGTTATCAGCGCCTAGCGCTCGGCCTGCGTGTTTGAAAACCGTGGGTGTTTCCGACATTTTTAACACGGGTGAGGGCAACACTAATTCGCCGATACGTTCATCTTGCACCGTCATCATATTTCCGCGTGCGGCATACTGAGGATCAGTAAAAATATCTTTAATTGAATAAATTTGTGCGCACGGTACTTCGCCGGTACCTGTTTGATTTAATACATCGGCTAACGACCGACTACCCACCCAATCAGCCACTAAACCATTCACGGTATGGCGATGCTCTACACGAATCGCGCTAGTTGGATACGTCTGTGCCAGCTCAGGTTTGCCCATCACGTTAGCGAGTCGTTCAAACATTTTGTCGCTGGTACAAGCGAGGGCCACCCATTCACCCGACCCCGTTTGATAATGACTGTGCGGAACGACCGCATGCGTATCAGCACCCATACGTTCACGCACGTAACCGAACTTGGCATACGCAGGCACGATTTCATCGAGCAAGCGAAATACCGATTCATACAGACCGAGATCGATGAATTGGCCTATGCCTTGATTATCGCGTGCGCGTACAGCAGCGAGCACACCGATCGCTCCCCACATACCCGACGCATAATCAGCAACCGAAGTGGAGCCGGGTACGACGGGCGGGCCATCGGCTTCGCCTGATAAATAAGACAGTCCACCAAAGGCATGCGCAATGCGCGCAAAGCCAGGGTCATGTCGTTTGGGGCCTGTTTGACCGTAGGCGCTAATGCGCAACATGATCAGCTTAGGATTAACGGCTTTGAGTGCTTCATAACCGATGCCCCATTTTTCTAAGGTGCCAGGGCGAAAATTTTCGAGCACGATGTCGGATTCAGCGACTAATTTTTTAAACAGTGCCGCGCCTTCAGGCTTACGAAAATCTAAGGTAATTGTTTGTTTATTGCGCGATTCACTCATCCAGACCAAGCTGTCGCCACATTCGGTTTGAGTGCCATATTTGCGCAGTGAGTCTCCCGCGCCCGGCATTTCTACTTTGATGACTTCCGCACCCAGATCACCCAGTATGGTTCCGCAAAAAGGAGCTGCAATAAAGGTGGCAATGTCGAGGACGCGCAAACCACCAAGTGCGCTGGCAGGCAGCGATGGATGACTGGGTTTACTCGTTGACGCATCTGCCATGAGGAATATGTCCATTGATGGTATTGACAGTCTTAGTGCTGCCTTAGTGAGCGAAACTTTAGGCGGTGCAAGCTGATTCGACAAACTACTTTATATTGTTGATTATGCAGATTTAGTGCATAGTCAATCGGTGCCGGTCGATGTTAGCTTTAACAAAATATCGCCTTAACCTTATCGCAACGCTTACGTTATCTTTTGTCTTTATGAAATCTGCTACCAGTGCGCTAGCGCACGTTAATCTCAAATTGCTACAAACATTTTTATTGGTCGGCGAGTTCGCTAGTTTTCGCATTGCAGCAGAAAAATCTTTTCGCTCACAATCAGCTATCAGCGCACAAATTCGTCAGTTAGAAGATCAGTTGGGCGTGCCTTTGTTTCACCGCACAACTCGTAGCGTTCGTTTAACAGAAGAAGGTCTGCAGTTGCTTGAATGTGCGCAGCGTGCATTGCTGGAAGTTGACCAAGGTCTGCGCAAAATTCAAGAGTCAGCCGATATGCGCAAAGGTAAGGTATCCCTTTCCTGTTCGCCAACCATTGCCGAGACCCGACTAGCGCGGGTACTGGCGGCATTTGAGAGTGAGTATCCCGGGATTGAGGTATCTGTTAGGGAATTGGCATCAGCGCCGATGTTTGAGACGGTGCGCAAGCGTGAAGTCGATTTTGGTGTGGGTCCGCAAATCGATACGTCTGAATTTCAGTTTGAGCCTTTAATGGACGATCCGTTTTACGCTTTAGTACCGAAACGATTTTTAACGACAGATAAAAATACCATTTCACTTGCTGCCTTGACCCACATGCCTTTGTTGGTCCTCAATCAAGCGACTGCTATGCGTGGGATGTTAGAAGATGTGATGAAAGAGAAGCGCTTTCGTTTCACATCGCGCTATGAATTTACCCAAGCTCAAACACTGATTTCTATGGCAAGTACCGGACTAGGAGCAGCGATTTTGCCCGCGGTTGCGCTACCGAAAAAAATAGATGCCGGGCTGTATGCGTTGAAGATTGTAAATCCATCGATGACGCGACGAGTTTCTGTGGTGACCATGCGCGGACAATCGTTATCACCGGCTTCGCTACGTCTGGTGGAATTGCTAAAGCAGTTATTGCCGCTATCGGCGGATCAAAAAATTCCACGAAATGTGTTGAGTCATCGTTATCCGAGTCGCCGCGCATCCAATGGATGAATTCAATTATTTAGTCAAAATGCATAATCGGCTGAATAATTTTATTGTCGAATGAGTGCCGACTGCCTATAGTAAAGCCCTGCAAACAATAACAAGAGGATATTCCCGTGAGCGCTACGATTATTCAACCTGCGACTCCGCGCCGTCAGCGCTCTCAATTGGCTGTGCCAGCTTCGAATCCCCGATTCATAGAAAAAGCTGCGCAATCTACTGCCGATGTAATTTTTCTCGATCTCGAAGATGCCGTTGCACCCAGTGAAAAAGTCTCTGCACGTGCGAATGCGATTGCAGCGCTAAATGATATTGATTGGGGTAACAAGACCATACAGGTACGTATTAATGGTTTGGATACCGAGTACATGTATCGCGATGTGATTGATATCGTTGAAGCCTGCCCACGTTTAGATATGCTGTTGATACCGAAGGTGGGTGTGCCCGCTGATGTGTATATGGTTGATACCTTGGTGACTCAAATCGAGATGACTAAAAAACGTAGCAAGCGTTTAGGTTTTGATCTATTGATAGAAACCGCATTGGGCATGTCGAATGTCGAAGCTATCGCCGCTAGCTCATCGCGCATAGAAGCGCTTAGCTTTGGAGTAGGCGACTATGGTGCGAGTACTCGCGCACGATCGACTTATATAGGTGGCAATGATCCTGACTACGGTGTGCTGACGCCACCAGATGCGCAAGGACAACGTGCATTTCATTCAGGTGATATGTGGCATTACGCGATGTCGCGTATGTTAGTCGCTGCGCGTGCTTATGGTTTGCGACCCATTGATGGGCCGTTCGCTAATTTTTCTGATCCAAAGGAATATGAAGCGGTGGCGCGTCGTGCAGCTGCTTTAGGCTATGAAGGTAAATGGGCAATTCACCCTACACAAATCGAGATTGCGAATACCGTTTTTTCGCCAAGCGAAAAAGAAATTGCCTATGCCAAGCGAATCATGGAAGCGATGGCCGAGGCGCAGCGCGAAGGTCGTGGCGCGGTCAGTATGGATGGACGTTTGATTGATATCGCCAGCATTAAAATGGCAGAAAATTTATTGTGCAAAATTGTTTAGTCTAATTTGGCCAAGTAAACGATATCTAAACCAGAATGAAAGCCCGTATAAATCATGCCGGTGTCTTAGCATATGAACGAAAACCACCCGTGCGCCAGAGTAAAAAAGCAGCGATACTAAAGTTGAGTAAATTCCATAATATGCCATTAATGAACGCTGCTTGATATGAGCCGGTAAGATCAAATACCTTGCCAGACATCCAGCCACCGAGGGCCATACCAAATAAGGTGGCAGTGAGTACTGATCCAACCCGTGCTCCGGCTTCTGATGCAGGAAAATACTCGCGCACGATGATGGCGTATGAGGGCACAATCCCGCCTTGGAATAAACCGAACATGGCGGAAATCACATACAGCGATACCAACCCATCAAATGGCAGAAATAAAAGTAACGCGATACCTTGTAATAACGACCCAAGTAGTAGCGTGCGCAATCCACCGATGCGATCACAAATCAGGCCTGAGATAAGCCGGCTAGCAATTCCAAATCCGAGCATCAGCGATAGCATTTCTGCGCCACGTGCAGCACCGAAACCCAGATCACTGCAATACGCCACAATATGAACCTGCGGCATAGACATCGCTACGCAGCATGAGAGTCCCGCTACACACAGCAGTAACTGCGCCTGATTCATACTCAAACCAAAAGGACGATCGGATTCATGTGCACCGTGAATGCCAGGACTAGTCTCATTCAGTGGGGGACGCGGCTTCATGCGCAATGCTAGTAATGCAATCAGCAATCCGCAAATACAACCGAGTGTGATATAGGTTTGACGCCAACCGAAATGTTCTAGACCCCACTGCATGACAGGTGGCCACACGGTACCAGCGACATAATTTCCGCTGGCGCAAATGGCGACCGCAATACCACGACGTTTTTTCCACCACAGTGCAGTATCTGCGAGTAAAGGCGCAAAGCTGGCAGCACCACCTAATAGTCCTATGAGTCCATGAGCCATCGCCAAGCTGATGATATTGGATGATTGCGCTGCCCATAAAAATCCGATTAGGTTTCCGATAGCGCCGATGAGTAAAACTTTAAAAACGCCGAAGCGATCAGCCCAGCGTCCCATCAAAATACCGCCCAGCCCGAATGAAATCATCAGCACCGTATAAGGCAGTGAGGCGTCAGCGCGGGTGATGCCGAATTCTTTTTGTACTTCCGGGAGTAAGACGATGACGACATACATACCAACACTGCCCAAGGTCATGATGGCAAGTGCCGTCAGTAAGCGTCTAAACGCGTAAGCGGAGTCGATTAAGTCAGGGTGGCTGGGTGTATTTTGCATACGTCGGAGGATAGCATCACCCAGAAATCAGGCGCTTAGTTAGTATGAATATTAGTGCGAAATCGCTTTGAGTACGTCAGCGACTAAACGATCTTGTTTGTACTCGATACCGTTGGGATCGACGCCAGTACGAACAATCACCAGATCATGCCCTGGCACGACAGTCACATACTGACCTTTATTGCCGAAGGTGGTGAACGTACCTTTCGGTATATCAGGCATGGTATCCAGTAACCAAAATTGCGCACCGTAGCCCCATTCATTGGCCACCGGCGGTTTGGTAGGTGCAGGGGTGCTGAGAAATTGTATGAAGCCTTCCGGCAAAAAGCGTTTGCCCTTATGTACGCCATCATTGGCAAGAAAAATTCCGAAGCGTGCCAAGTCGCGTGCTGTTGTGTAGGTTTGACTAGAGCCTACAAACGTACCCAGATGATCGACTTCCATGCGTGTGTGGTACATGCCTAGCGGATGTAGCAGTTCATCGTAGGGAAAGCGCAGGAAACGCAAATCATCATTTAGAAGATAACGTAAAGAGCGTACTAATAACAAGGTGTCATTGTTGGCGTACTGCCAGCGCGTTCCTGGTTTGACTTCGAGTGATGTGCCTGTCGCTGCGCTAATTACATCTTGTCCACCAAAATACACAGCCGCTGAATTCGGGCCGGCACTGTAGAGCCCACTCGACATCCACATCAGCTGTTGATAGGTGATGGCCTTACGTGCGTCACCTTCAGGCCATTCAGGAATAGCTACTGGTTGATCGAGTTGCAGCAAGCCTTGACGACTGGCGATACCCATCAAGGTGGCAAAGATGCTTTTACTGGTTGACCAGGTCCGATAACCTGAATGCACACCAAAGCCTTTGCGATAACGTTCAGCGACTAACTGCCCACCTTTAGCTTTGTCGAGTTTGATGACGAGTACCGAGGTAGTGATCGTGCCAGGCTTTTTTGCATGCGTGATGCCATCAAACGCTTGATCAAGTACCTTGCTAAGTTTTGAATAACGAGGTTCGATGCCGCTTGCAGGTAGATTCGTTTTGTCGCCATCAGGGAATGCGAGGTGGCTTACATTCGGCGCTTGTTCATACGATACATAAGGTAATCGAGGCACATCATTGATTTGCCACTGTGGTGGCAAGATAGTGCAGCCCATGCTGTCGCGATAAGCAGCGACGCGTGTAATGCTTCCACTGGGATCAGAGCTGAAAACTAAGCGACGCTTTTCATCAATTACGGGATCGGGGTAGCCCTTACCTTCGACATCGACGAGTTCTATGCGTTTGATGTCGCTGAGCGGGCGGCCCATTAAAAAATGTGCTGAGCAGGTAAAGATTGCTCGGTAGCCCGCAACAATGAGGGGATCATCATTATCCGCTGCGCCAGCCAGTCGTTGATACGGTGGTGTCGCAAATGAATGTGCACTGACCAGCAATACGCTGGTCAGCAACACACTCTTGACTAAGTGAAGGCGCATGGATTTGATTTATCAAAGCGAGTTTATTTGTCTGCTGATTTTGCGCGATGGACGGCGAATTTCATTAACTGCTCATCACGCCAATCACGACGCGCGTTCAATTCGGATTGTTTTACAAATTGTCGACGCTGAGTTTCAACTTCTTTGATTAATGGTTCATCCCATGGACGCTTTTGATCACGCGATTGAGCAATACGATGGAACAGCGGACCAAAGCGCGCAGCATAATCTGCGACACCATTCGGTGCGTTCAAATCGATGGTTTCAAAGGGGCCGATGAATGACCAGCGGAATCCCAAACCATCACGAATCGCCTTGTCGACATCTTCGCAACTACAAACGCCATCAGCCACCATGGTCCAAGCTTCACGTAACAAGACAGCTTGCAAACGATTGATGACGAAGCCTTCGATTTCTTCGTTGACACGAATAACCGATTGTCCCAAGGCTTGCATGAAATGATCAGCCCAGTCGATGGTTTCTTTTGAAGTTTGTGGTGATCCGACCAACTCAATGATAGGAACCAGATAAGGAGGATTAACGGGATGAACCACCAATACGCGTGGTGAAATTTTCAGGTCGAGACCAAAATCAGATGCGGGTATGCCCGACGTTGAACTACCAATGATGAGATCGTTGTATCCAAAGCTTTCGATTTCTAACATCAGCTTGCGTTTCACATCCGCTTTCTCGAGCACGGATTCTTGTGCGTAGATAGCGCCGTCTAAGGCTTTCTTTAAATCGGGTTCTACACTGACGCGGCCGAGTATGGTGGCTACGGGTTCTTTCAGTAAACCATGCGAGTGCAGTCGTTCTAATTGCTGCGCTACTAATTTAGGAGCGCTCTCAAGTACCTGAGCACTCGAATCAGTCATACGTACGGATACACCAGCGCGTGCAAAGACGATGGCCCAGCCAGCACCAACTAAACCGGCACCGATAACGGTGACGGGTTTACCTTTTGTTAGATCGATAGCATTCATGATTTCCCTTTTTTATTTTAGGCGGCAGTCCAGCCACCATCGAGCATTAGTGCACTACCAGTAATCAGACTAGACGCATCGCTCGCCAGAAAGACTACCGAACCCATGACTTCATTGACATGACCGATACGACCCAAGGCAATTTTATTGACGACGGATGCTTTAAAGACAGGGTCTTCAAACATGCCTTTAGTGAGTGCCGTTTCAATAAAGGTTGGGCAGATCGTGTTAACACGAATATTTTTTTGACCTAATTCCCAACTCAGGGCTTTAGTCATACCTTCGAGCGCATGTTTACTTGCGCAGTAAACCGTGCGGTTAGAGGCGCCCACATGTCCCATCTGTGAAGAGATAGTAATAATGGAGCCAGGTTGCTTGGCAGCGATCAAACCTTTAGCGACTGCGCGTGAAGCATAAAAAACCGATTTGACGTTTAAATCAAAAATGTCATCGAGATCGTCGTTGGTGACATCGACCAAAGGCTTAGGCCGGTTCATGCCTGCGTTATTCACCAGTACATGAAAGGGACCTTGGCTATCAATTAGATGATCGACAGCAGCTGAGTCGGTGACATCTAACACCGCAAAATCAGCATGACCACCGGCAGCGGTGATGTCTTTGCAGGCAACGGCGAGTTCATCTTTCGATCGCGCCGCCAGCGTGACATGCGCACCCGCTTGCGCGAGTGCCACAGCAGCAGCCAACCCAATACCGCGGCTGGCACCTGTCACGAGTGCTTTTTTTCCATCCAGTCTGAAATTCGGGGCGGGGAATTGGCTCATGGTTATGTAAACCCTTGAATCAGCCCGGTACGCCGCCGTAAGGCACGTCTTGATGACCGTAACGACGTACACGCAGATTGGCTTGTTCGCCATGCCCGATCATGCCTTCTAGCGTACATAGGCGCGAGCAGTATTCACCCACCATGGTGCTGGCTTCATCGGTGAGTACTTTTTGATAGGTACAGGTCTTGATGAATTTACCTACCCATAGACCGCCGGTGTAACGTGCCGCTTTACCTGTTGGCAGTGTGTGGTTCGTACCGATCACTTTGTCACCATAAGCGACGTTAGTGCGTGGGCCTAAGAATAAGGCGCCGTAGTTGCGCATATTATTTAAGAAATAATCATCATCACGTGTCATGACTTGTACATGCTCGGAAGCGATGCGATCGGCTTCGCTGACCATTTCTTCCAGTGTGTCGCAGACGATGATTTCACCAAAATCGCGCCACGACACAGAAGCGGTTGCAGCCGTTGGCAGAATTTTGAGTAAGCGCTCAATTTCAGCAACGGTGGCATGGGCGAGTTTTTCTGAATTGGTTAACAGTACAGCCGGTGTGTTGTAACCATGTTCTGCCTGACCGAGCAAATCGGTGGCGCACATTTCAGCATCGACAGTGTCATCGGCAATGACGAGTGTTTCAGTTGGGCCAGCAATCAAATCAATACCAACACGACCAAATAGTTGACGCTTAGCTTCGGCGACGAAGGCATTACCGGGTCCGATCAACATCGAAACAGATTTGATCGTTTGTGTGCCGATGGCCATCGCGCCGATCGCTTGTACACCACCGAAGGTATAGATTTCATCTGCACCGCCTAAATGCATAGCAGCGATAACCGCTGGATTCGGTGCACCATTTACCGGTGGTGAGGCAGCGAGGATACGACTAACACCAGCGACCTTAGCTGTAACCACACCCATGTGCGCGGATGCGACCAAAGGAAATTTACCGCCTGGGACATAGCAACCTACACTTTCAACCGGTAGATTTTTATGACCAAGAATTACGCCGGGCAGCGTTTCAACTTCAACATCGCGTATCGATTCGCGCTGTATCTTGGCGAAATTTCTGACCTGTTCTTGTGCAAAGCGAATGTCATCGAGCTGGCCTTGGCTTAGCGACTTGACGCATTTAGCGATCTCGTCATCGGAGAGACGAAAACTCGCTGGCGACCATTGGTCAAATTTTTTCGACATTTCAGCGACGGCGGAATCACCATGCGCTTCAATTTCGGAAAGAATTTTGGTAACGGTGTCGCGAACGCTGGTTTGGTCTTGTGCTTTTTGATCTACGGATTGGCCGGCTTTGAGTACTCGTATCATCGCTGTCTCTCGGGAGTTATAGGTTTTTTAGGGGTAAAACGGGTGAATAAGATAGTAGCCCGAAATGCTTATATCGAATATTCGGTTTTGATGAGGGCAGGGTTTGGGCTGTACCAATGAAAAAGCCGTTTGCGGAAGTTTCCGACAAACGGCTTAAAGATATTCCTGGAGAACCAGAATAGATGAATTTATTGCGTGTTCGGTGTGATCAGACTTACCGCAATCAAATGCGCTGCGATATGTTGGAAGCCGGCTTGGCTACGCAAATCACGTGGCCGACCACGTTTGCGCCAGATGCGCTGCGCCTGACTCGAAGGGCGCGAGACGATCTTTATTTCAAGCTTGCCAGGTAACTCCTGGTCAATCATTTCGGTTTCCATTTTCGTAACTCCACTACGTTTTGTGCGGGTTCTGAGAGGGTTGATGGATTGCTTAACTACTGTATATATGCACAGTATACCACAAGTCCTGAACGGGTCCAGAAATTTGCTTTTGGAGGGATTTTTGACCCCGATGAGGTGGGTCATGAGAGATTTTTTTCGTTCGTTGAAGATGCAAAATTATTTTTTACGAATCAACGTGCAGGTGAATCGATTTTTTAAAAAGCCGCATAAACAAAGGCATTTCGAGCGATGAATACAACGCGAACGAAATGAATTGATCGTGAAAGACTGCGCATTGATGAAAAAAATCAGGCGCTTTCGAGTACTCGCAGCTCATCATTCGATTGTCGCAATCGCGAAGCGAGTACGCGCGCGATTTCTGTCATCAAGCTCACACCTAAACGCTTGTGATGATCTGCCAATTCATCTAAGCGCGATCGCGAGAGCACGAGCACGTCGACGTCGGTGATCGCGGTGGCGGAATCGATGCGCGGACGCTGGTCAAGAAACCCGAGTTCGCCCATAAAGTCACCTTGATGGTGCGTTGCGATGTGATGTTGGTGACCGTCAGGCAGCGGAATGTCGAGCCGAACTTCGCCCTGCATGATGAAAAAAATTTCATCGCTCTTTGATCCGACTTCAAACAGCAGCTGGCCGGTTTTCAGGTGGCGTGGCTCCATGCAAGCTTGCAAATCGATAAGGGTGTCGTCCTTGTGATTTTTAAATACGTCGAAGTCGCGCAGCGAGTAGGCTTGTTCTGAGCGCGGCCGTAAATCTGAGTTGAGTAACCATTGATCTTCTATCCATTCGAGTGCGTCATACAACTCATCGAACACGCGGATATGTTGCTGCTCACGCAGTATGCCTAAATGGTCAAAGTAGCTTTTCAGGTTTTCACCGGTGGGTATCGTGCTGGGTAAGTCGCTCAAAATTAGCTCGCACTGATTTTCGTGTAAAGCATCTCCTATTTGCTCCAATATATGGCCAGCCGTCATATCGACGGACTGCACGCGGCGCAAATCTAAAATGAGATAGCGGTAGCCTTGCAGATAAGGCTCGACGGCTTGGTAGAGCTGATTCGCGGTACCGAAGAAAAGAGACCCTTGTAATTCAAGTATCACGGTTTGATGTCCTTTTTCCTCAAGCAGTTGGCGCTCGCTCTCGAGTCGCTCACTGCGAGAAAAAACTTGATTACCGAAGGTGGTGCGGCGTATCAGATGAGTACCAATTTGCTTACGCAGGAAAAGCAAAATCGCTAGTAACAAACCAACGCCAGTAGCGGCAATCAAACTAATCGTCAATGCCACCATTGCAACGGTGAGGATGACTAAAAAATCCAGCCTTGTATCACTGGATTGTAGAAGTGCAAAGCTGTGTCGGTCGATCATGCGAAAACCAACCACCACTAAAATAGCGGCCAGTGCCGCTAAGGGTAGCCAGGCCAGCATTGCAGCCAGCAGCACATAAGCCACCAATATCATCACACCTTCGATCATTCCTGAAGCGCGCGTCTGTGCGCCACTAGAGATATTCAGTAAGGTGGCGCCCATCGTGCCCGAGCCAGGCATACCTGCACAAAGTGACGAGGCTATGTTACCTATGCCTTGACCCAACAGTTCGCGATTCGAATCATGGCGGCTGTGTGTGAGTGAATCCAATACGACGCAAGTCTTCAGGGTATCAATCGAAAGTAATATCGCTAAGGTCAGAGCGGGATAGATCAGTGCTTTAATCGGTGGTAACGACGCATCTGCCAATGCGCGGTAGGGAAGGCTGATGCTAGATAAAAAATTCGTAATGCCGCCCATCGCATCACCGGCATCTCCACTCATACCGGTACCACCGAGTGGACCAACAATAAGTGTGTTGTTCTGAAGTTGTAGCAGATCGGTATCCCAAAAACTCAGTAGCCAGTAGGTCGTGACACCACCGATGATGGCAATAATCACTGCTGGAATTCGCTGAGTAACTCGAGGGACAATAAGCATCAGCGCGGCTGTTACGATACCAACGATTAAACTGGCCGCGCGCCACTGGTCGGCTGAAGTGATAGCGAACCAGAATCCCTGATGACTGGTAATGCCTAAGCACTTGGGCATTTGAGCAGTGATGATGATGAGGCCCACGCCAGCGAGATAGCCACTGACCACCGGATAAGGCATGTACTTAATTAAGCCGCCTAGCTTCAACAGACCGAACGCAATCTGAAAACCACCGGCGAGCAGGCCTATCAACAACAAGGCTAACAAAATTTGATCAGGTGGCATACCTGTCTGCGTAAATTGAATTGCGAATGCAGACAACACAGCAGCAGCCGGTGCACAGGGTGAAGAAATTAATCGCTTACAACCGCCAAACATCGCTGCAAAAAACCCCAGCAGCGTGGCGCCGATGATGCCGGCCATAGCGCCCTGTGCGTTATACATTTGACCTAACGGTTCGTAGACGATGACGCCAAAGCTAATCGACGCTGGCAGCGCTACCATCATCGCCGCTAAGCCACCCCACACATCTCCTGTTTGCTCGCGCATTAGTCGAGTTTTACTTTGTCGATTGAAAAGGTAGGTTTGGGCAGGGGAAGGTCAAGTCGAGCGAGTGTTTGTACTAATAGATTTGCGATAAATAAATCACGATGAGGTTTCGAATCAGCAGGTACGACATACCAAGGCGCTTGTTTGGTGCTGGTGGCTGCGATGGCGTCTTCATAGGCTTTCATGAAATCAGGCCATAATTTTCTGTCTGCAAAATCGGATGCCTGCAGCTTCCAGTGCTTGGAGGGGTCGTCGAGTCGTGCTTGAAGTCGTTTTTTTTGCTCATCCTTGGATATATGCAGGTAACATTTGAGTATGACGGTATTGTTATCCGTCAAAAGAGATTCGAAGTGCTCAATATGTTTATATCGTTTTTCGCAGGTTGCTTTGTCTATCATTCCACGCACGCGAGTCACCAGCACATCTTCATAGTGGCTACGATTAAAAATTGTTATATCCCCTAAGGCGGGTAGTTTATTGTGTATGCGCCATAAAAAATCATGTCGCAGCTCTACTTCAGTCGGTGCACCAAAGGCTATTGCATGCATACCCAACGGACTAACATGCGAAAACACATGACGAATCACGCCATCTTTACCCGATGTATCCATGCCCTGCAAAATCAGCAATATGGCCTTTGATTTTGAGGAATAGAACAAAGATTGCAATTTATTCAGCTTTTCTTCTAATTTGGTTTGATGATGTTTGAGATCATCTTCATCTAGCTCCAGCTCCTCGGGTGGAGACGTATCAAAATCATCCAGACGCAATTTGGTGGCATGAGGGACCTGCCAAGGAGAAAAATCTATTTTGTCCATGCGACGTAGCCTTTTCAAAGAACGATAAACTGTTTTACCGGAAGAGATCAGTTTACCTGCGACGCAAGCCTAGCACCATCACGGTTGACACCACGATTAAAGCACCGACAACTTGTATCGGTGCGATCGCTTGACCGAGTAACAGCCAAGCTAAAACTAAGGCAAATACCGGTTCGATATTCATGATGGCTGAATTGCCAACCACGCCTAGTCGTGGCAACAGGCTAAACATTAATGTGAACGCGGTTCCATATAGTGCCGTTAGTCCCCCTAATCCCCACCATCCTAGTGCGGTGCGTGGCAGGGACCATCCACCACTTACGACAGCAAACGCGGAAGCGAGTAGCACCACCATACTCATGGTCATCGCTGTTCTTACACGACCATCCAGATCAACTGCTTCATGTTGAGTCAAAATCATAGCGAGCGCAAAGGTCGCTGCCGCTGCAATCGCGAAACCTACGCCCGCCCCAATGTGCTGCCAGTGTGCCGCTGCACCCAGACCCGATGCGGCACCGAATACATCAAGGGCTAGTGCTAGTCCTAGCAACATTACGGGCATCGCTTTTAAAACGAAGGGTTCAGCGCGGTGTTTGTACAGGACACGCGCCCAAAATGCGCTACACAAGGGATAGGTATTAAAAGCTAATAACGCTAATGCAATAGGGAGTCGGGCGACTGCCGAATAGAGACAAAAACTTTGTATAGCCACCAACACGCCAATCACAGGCATCACTTGTTTGTGGCGTGCTGAAAATTGTATGCGTACTTTCTGTTGAAGTAAAAGTAAAGTGATGATGATGGCGGTTACACCGCTACGAAAAATTACCGCTGTAATCACACTGACAGAATCATTAAATGCGAATCGCGCAGCGACGTGATTTCCGCCCATCATGACAGCAATCAGTAATAAGGTCAGAAAAGCAGTGCGGGAAATTCGGGTAGTCATAGTTACGGTAATTATGCAGAGTATTTTAAATTATGCGCTGCATAATAAGGCGTATGACCTCATTCGTGGTCATGCGCCGGTGTTGATTTTTTTGAGTGCTTAAGTGAGCTAAATAAAAATGCTTAGGTTCTTCCAGGCATAGCACCAGCTTCTTCGAATTCACCTTTATTCCAATAGCCTTTGAGTAGTTCTCCCTCAGGCGTGAGCATTTGGCCGCGTCCGTGAGGTTGGCCATCCTCCCATTCGCCTTGATACCAACTGCCGTCAGCATCTTCAAAGCGGCCTTTGCCATGTTGCATACTTTTTTTCCATTCGCCGAAGTAGGTACCACTGCCGCGCACCATTCGTCCACGGCCTTCTGCGTAGCCATTTACCATCGGCCCGCTATAAGTCTCAACTTGAACGCCTTGTTGAAACCACGTCAGTGTTCCTTCGCCAGTAGCCAAGCCATTCTTGCATTCACCACTCCAGGTAATGCTTTCACCATCTTGCGGCGCGATATTAACGACCTTGCATCCACGTTTGTCAGCAATCCACTGCGTGGTATCAGCAATAGAAAACATAGGAATAGTAAGTAGCAGCAATAAAGTGCAGCGCGAAATAATTTGTTTCATCAGACTCTCCAAACGTTCAGAGTAAAAAAGCATAGTTCATCATGCTGTTTTGGTAACGCAGTTGATAGTAGTTTTTACGAAAGCTCTTTTAATTACAGTATCATCAATGGCGAAATCTGGCTAACGGCTGCTAATTTTGGCAATCGTTATTGCAAGGTGTTGGTGCATCGCAAAATAAGTCGTTTATATTTGCGCCGACAAAATAATAATAAACAGGAGACCCCCATGTTGACTCTACGCTCTACCATCCTCTGCTTGGCTATGCTTGCTTTCGCTGGCACTCACGGTGCCATCGCTGCAACATGCGATGCGATAAATTCTGACGAAGTGATCAAGCAAGAAGACGCGCGCTATGCGGCGCAAATGACGAATGATTTTGCTGCTATGGAAAAATTGATTGCTGACGATCTTGTTTATATTCATAGCAGTTCCGTAGTCGATAACAAGCAGTCGTATATCGAATCTATGCGCAGCGGTATGGTGAAATACAAAGTGATGCGTCGCTCGGATGTTAAGGTCAGAACATTCGGCTGTATTGCCACCATCACGGGCTTGGGTAATTTTGATGTTCAGCTAAATGACAAAGATCTTAGTATTGAACTGCGCTTTCATAGCATCTGGGCGAAACGCGATGGAAAATTGCAATTCGTGTCTTGGCAGGCGACTCGCACACCACCAAAACAATAATCACAATAGCGACATAGGTGACACCGATGACTACTCCCAAAGTATTAGCCTTTGATGTATTCGGCACCGTGGTTGATTGGCATGGTTCGATTAGTCGCGAAGCGACAGCGCTGATTCCGGGTGTCGATGGCGATAAATTTGCGAGCGCTTGGCGCGCTGGCTACAAGCCTGCGATGGATGAAGTTCGTACCGGTAAACTGGGCTGGACCAAGATTGATGATCTACATAGATTGATTCTGGATCGCATACTGAAAGACTTCGCTATCGATCTCAGTGAAGAAAAGCGTAGACAGTTAAATCTTGCTTGGCATCGGTTAAGTCCATGGTCCGACACCGTTCCCGGTATGTCGCGACTGAAGTCGCGCTTTATGCTAACCACGCTATCGAATGGTAATTTGGGTTTGCTGGCGAATATGGCAAAAAATGCTGGACTACCCTGGGATTTGATTTTATCGGCTGAGGTATTTCGTCATTACAAACCGGATCCCGAAACCTATCTCGGTGTGGGAGAGATTTTTGACTTGCCGCCCTCCGAGGTCATGCTCGTGGCCGCGCATGAAGATGATCTTGATGCGGCTAAAGCCTGTGGTTTGCAGACGGCGTTTGTCGAGCGTCCGCTGGAGTATGGCGTAGGTAATGCTGCTGCCAAGGGTGATCTAACCCGGTTTACGTATACGTCGACGGACTTGAATGATCTTGCTCGCCAGATGGGTGTGTAGTTGTTTTTCAGGAGTGCGCTTCGCTATTTTTTAGGAGTCCGCTCAATGGTGATGTGGTTGATGGCTACTACCTCTGCTGCCACTTTAATAGTGATTAGTTTTTTACCCAAAACATTAGATCCCTAGTTGTAACAGCTGATATAGCTGTAGTAGCGAATGCCAAAATATTCCTACAAAAGCCGTGGAGACGTACTATGAAAAAAAGTAAAAAAACCAAGCGACTGTTGTTTGTTGGATTGATACTCAGCTCATGCGCTGTGTTTGCTGAAGAATGGCAGACCTATTTCGAGAGCGATAAATTTAATTTTTATTTGCCGCCTAATTCCACTCAGCGAGCCGGTGAGAACATCATTACCCATACCATCCATGATTTCAAAACACCGAGTGATCGGGCTGAACGCTCGCGTCAAATTACGCGTGAATATGATTGTGTGCATGCCCAATCGAGGGTGCTTAAGTTGGTGACGTATTCCAAGGAAAAAGCTGCAGGTCAGATCATCCGAGACGAGACAGAGACCGAGGCATGGACAGCGATTCCACCCAATTCAGCCGTGGCGGCATTGGCAAGTATCATTTGCAAAACTAAATAAGCGAGCCGTATATTGATTTTCAAAAGGTATATGGGAATAATCTAAAGGATGAATTTCGTGTCTTAATTATTATTAAGACATCAAAGCGAATGGGACTATTTTTTCGGAGCGCTAAACATGCCAACCCTGTCTAAACCTAAATTATTCGTGTGTGCGCTATTGTTATTCTTCGCTAGTGCGCACGCTGATGAAGTCCAGTGGATCAAAGATGCAGAGGGTTGCAAGGTCGCCAATATCTTCCCGCAAGAAGGTGAGAGCATCAATTGGGCAGGGGCCTGTAAAAAAGGGAAAGCTCATGGCAGAGGCAAACTCATTTGGTTTTTAGACGGCAAAATTACGGGCGTCTACGAAGGACAGATGGTCGAGGGTTGGGCCGAGGGGCAGGGCAAGTTAACGCGTAAAGATGGTGTCTATACCGGCGAATGGAAAAACAGTTTGCAAAACGGTAAAGGCCATTATCAACATGATGATGGTAGTTGGTATGAAGGCGCCTGGAAAGATGGTCACCCCCATGGCCATGGACAAATGAAGACGCCGGAAGGAAAGCTATTCAGCGGTACTTGGTATCACGGCGAGTATGAAGACGAGCGCACGCCAAATAACCGCAGCTAAGCAGAGTGCGCCCTGCGCGCTCTTGATACGAACTTACCTAGGGCGCGTCGCGCACGACTCGAAAGCCTAGTCCACGGCTGCTGTAGCGAATCTCCGACGAGAATTTCATGCGTGTTGATGATTTGAATGAGCGAGTTTTATTGAACCACGAGCCACCTCTAACAACGCGCACAGAGCAGTCACCCGTCACCCAGGCGGAGCCATCGGTGGGTGCGCCGCTATAATCTTTATTCCAGCAGTCGTCAGTCCATTCCGCCACATTGCCATACATGTCATACAGGCCGAATTTGTTAGGCAATTTCTGACCCGCCGTATGTGTGGTTTCATTCGAGTTTTCTTCAAACCAAGCGTGTTCTGGAAGTCGAGCTACGTCGTTACCAAAATAGTAGTCAGATTCAGTCCCTGCACGAGCGGCGTATTCCCATTCGGCTTCTGATGCGAGGCGGTAGTTTTTGCCGGTTTTTTCACTTAGCTTGCGCGTAAATTCTTTGGCGAGTTTCCAGGTAATTTGTTCTACCGGTAAGCGTTCACCTTTGAAACCACCCGGACGATTACCCATGACGGCTTGCCACTCGTCTTGTAAGACTTCGAATTTGCTCATTGCAAATGCTTTTACCTGGACGGTTCTTTTGGGCCAGTTCGCATCCTCTTCATTGATGGTGTCAGTTCCCATAGCAAAGCTGCCAGCGGGAAGTGCGATCATTTCGGGGCATTCCGGACAATCTTTAAATGAATCCGCATGAGCACTGTGCATGGATACCATCGATAGCGAGAAGATGATCGATATTCTGCTTATAATTTTTATTAAATACATGATGAGGTCTGCGGTAAATTTTTATTTATAGTTAATCCGAGTCTTAGTAGCGTATTTTTAAGCGACACCATCAAATGGTAAGCTACTATTTCAGAGATTTTCCGAGGTTTAAACTCGTTTAATTTTTTTCTTCAACAACAATCATAAAACAAAATGAATAAAAATATACATAAGCTAGTTCTTCTAATGGCATTAGCGGGCTGTAATGTTTGTGCGTTTGCTGCTCCTTATCCATTGGGTAGCATGACCTGCGCTGACATCGGAAAATTTGCTTCAGAGGCTATGTCTTGGCGCGAGAGCGGCATCAAAAAAGATGAAGCCCTAGCTAAATTAGAGAGTCGATCTTTTAACGATCCAGTCGAGAAAATAAATCTAGAAGGTGTCTTGCGATTGGTATATGGCCGTTATGGTGACAGCTGGACCCAAGATAGTGCAGGCAATGTAATGCGTACTGATTGTGAGGCCGGACGGTAAATCCGCGTGAATTAAAAGAGCGCTGCGCACACAGTGTCACCAGTATTGCCTTGGCGCTGACGGGCTTTTACATTCAAAAATATCTTTATAGATTGAGTGTGCACAGCAGCATAAATGATGCGTCGCAAAATTCTGTGCTGCTATTTTTTTGCGGTGCATCGTAAGTTAGAGCTGCACTATATGTATTTTCTTATTTAATTAATAACCCAAGTCAGAAATCAGTAATAGGTTTAAATTATTTCTTGTTATAAATCACATTAGGACGTATCTTAACTTTGCTTGCTTTTGATGGTGAGTAAAGTAATTTGAATGAAGATAATCGTTACATTGAGCAGTAATAGCACCTTCACAAAAAACTAAGAGGAGCCTATAAAAATGACAAAGAGACTAGAATTTAAAATCAAAGCACTGGCCACTAGCCTGATGCTGGTCGGAGCTGCTTCAGCAACTGCTGATGTCACATGGAACAAGCTTTTAAATGCGCAAAACGATCCAAACAACTGGTTGATGTATCACCAATCATTTGATGGCTACCACCACAGTGGTCTTGATCAAATCAACACAGCTAACGTAAAGAGCCTGAGCGTTTCATGGATTCATACTCCGAACGCGACTAAGCGCGGAATTCAATCTTTCCCATTGGCAGTTGACGGTATTTTGTATTACACCTCCGCCAGCGGCAAAGTTTGGGCGCTTGATGGTACAAACGGTAAGCCTATCTGGAGTTACCAGGCTAAGCTCGATAATGAGCGCGGCGAGGGTACTTTCTACAATCCGTACAACCGTGGTATCGCGGTTGCGTACGGTAAGGTTTACATGGGTACAGTTGATGGCCGTATGATCGCCTTGGACATGAAAACAGGTAAGCCTGTTTGGGACAAGATGGTTATGACCGTCGAAAAAGGTAACAAAGGATTTACCGGTGCTCCGTTGGTTGTGAAAGACAAAGTGATCATCGGCTCTAACGGTGGTGAGTTGTCCGGCTGCTGCGGTCCTATCTTTGCTGTGAATGCAGAGACAGGCGATACAGTCTGGCAGTTTGACACTATCGGTGGTGATCAGCGCTCACGTGATTCATGGGGTAACGACACATGGAAAACGGGTGGCGGCGGCGGTTGGATGACAGGTCAGTATGATCCTAAGACCAATTCGATTTGGTGGGGTACTGCTAATCCAGCACCTGACTATGACTACGCGGGTGCTAACTGGAAAACAGAGGGATCACGTCCAGGCGACAATCTGTACACATCTTCAGTTATCGTTCTCGATCCAGATACCGGCAAGCTGAAGTCCTACTTCCAGGAAATGCCACATGACGCATGGGATTTTGATAGCGCCGTGGGTGAGTTCATGCGTATTTCTAAAGGTGGTAAAGACTATGTTGTTCATCCAAACAAAGGCGGCATGATCTTTGTTTACGATGGCGCCAAGATTGGTGGTGGTAACAAGCTAAACGTTGAAAATGCTTACATGATTGGTGAGACATTCAACTACATCAAAGGCGTATCCAACAAGGGTGAGTTGATTGGTCGTGTAGATTTCACCGAAGGTAAATTCCCTAATATGTGCCCAGCGATTGACGGCGCTATTAGCTGGAACGCAGGTAGCTACAGTCCAAAAACTGGCCTGATGTACAAGGCTACTCAGGAATGGTGTTTTGATCTGGAAGTAGTTAAAGCCGAGCGTCCTAAAGATTTCTCAGGCCAAAACTATTTCGGCGCATCATGGACTGCAACTCATCCAAAAGGTAAGCAAGCCTACGGCACGATTCAGGCGCGTGATCCTATCACTGGTAAGAGTGCTTGGCGCGTAGAGTACAAATACCCAGTGTTGGCTTCGTTGTTGTCAACCAAAGGTGATCTGTTATTTGTTCCAGGTGCAGATGGTGTATTCCAGGCCTTAGATGCAAAAACAGGTAAAGAGCTCTGGAGCCACAACAATGGTCTCGGCCACCACGGCGGCGTGATTAGCTACACCGCTAAAGGCAAGCAGTACGTTGCTGTTGTGACTGGTTGGGGTAGCCACGTGGCCGGTAACTATGGGCCACTGTTCGGCAAACCATTTAGCGAAATGCCGACTGATAATGGTCAGCTGATCGTTTACTCGCTGAAGTAATGTTGAGTTGAGAGAAGCGGCAAGTGAAAACTTGCCGCTTTTCTTTTTTGCTTTTAGATTTGATGTTTACGTCTTTTATTTAGGCGTACGGTAGTTTGATTCTGGAGTAAGTATCATGCAAAGATTCAATGCAAAAAAAGGTTTGATGGGTTTAGCTTTAGTAGCGTTGCTGAGTACGTCGGTGTTTGCTCAAGAAGCGCAGGATGCGGCTAACCAAGAAGCACGAAAAATTTTTGCCAATAGTTGTAGCTGGTGCCATGGGATGTTTGGCATGAAAGCTGGCAAGGGTGGCCCGAAATTAGCCGGTACCAGCTTAGATGAGACAGGTGTTTACAACACGATTATCAAAGGTCAGGGTTCGATGCCCAGCTTTAAGAATACCTTGAAAGACGATGAAATTAAGATGCTCGCAAAGTATATAAAATCGCTGCCCAGCGAATAAATAGAGTTAGCGAAGAGTTGATATTTTTGGTGGGTCAGTATTTATTTGTTTGATGACCCACCGAACTGCGAGTTTTGCTTTACAAAGAAATTTGCCTACTTCAGTCTAGTAGCTGTCGGCACAGGCAAAAAATTCGGATTCAATCTACTTTATTGAAAACGATTTTTGCGCCAGCGCCATCGAATTTTCCACCCCCGTCTAAGCTCTTGGCTTCTTGTTTAAATTTTAGGTTGATGGAGAATTCTGCATTCCCATTGCTCGGTACGGAAAATTTTACCGTGTCACCCTCGACCGATAGTTTGCTGATCGGGATGTCGTTATCACTAAATTCTTCAAAATTAGTAAAGCTAATCCGTCCACCGCCATTCGCGTCTAAGCGTAAGTTAACCTTGCCGCTACTCATGCCGACATACCAAACACCCGACCAGTTACCCTGCAGGGATGGAGGTAAATTCTGAGCGATAGCATAGTTAATCGCGCTTAGAAGTAAAACCAGGCACAGACTGATTTTTTTCATTATTATCATAGTTGGTTTCCAGAATTCCCAGGTTAATGAAGCACGCGTGTTTTAGTTTGCAAATCGGTTTTTAAACCACAGTCATTTGAATATAAATTATGCTAACTCAGCCAGCTGGTATGTTGTCTAAATCGCTAAAGTCATTCGTGGTTTGCGCGCTTGCGTGCTTCTTGTGCGCATCTTCAGCACATGCCGATGATATTAAACTTCAGCGTCAAGGTGAGTATACATTTATCACTGGTGGTAACGGCGACGACGAGCGAGCCTTTTTAGAAGCTCAGGCACCGAAATATCCGATACAGCTGGTGCTGCGAAATAATGGTCAGCTGATCGACAGTAAAGAAATACTCATTCGAGTAAAAAATGTCTCCGGCGAGTTGATGGTAGAAGCGAAAGCCTTAGGCCCTTTTTTTTACATCAATCCCCCGGCCAGTGGGCGATTTACGCTTGAGGCGCAATTAGGTGCACAATCAATAGTGATGACCAAAGATTTAGTTGGCAGGCGTTATCTAAATTTAGTGTTTGATTTCACAACTCCCTAAACTGATTACATGGAGAATGATTCAGTTAATCGCTGGTTTTTTCGCTGTCTATTTTTCGTAATTTTGTTTCCGATCTCTATCGGGCAGGCGATTACGACTGATTCCACGAGTAATAGCGGTATGTACGAAAAATATAAGGGTGATCAACAAAAATTTCTTGATGATTTTGCAGGTGCTCGTCTGAACATCAACAAAGAAGAATTAGTTCCATTAATTTTCTCAACGCTACAACGATTGACTCGTTATCCCTTGCCAGAGCAGTACCCCACCGTCACCTATCTATCGTCAGACGATCTGAGTCAGCTCGCCTGTGAGTCAAAATGTACTGTGCTGGGACACTATCAAGGTGGTATGACTGTTTATCTCGATGATAAACTTAAGCCTGAGACAAATTTGTTTGATCGATCAGTGCTGTTGCATGAGATGGTGCATTACTTGCAGCAGTTAAATCTGCCACCATCCAAGTCAGAGCTATCGATACATGAGAAATGTGTGCTTTGGTATACGCGCGAACGCGAAGCATATGCAGTTCAGGAAGCATTTTTGATCATGGTAGCCAGTCCGGTACGCGCAGGCTATTTTCCGGCTCGTGCCGATTGCTAAAGCCTAGTGATTGATACAGTGGTCATAACATAACAATTCGCTTTGCATCGCTTTGCATCGCTTTTGAAATCGACGCAAACGTAAAACCCACTCATTACAGAGAATAAAAATGAAAAAAATAGGAATGATAGGTATAGGTTTGATGGGTCACGGTATCGCTAGCAACATAGTCAAGCATGGCTATACGCTGACAGTCATGGAGCATGCGGGTAACCAGCCGCTCACTTCGTTGTTAGCCCAAGGTGTAAAAACAGTAACAACACCCAAAGCACTCGGTGCAGAGGCAGACATTATTCTGTTGTGTGTTACCGGTGCTGTTCAAGTGGAAGCTGTATTGACTGGGTCGGATGGATTGATTCAAGGTTTGAGGTCGGGAACTATCGTCATTGATTGTTCGACGTCTATACCCTCGGCTACTCAACAGTTAGCTAAGCAAGTACAAAAAGCCGGTGGCGTAATGATCGATGCGGCGATGACGCGCACCCCTAAAGAAGCAGCAGAGGGTCGACTGAATCTCTTAGTCGGCAGTGATGATCAAACCTTTGAAGAAATCAAGCCCTTGCTAGCCTGTTTTGCAGAAAACATTAATCATGTAGGAGCCGTTGGCGCAGGACATCAAATGAAATTGCTGCATAACTATGTGTCACTTGGGACCGTAACAGTGATTGCTGAAGCTGCTGCGTGCGCGCGCAAATCAGGCATTGATCCCGCTGCCTTTGTTGATGTGTTGGCCAAAGGCGGTGGCGGTGGCATGGCATTGGAACGATTGAAACCCTATTTACTGAATGACGGTGATACCTCAAATCTGAAGTTCACCTTATCCAACGCCCTCAAAGATCTGGGTTACTACACGACCTATGCATCTGATACGCATGCCGATCATTTGGTAGCGTCGGCCATCATGAAAACTATTTCAATGGCGAGCGATGAGGGGCATGCCGATGAGCACATGCCTCATATGGTGTCGTATATCGCTGCACGTAACTAATCACGTAACTAAGGTAGCTACCTGATTAGCCGCGGCCAACATACGGCATGTTGGTCGCCATAATAGTCATGAACAGCACGTTGCTTTCTAACGGCAGCCGAGCAATCTGAAGCACGGCCTGCGCAACGTGATCGGCATTCATGCGCGGTTCTACCTTGGTCGTACCATCCGCCTGTAAAATGCCATTCGCCATTTTCTGTGTCATCTCAGTCGCTGCATTGCCAATATCGATTTGGCTGCAAGCGATATTGTCATTGCGATAGTCCAGTGCGATCGATTTGGTGAGGCCTGTAATCGCGTGTTTGGTTGCGGTGTAGGGTAAAGACAGTGGACGTGGCGCATGCGCTGAGATTGATCCATTGTTGATGATACGACCACCTTTAGGTGATTGCTCTTTCATCATGCGTATGGCTTCTTGCGCACACAAAAATGATCCAGTGAGGTTGGTATCAACCACACTAATCCAATCTTCGTATTTGATGTCCTCTGCTAGCGTGGCGGTTGTGAAGGTGCCGGCGTTATTAAATAGCACGTCTATCCGATAAAATTTCGCCTTCAGTTTGGCAAACATGGCTTTCACGCTCTCGGGTTTGCCTACATCACAAGCGACTGCTAGACAGTTATCTGATGTTCCGCCGATTTCTTGTATCGCTTTTTGGAGTTTGTCTGCATTACGGCCAGACAAAACAACCTGATAGCCAGCACCTAACAGCGCTTTTGCGCTTGCTTTTCCTATGCCAGTTCCTGCGCCTGTAATCAAGGCAACGCGTGGTGTCGATGTCGTCATACGTTTCTCTAAAATGAATTATTTTATGTTTGGAGATAAATTTTTAATATTCTTGTTCAAAGTCTGTTTCATAGCGTCTACGGCGACGGCGGTATTTAAAGTAGGCGATCACGGCGAGTACTACGCCAAGCACCAGCGATATCAACGAATTCGGCATATCCAGTTTCGCAGCTAGCAAGAGTTCAATCAGCGAAAAAAGAATCAATATAAATTGTGAAACATAGTACCAAACAGTTTGCCATGGAATCACGAGGTCCTCCGCATCATCATTCAGTTCATTACTTAGTTCGTAGGATGTATAGCTTTATTTATTAATAAGAGTAAATCGTCAAACTCATCGACGGCTTTAAATTCAGGAAATTGGGCCTTGATAGTATCTGGTGCGTGGAACAAGAATCCTGCATCGGCTTCTTTCAGCATCGAGGTGTCATTGAATGAATCACCGGCGGCAATCACCCGATAGTTTAGTTTTTTAAATGCTGCAACGGCTTCGCGTTTTTGATCAGGTAGGCGTAATTTGTAATTAACGATTTTGTCGTTTTCTACAATCAGCGTATGACAAAGCAACGTGGGCATACCTAGCTGACGCATAAAAGGGGCGGCAAATTGCTCAAAGGTGTCTGACAAAATCAGTACCTGTACGTGCGAGCGTAAAGTATCCATAAAGGCGCGAGCGCCAGGTAGCAGTTCTAATGTTTCAATGACTTTCTGGATGTCGGACAGCTTTAATCCATGCCGATCAAGAATCGCCAATCGACCTTGCATAAGTTTGTCGTAGTCGGGTTCGTCACGTGTGGTGCGGCGTAATTCAGCAATACCCGTTTTTTCTGCAACGGCAATCCAAATCTCTGGTGTGAGTACGCCTTCCATGTCGAGAGTAACGAGTGCTTGTTTCACAATATCTTTTCTTTACTTAATAAATTTGTATTTGAACGAATGATTAACATCGTTGTGTTTGAACTTAGCGTACTAGGGTCTCTACGTTGCCATCGACAGACAGACTTTGTCCGGTAATTGACGCACCCGCTGATGAACATAAAAAAATCACAGCTGAGGCAATATCATCGGCGCTCACCATTTTACGTAGTGATACTCGCTGCAATACGCGTTCACGCATTTGATCGACGCTCACACCGGCCGTGCTTGCACTGGCTGACAGCACGCGATCTTGTCGCGGTCCTTCGACGATACCCGGCAAGACAGCATTCACACGGATTCCATGCGGGCCAAGTTCAGTCGCCCAGGTTTCAGTGAGGCCAATCACGCCATATTTTGTGGCGGAGTAGGGCGAGCGCTGAGGAAAGCCCAAGCGGCTAGCGACCGAGCCAATATTGATAATGCTACCGCTGCGTTGCTGCTTCATAGCGGGTACAGCACCACGAGTGCATAAGAACGTGCCGGTTAAATTCACATCCATGCACTGCGACCAATCAGCGAGCGTTATATCTTCTATGGCTGCCGTGGGACCAGCGATACCCGCGTTATTGATGAGTATGTCGAGCCCACCCCAGGCGGTATCGATCTGAGAAAACATTTTTAAGACGTCTGCTTCAGTTGCTATGTCGGTTACGCAGGTAAGAATTTCTGGCAGCGCTGCTTTGGCTTGGGACAGAGCTTCAGTTTTTGTACCGCAGATAATCACGTTAGCGCCCTGCGCTACCAGTGCTTGTGTAATAGCCAGGCCAATACCAGAAGCACCGCCTGTGACTAGCGCGCGTTGTCCTTTTAAGCTCAATGAAATACTCGAAGTCATTTGTCGATCACAGCGTTCTATGTAGTTTTAATCCAGCATGCGGCAGCAGTGGCTAGCATGTGGTGTGAGAGTTCATACGTACTATACCAGCGCAAGGTATTTGGTCGTGATGTTTTGCGCTATTGATAATTTTTTGTTCGGCTGACTATCAATTTACTGTATGACGCTTGCGTAGCTATCTGACCCGAACACGTTTACCTGCCATTTTTGTACTTGCCTCTGCGAGTGACTTATCAAATAAGGTAATGTAGTTGGGGTGATCACCGCCAATGATGGAATTTCCTACAACGTCGCCCTCATGATTAACGAATAGGACGGTCGGGGTCATGTGCACTTTATAGCGTTCAGCAAGTTCAGTTTCGGTGAGGCGTTGTCCATCGAAGAGCGTCACACGGTTTTGCCCGGTGACTGAAATTTCACGAATGATGGGTTGGTCATTACCTGTGCGCTGTTTGAGTAATGGTAGAAAATAATCGTAGCGCACGATACGGCAATAGCTACAGTTAGGCAGAGTGAAGAACAACACAATCGGCTTTTTATCAGCAACCGCCTGTTGAGCATCGGTCTGTAAATTTTCAGCCCTAGGCAGTTCGGCGGATGCAGCGATCGCCAGCGCCGAAACTATCCAGAGAAAACAGCCCAGCAAAAAACGAATGCAATAGGGGTTCATGTGTATCCTTTACGCCTTTACTCAACAATGCCCAGGGCTAGTACTTAAGGCTTGTACCTAAACGAATGTTGATATTTTAAACGTTGGTTGTCTGCTACCATTTATGAATAGTAAGTTATTTACAGTCCCGTCTTAGCCGTCAAGTCTGCACATGGAGTAAGCTCGGATCGAGAGTCGTCAGCCAACCGCGATACTATTGCCAACATGTCGAAAAGCCCGTCACTGATTGATAAAGCACTCGCCTTTTGCGCAGGCAAATTTGGCGGTGCGCAGCCCGTGGGTGATCCAGGCATCTATTGCGTACCTGATCGCACTGAGCTGATACGAATTTTGCAGGAAGAAGGGGGTGAGTCCGATCCCTTTTTAACCGTCGCTGCAGTACTGCGTCAGACCCTACAACTCACCAGCACGAACGATGAAGAAATTGCTCAAGTCTTTGGACCTGAGGTCAGCATGGTGGTGGCAGAGCTGACAGAAAATGTTAAGTTTTCTTTGGCCACCCGAAAAGCTCTTCGTATCTTGGTCATGCCATCGTTGTCGCGCAAGGCGAAGTTGGTGGTGCTAGCAGAGATCATTGAAACAGTGCGTCAAATTGGTAGCAAGACAGCACCTAAGAATTGGTCCTTACAACACAAACAAGATTATTTCGTTTGGGCTGAAAAAGCGGTGAGCGCGATGGGCAACGTCAACCCAACATTACTGGCTGTGTTTGCGGCAGAGATTGAAAATTCTAAATTAGCCGTTAAGTCGCGAACTGGTTCAGCCAAAGTAGTAAATTAATTTCGCTACCATTTTTATCGATCAGTGTATTGAACGAGTCATTCAAATAAAAAAAGCCCGGTTAAATGTCCGGGCTTTTTTACATCACTCATTTTCAATTAAATTATTTGCAGGCAGCTTTCGCCTCATCCAACAAGCGCTTGCCATCAAATCCTTTGCTTGTCACTTCTTTGACCCATTCATCAGCAACGCCAGCAGTAGCTATCTCCCAGCGTTTTATTTCAGCGGCGGGCAAGGTGAAGAAAGTATTTTTGCGTAGCTCAGCCGATTTGCGTCCGGGAGCAATATCTTCAACAAACACTTTTCCTACCCAGGCCGACATTTCGGGTCCGCTATTAGCATCAATAACTTTTTTCAATTCGGGTGGCAAGCTGTCGTACTTGGCCTGATTCATTGCAAACACAAATGCGGTATTTGACATTTGTGCCTCACCGGCTGCTGCTTCGGTATGAAATTTAGTGATTTCTTCAAATTTCATGGTCGGGATAACTTCCCACGGAATCATCGCACCATCAATCACACCTTTGGAGAGCGCTTCAGCCGCCTGAGGCAGTGGCATAGGTACGGGTGTAGCTCCCAAAGCTGCGACCATTTTAGACGCCTGACGATTGGGCGCACGAATTTTCAGGCCTCTGAAATCTTCAATTGTTTTGACTTGTTTTTTTGTCGTATGCAGCAGTGCGCCATCATGCATATGAAACAAAATCGGTTTCACACCTTTGTATTCAGCACTTGCATTCTTCATCGCATAATTCCACAAGCCGCGACTAGCGCGCTCAGAATCTTGAACCATGAAAGGCAATTCGAAAGCCTCGGTCACAAGAAAGCGTCCTGCCTGATAGCCGGGCACAGTCCAGATAATATCCACCACACCATCCTTAGCCTGATCAAACAGTTGTGGTGGAGAGCCACCCATTTGCATTGAGGGATAGATCTGGCATTTGAGTTTACCCGCTGATTCTTTTTCTATCTTGGCGCACCAAGGCACCATAAAATTCTTGTGAGCCGTTGAGCCTGCCGGCAGAAAATGATGAACCTTAAGCGTAATCGTCTGTGCCGATACCAGTGCTGGCAGCAAGCAGGCCATCA